>NZ_WTLH01000020.1 GCF_011421595.1 Streptomyces sp. YIM 98790 | reverse complement strand
TCCCGGTAGGAATCCGCCGACTCCCCCACGAACGCCGCCAGGGTGCCGTCCTCGCCGAGAGTGCGGACCTTCTGCAGCGCGTCGTAGACGTCATCGGCGAAGGTGGTGAACTTGTTGCCCAGCTGCTCGATCCGGGAGGGGTCCCCCGGTGTGGGATCGCCGTCCATGTCCAGCGGCGACCAGTCGGAAGCACGGCCCACGTCAAGTCCCCCTCGGCATCGCTCACTTCCCGTTGTTGCGTGGCCTGTACCCTAACCGCGGAGTGTGACGTCAGGTGGACTGCCGGCGGCGGATTGTGACAAGGACGGTGCACGCCTGTCGGCGAAACCGGAAGGAACGGCGAAGCCCGAGGGCACACCCGAAGGGGGCCCGCCCGGATGGGCGGGCCCCCTTCGCGGAAGCCATGGGGCGCGTGCTGCGCGCTCAGGAACGGGAGGCGGCCTCGGCGGTCTCGGCGCGGGACTCGCGGACCTCCCGGCGGTGGTCGCGGAAGGCGCTGAACCGGCGGGCGGTGGCGAAGAGCGGGATCACCGCGCCCAGCACCACCTGCATCGAGCACCCGGTCTGCAGCATCAGTTCGCCGCCCGGGGCGTCGAAGGCCCAGGCCGTCAGCATCCCCATGCCGAGCACGATCCAGCCCAGCATGGCCACGGCCAGCGGGCCGCGCGGCTTGGGGTACTCGACCCGGCTGACCATCAGCCAGGCGACACCCAGGATGGCGAGCAGGGTGGGGAAGAAGGGGAGTTCCAGGAGGACGATGGAGACCACCGTCAGGGCCCCGAAGGGGCTGGGCATGCCCTGGAAGATGCCGTCGGGCATGGTGACGCAGGAGAAGCGCGCCAGGCGGAGCACCACGGCCAGCAGGACCACCGTGGCGGCCAGGGCGGAGAGGGGTTCGTGGGCGTCGCCCACCACCATGCCCCACACCAGCACGAAGTAGGCCGGGGCCAGGCCGAAGCTCACCAGGTCGGAGAGGTTGTCCAGCTCCGCGCCCATGGCGGAGCTGCGCAGCTTGCGGGCCACCAGCCCGTCGAAGAGGTCGAAGACCGAGGCGCACAGCATCAGCAGCACGGCGGTGGCCGCGTTGTTGCGCACCACGCCGACATCCCCGCTGTTGGTCAGGTGCGGGATGAGGACGCCGGTGGTGGTGAAGTAGACGGCGAGGAAGCCGCAGGTGGCGTTGGCCAGGGTCAGCGCGTCGGCGATGGACAGCCGCAGCGACAGCGGCATGTCGTCGTCCTCGTCCGCGTCCACCTCGGCCTCCGGGACCCAGACGGACGGATCGGAGGAGGCACCGCTGTGGGCCTTGGGGTCAGTCACGGTCAAGGCGCGTCACCCCCGCGGTGGTGCGCTGGCGGAGGGCGACCGCGGGCTCCATGCCCTGCGGGAGGTAGACGTCGACCCGGGAGCCGAAGCGGATCAGGCCGACGCGCTCGCCCTGCTCCACCTTGGTGCCGCGCGGCACGTAGGGCACGATCCGCCGGGCCACGGTGCCCGCGATCTGCACCATCTCGATGTCCCCGAGCTCGCTGTCGAAGTGCCAGACGACCCGCTCGTTGAACTCGCTCTCCTTGTTGAAGGCGGGAACGTAGCCGCCGGGGATGTGCTCCACCGAGGTCACGGTGCCGGCCACCGGGGCGCGGTTGACGTGCACGTTGAGCGGGCTCATGAAGATCGCCACCCGGGTGCGGCCGTCCGGCCGGGGGGTGATGGACTGCACCACGCCGTCGGCGGGCGAGATCACCCGGCCGGGGGCGATCTCCCGCTCGGGGTCGCGGAAGAACCACAGCATGCCGGCGGCGAGCGCGGTCGCGGGTACGGCGAGTGCGGCCCAGCGGGGGGAGCGGCGGGCCCGGGACAGGCTGACGGCGGCGGTGGCGACGGTCGGCAGCAGCCACGGAGAGGCACCACGCGCGAGGCGCACACGGCCGCGGGGCTCGGGGAGGGAGCGGTGGGGCATGGAAGACCTTCGTAGCGGGGGAAGCCGGACCCTGAGATACGGTGCGGCCACTCCAGATGCTATCGGCAGAAGACGGTAACCCGGCAAGCTGGTCGGCCGGCCAAGGTCCTAAGTCCTGGCCGAGCTGTGATCTTTCCGTCATCGGTCCCGGGCCCTTGGGCCCGGGACCGGCGACCGCGGCGGCTCCCGTGCGTCCGGGGGCGGTTCAGCCGGCGGAGCGGTACTCCTCCAGCAGGCGGCGGCCTATGATCATTTTCTGGATCTCCGCGGTTCCCTCACCGATGAGCAGCATCGGCGCCTCCCGGTAGAGCCGCTCGATCTCGTACTCCTTGGAGTAGCCGTAGCCGCCGTGGATGCGGAAGGCGCTCTCCACGACCTCCTTGCAGTATTCGGAGGCGAGATATTTGGCCATGCCGGCTTCGAGGTCGTTGCGCTGCCCGGAGTCCTTCTTGCGGGCGGCGCCGACCATCAGCGCGTGCGCGGCCTCCACCTTGACCGCCATCTCGGCCAGCCGGAACTGGACGGCCTGGTGCTGGGCGATGGCCTTGCCGAAGGTGTGGCGCTGCTGGGCGTAGTCCACGGCCAGCTCGAAGGCGCGCCGGGCCACCCCGCAGCCGCGGGCCGCCACATTGACCCGGCCGACCTCGACGCCGTCCATCATCTGGTAGAAGCCCCGGCCCCGGCCCTGTTCCGCGCCGCCGAGGACCCGGTCGGCCGGGATGCGCAGGCCGTCCATGATCAGCTCGGTGGTGTCGACGCCCTTGTAGCCCATCTTGTCGATCTTGCCGGGGATGGTCAGGCCGGGCCGGACCTCGCCGAAGCCGGGCTCCTTCTCCACCAGGAAGGTGGTCATCGACTTGTGCGGCGCGGTGCCCTCGGGGTGGCCCTCGTCGGTGCGGCAGAGCACCGCGACCAGATTGGCGGTGCCGCCGTTGGTCAGCCACATCTTCTGGCCGGTGAGCAGGAAGTCGCCGGTGGCGGCGTCGAGCACCCCCTTGGAGGTGATGGCGGAGACGTCCGAGCCGAGCGCGGGCTCGGACATGGAGAAGGCCCCGCGGACCTCGCCGGTCGCCATCCTGGGCAGGAAGTGCTCCTTCTGCTCCCGGGTGCCGTGCTGCTTCAGCATGTACGCGACGATGAAGTGGGTGTTGATGATGCCGGAGACGGACATCCAGCCGCGGGCGATCTCCTCCACGCACAGCGCGTAGGTGAGCAGCGACTCGCCCAGCCCGCCGTACTCCTCGGGGATCATCAGGCCGAAGACACCCAGCTCCTTCAGGCCCTCCACGATGTCGCCGGGGTATTCGTCCCGGTGCTCCAGCTCGGTGGCGACCGGAATGATCTCCTTGTCGACAAAGGAACGGACGGTGGAGAGGATCTCCCGCTGGACCTCGGTCAGGCCCTCGGTCTGCGCCAGGCGCCCCATCTCACTTCGCTCCCTTCGCGGGCAGAGGCTTGGGCTGGGGGCGGCCGGGCTGTTCGCCGCCGCGCTCCTTGAGGTAGGCGGCGGTGGGCACCATCACCCGGCGCCGGAAGACGCAGACCAGGGTGCCGTCCTGCTTGTAGCCGCGGGTCTCGACGTGCACGATGCCGCGGTCGGACCTGGACCTCGACGGGGTCTTGTCCAGCACGGTGGTCTCGCCGTAGACGGTGTCGCCGTGGAAGGTCGGGGCCACATGTTTCAGCGACTCGATCTCCAGGTTGGCGATGGCCTTGCCGGAGACGTCCGGCACGGACATGCCCAGCAGCAGGGAATAGATGTAGTTGCCGACCACCACATTGCGGCCGAAGTCGGTGGACTCCTCCGCGTAGTGCGCGTCCATGTGCAGCGGGTGGTGGTTCATGGTGAGCAGGCAGAACAGATGGTCGTCGTACTCGGTGACGGTCTTGCCGGGCCAGTGCTTGTACACGTCCCCGACGGTGAACTCTTCGTAGGTGCGGCCGAACTGCATGGCGGGCTCCGTGGGCTCGGGTCGGAAGGCGGCGGGGCTCAGGCGGCGGGGGGCTCGAACGTCGAGGTGCGGGCCATGCCGGCGGCCCGGCCCTTGCCCGCGATGACCAGGGCCATCTTGCGGCTGGCCTCGTCGATCATCTCGTCGCCGAGCATCGCCGAGCCCTTCTTGCCGCCCTCCTCGGAGGTGAAGTAGGCATAGGCGTCCAGGATCAGCTCGGCGTGGTCGTAGTCCTCCTGGGAGGGGGAGTAGACCTCGTTGGCGATGTCGATCTGGCCGGGGTGCAGCACCCACTTGCCGTCGAAGCCCAGCGCCGCGGCCCGTTCGGCCACCGCCCGGAAGCCGTCGGTGTTGCGGATCTGGAGGTAGGGGCCGTCGATGGCCTGGAGGTCGTGGGCGCGGGCGGCCATCAGGATCCGCATCAGGATGTAGTGGTAGGCGTCGGCCGGGTAGCCGGGCGGCTGCTCGCCCACCACCAGCGACTTCATGTTGATGGAGGCCATGAAGTCGGCCGGGCCGAAGATGATGGTCTCCAGCCGGGGCGAGGCCGCGGCGATGGCGTCCACGTTGACCAGGCCGCGGGCGTTCTCGATCTGCGCCTCGATGCCGATCCGGCCCACCTCGAATCCCATGGTCTTCTCGATCTGGGTGAGCAGCAGGTCCAGGGCGGTGATCTGCCCGGCGTCCTGCACCTTGGGCAGCATGATGCAGTCCAGGTGGGGACCGGCGCCCTCGACCACCGTGATCACGTCCCGGTAGGTCCAGTGGGTGGTCCAGTCGTTGACCCGCACCACCCGGGTCTTGCCGGTCCAGTCGCCCTCGTTGAGCGCCTTGACCACCGTGTGCCGGGCGCCCTCCTTGGCCAGCGGCGCGCACGCGTCCTCCAGATCGAGGAAGACCTGGTCGGCGGGCAGGCCCTGGGCCTTCTCCAGGAAGCGCGGGTTGCTGCCCGGCACGGCCAGGCAGGAGCGGCGTGGGCGCAGCCGGTTGGGCGCGGCGGTTCCGGCGGCGGTCCCGGCGGCGGGCTGGTCGGCGGTCATGCGGGTACCTCCAGGGATGGCTGAGGGGATCGGGACGCCCCGGCCGGTCCGGCCGGGCACCGGTCCGGCGAGATCGGCCGCGGCACGCACGGCGGTGGCCTCCGCGGTCATGCGGGTACCTCCAGGGGACCGAGCCGGTGCGCGGACCGGATCTCGTCGACGATACGGCCGATGATCTCGGTGATACCGAAGTCCTTGGGGGTGAACACGGCCGCCACTCCGGCCGCCCGCAGCTCCCTGGCGTCGGCGGCCGGGATGATGCCGCCCACGATCACCGGGATGTCCCCGGCGCCCGCGTCCCGCAGCCGGGCCAGGATCTCGGGCACCAGCTCGCCGTGCGAGCCGGACAGGATGGACAGCCCCACGCAGTGCACGTCCTCGTCCACCGCCGCGGACACGATCTGCTCCGGGGTGAGCCGGATGCCCTGGTAGACGACCTCCAGGCCGCAGTCCCGGGCGCGCACCGCGATCTGCTCGGCGCCGTTGCTGTGCCCGTCCAGCCCGGGCTTGCCGACCAGCAGCCGCAGCTTGCCGAGCCCGAGCTCGCGGGCGGTCTGCCCGGCCTTGCGGCGCACCGCGGCCAGCGCCGGGCCCTCCTCGGCGGCGACCGCGACCGGCGCGCCGCCGACCCCGGTGGGTGCCCGGTACTCGCCGAAGACCTCGCGCAGCGCCCAGGCCCACTCCCCGGTGGTGACCCCGGCGCGGGCGCATTCCAGGGTGGCGGGCATCAGATTGCCGGTGCCGGCCGCGGCCTTCTTCAGCGCGCCCAGCGCCTGGCGGGCGCGCCGCTCGTCGCGGTCGTCGCGCCAGCGGCCCAGGGCCGCCACCACCCGGGCCTCGTTGGCCGGGTCCACGGTCATGATCGCGGTGTCCAGGTCGGCGGTGAGCGGGGAGGGCTCGGTGGACTCGTAGCAGTTGACNTGTCCAGGTCGGCGGTGAGCGGGGAGGGCTCGGTGGACTCGTAGCAGTTGACGCCCACGATCCGCTCCTCGCCCGCCTCGATCCGGGCCCGGCGGCGGGCGTGCGAGGCGACCAGCTGCGCCTTGAGGTAGCCGGACTCCACGGCGGCCAGGGCGCCGCCCATCTCCTCGATCCGGGTCATCTCGGCCAGTGCGGCGTCGGCCAGCTCGGCGGTCTTGCCCTCCACCACGTGGGAGCCGGCGAACAGGTCGTCGTACTCCAGCAGGTCGCTCTCCTCGGCCAGCACCTGCTGGATGCGCAGCGACCACTGCTGGTCCCAGGGGCGGGGCAGGCCCAGGGCCTCGTTCCACGCCGGGAGCTGCACGGCGCGGGCCCGGGCGTCCCGGGAGAGGGTGACGGCCAGCATCTCCAGCACGATCCGCTGGACGTTGTTCTCCGGCTGCGCCTCGGTCAGGCCCAGGGAGTTGACCTGCACCCCGTAGCGGAAGCGGCGCTGCCTGGGGTCGGTGATGCCGTAGCGCCGGGCGGTGAGGTGGTCCCAGATGCGGGTGAAGGCCCGCATCTTGCACATCTCCTCGACGAAGCGGACACCCGCGTTGACGAAGAAGGAGATCCGGCCGACCACCTCGCCCATCCGCTCCTGCGGCACCTGGCCGGAGTCGCGCACCGCGTCCAGCACCGCCACGGCGGTGGCCATGGCGTAGGCGATCTCCTGGACCGGGGTGGCCCCGGCCTCCTGGAGGTGGTAGCTGCAGATGTTGATCGGGTTCCACCGGGGCATGTGCGCCACCGTGTAGGCGATGGTGTCGGTGGTCAGCCGCAGCGAGGGCCCGGGCGGGAAGACGTGCGTGCCGCGGGAGAGGTACTCCTTGACGATGTCGTTCTGGGTGGTGCCGGACAGCCGGGCGATGCCGGCGCCCTGCTCCTCGGCGACCACCTGGTAGAGGGCCAGCAGCCACATGGCGGTGGCGTTGATGGTCATCGAGGTGTTCATCCGCTCCAGGGGGATGTCCTGGAACAGCCGCCGCATGTCGCCGAGATGGGCGACCGGCACGCCGACCCGGCCGACCTCGCCGCGGGCCAGCACGTGGTCCGGGTCGTAGCCGGTCTGGGTGGGCAGGTCGAAGGCGACCGACAGGCCGGTCTGGCCCTTGGCCAGATTGCGCCGGTAGAGCTCGTTGGAGGCCTCGGCGCTGGAGTGGCCGGCGTAGGTGCGCATCAGCCAGGGCCGGTCCTTGCCGCGCGGCGCCGGCCGCGGGCCGCGGCCGGCGGGCGCTGGGGTCTGTGACGTCATGGATGGACTCCGGACGGTCTCGTCAGACGTTGCGGAAGCGGTTGATGGCCTCGGCGTGCCGCTCGCGCAGCTCCGGATCGGTGACGCCCATGCCCTCCTCGGGTGCCAGGCAGAGCACGCCGACCTTGCCCTGGTGCAGATTGCGGTGCACGTCGAAGGTGGCCTGCCCGGTCTGCTCCAGCGGGTAGGTCCGCGACAGGGTGGGGTGGATCTTCCCCTTGGCGATGAGCCGGTTGGACTCGTACGCCTCGCGGTAGTTGGCGAAGTGCGTGCCGATGATCCGCTTCAGGTTCATCCACAGGTAGCGGTTGTCGTACTGGTGCAGGTAGCCCGAGGTGGAGGCGCAGGTGACGATGGTGCCGCCCTTGCGGGTGACGTAGACGGAGGCGCCGAAGGTCTCCCGGCCGGGGTGTTCGAAGACGATGTCGATGTCCTCGCCGCCGGTGAGTTCGCGGATGCGGCTGCCGAACCGCTTCCACTCCTTGGGGTCCTGGGTGTGCTCGTCCTTCCAGAAGCGGTATCCCTCGGCATTGCGGTCGATGACCGCCTCGGCGCCCATCCGGCGGCAGATCTCCGCCTTCTCCGGGCTGGAGACCACGCAGACCGGGTTGGCGCCGCCGGCCAGCGCGTACTGGGTGGCGTAGGAACCCAGGCCGCCGCTGGCGCCCCAGATCAGCACGTTGTCGCCCTGCTTCATGCCGGCGCCGTTGCGGGAGACGAGCTGCCGGTAGGCGGTGGAGTTGACCAGGCCCGGGCAGGCGGCCTCCTCCCAGGACAGGTGCGCGGGCTTGGGCATCAGCTGGTTGGACTTCACCAGGGCGATCTCGGCCAGGCCGCCGAAGTTGGTCTCGAAGCCCCAGATCCGCTGCTCGGGATCGAGCATGGTGTCGTTGTGGCCGTCCGGGGACTCCAGCTCCACCGACAGGCAGTGCGCCACCACCCGGTCGCCGGGCCGCCAGGCGTTGACCCCGGGGCCGGTGCGCAGCACCACGCCGGCCAGGTCGGAGCCGATGATGTGGTACGGCAGGTCGTGGCGGGCGGCGAGCGGGGAGAGCCGGCCGTAGCGCTCCAGGAAGGCGAAGGTGGAGACCGGCTCGAAGATCGAGGTCCACACCGAGTTGTAGTTCACCGAGCTGGCCATGACGGCCACCAGGGCCTCGCCGGGGCCCAGTTCGGGAACCGGCACCTCGTCCAGGTGCAGGGATGTGCGCGGGTCCTTCTCCCGGTCGGGCAGGCCCTTGAACATGTCGGCCTCGTCCTTGTGGACGGTGATGGCGCGGTACGACTCGGGCAGGGGGAGAGCGGCGAAGTCCTCGGGTGCGGTGTCGGTCGCGAGGATCGCGTTGAGGATGTCCTTCACGTCGGGAGCCTCCGGCGGGTGCGCCCCGCGCCGCTCGGCGGTGCGGGGAGCACGGTCCGTGGGGACCGTGCTGCGGTTTGACGACAAGTGGGGCAGGAGAAGTGCTGTCTGCCGTCGGTCCGGCGGCGGGTCAGGGCTCCGCGCGGTAGCGCTGTGCCTGGTGACGCAGGCGTCCTCGGGCGCCCGGAACATCAGGGACAGCGCCGTTGGATGACCACACCGTATGGCACGGCGTGCCAGTATGCAAGACACTGAGTGCCAACAAATTCGCTCAGATGTCACCTTCGCGATACGGATGAGCACTGCATCACAGGGACGGGGCCGCTCCCGGCGCGGGAGCGGCCCCGTCCGTCCGGAAGGGATCAGCGCGTCACGGGGGTGTCGCCGCCTGCTCGCGCTGCGCCAGCGCCTGCTCGATCAGCCGCATCACCTCGGGCAGCGAGGCATCGGTCCGGGTGACCGTGACCAGCACCTCGCCCTCGGCCGTCCCCGCCGGGCGCGGCGGCCTGCCGGAGATCACCGGCAGGTCGCCGAAGGCCCGCCGCACCACCGCGAAGGCCCGGTCCAGCTCGCCCTCCACATCGCCCTGCCCGCCGGCCCGCAGCCAGCGCCGCAGCACATGGTTGTGCGCGGTGACCACCGCCGAGGCGGCCACCTCGGCCAGCAGCGGCTCGTCGACCTCGCCGTCCGCGCCGGGCGCCGACTCGTCGAAGTGGCCCAGCAGATAACGGGTGAACAGCCGCTCGTAGCGGGCCACCGAGGCGATCTCCCGCTCCCGCAGCGCCGGCACCTCCCGGGTGAGCAGGTAGCGCTCCACCGAGACCTTGGGGGAGGAGGCATACATCTTCATGACCTCCTTGATGCCGCGGCAGACCGTGTCCAGCGGGTTCTCGTGCGGCGGCGCCGCGTCCAGGACGGCCTTGGCGCGCTCCAGGGTGTCGTCGTGGTCCGGGAAGATCGCCTCCTCCTTGGACCGGAAGTGGCGGAAGAACGTCCTGCGGGCGACCCCGGCGGTGGCGGCGATCTCGTCCACGGTGGTGGCCGCGTACCCCTTGGTGGCGAACAGCTCCATGGCCGCCGCCGCGAGCTGGCGGCGCACCTTCAGGCGCTGCGACGCGGGCTGAGAACGTGGAGTTGACTTGACGGGCTGGACCATGATGCGAACGTACTGTATCCGGGCGTCCTCCCGCGTGGCGTCCGCTCCGCGGGAGGACTCCGGGTGCCGCGCGGACTCAGGCGCGGGCATACTCGCGGAACCCGCGGCCGGTCTTCCGCCCCAGACAGCCGGCCTCCACCAACTGCCGCAGCAGCGGGGCCGGTGCCAGCGAGGGATCGCGGAACTCCTTGTGCAGCACCTCCTCGATGGCCAGCGAGACGTCCAGCCCCACCACGTCCAGCAGTTCGAAGGGGCCCATCGGGTAGCCGCCGCCCAGCCTCATCGCGGTGTCGATGGCGTCCGGCGTGGCGTAGTGCTCCTGGACCATCTTCACCGCGTTGTTCAGGTACGGGAACAGCAGGGCGTTGACGATGAAGCCGGCCCGGTCGCCGCAGTCCACCGGATGCTTGCGGATGCGGGCGCACACCTCCACCACGGTGGCGTGCGCCTCCTCCCCCGTGAGCACCGTGCGCACCACCTCCACCAGCTTCATGGCCGGGGCCGGGTTGAAGAAGTGCATGCCGATCACCTCGCGGGGGCGGGAGGTGGCCCGGGCGCAGGCGATGACCGGCAGCGAGGAGGTGGTGGTGGCCAGCACCGCGTCGGCCTTGCAGACCCTGTCCAGGGTGGCGAACAGCTCCTTCTTCACCGCCAGGTCCTCGGCCACGGCCTCCACCACCAGGTCGGCGGAGGCGAAGGACTCCAGGGTGCCGGCGGGGGTGATGCGGGCCAGGACGGCGTCCCGGTCGCCCTCGGAGATCCGGCCCTTCTTCACCGAGCGGTCCAGCGACTTCGCGATCCGGCCGCGGGCGGTCCCGGCCTTGGCCAGGCTGCGGGCGGCAAGGGTGACGTCGTATCCGGCCCTGGCGAACACCTCGGCGATGCCCGAGGCCATGGTGCCGGAGCCGGCCACGCCGACGGAGGTGACCGGGCGGGGCGCGGCACGGCGTTCCGTCTGGCCGGGGGTGAGCGCGTCGGGCACCACGGTGGCGTTCTCCGGCGGGGTGGTGCCGGCATAGGTGTAGAACCCGCGGCCCGCCTTGCGGCCGGTCATGCCCGCCGCGCTGAGCTGCTTCAGGACGGGGGCGGGGGCGTGCAGCCGGTCGGCGGAGGCGGCGTACATCGCCTCCAGCACGGTCTGCGCGGTGTCGATGCCGATCAGGTCCAGCAGCTCCAGCGGGCCCATGGGCAGGCCGCAGCCCAGCCGCATGGCCGCGTCGATGTCCTCCCGGGTGGCGTAGCGCGCCTCGTACATGGCGGCGGCCTGGTTGAGGTAGCCGAACAGCAGGCCGTCGGCGATGAAGCCGGGGCGGTCGCCGGTGTGCAGCGGCTCCTTGCCCAGGTCGGCGGCGAGTTCGGTGACCCGGGAGACCACCTCGGGGGAGGTGAGCACCGAGGAGACCACCTCCACCAGCTTCATCACCGGCACCGGGTGGAAGAAGTGCAGGCCGATGACGCGCTCCGGGCGGGCGGTGTCGGCGGCCAGCCGGGTGACCGGCAGCGCGTTGGTGCCGGTGGCCAGGACGGCGTCCGGGCGGACGATGCCGTCCAGTGCGGTGAAGACCTCCAGCTTCAGGGCGTAGTCCTCCGGGACCACCTCGATGACCAGGTCGGCCTCCGCGGCCTCCTTGAGATCGGTGGAGGTGCGGAAGCGGCCGAGCACGTCCTGCCGCTCCTCGGCGGACAGCTTCCGGCGCTCGACGGCGTGCCGGGTGGAGACCTGAAGTGCGGTGACGGCGCGGCGCGCGGCGGCCGGGCTGATGTCGATGCCGATCACGTCACGGCCGGAGCGGGCCAGGACTTCGGCGATGCCGGCGCCCATGGTGCCCAGGCCCACGACGGCGACGGTGGGCAGTGCGGGGCTCGAACCTGAACGGGAGACGGAACGGTCCATCACGGGACTCCTCAGCGGTCCGGGAACGACGAGGGTGAGGGGAGGGCGGGAGTGCGCCTGCGGCTGCGCGAAGGCGCGATCGGCGCGCGCGGTGCAGGCGGAGCCCGCGCCACGGGCGCGGGCAGTGTGCGGTACGCCGTCGGCGGGCCGACGGGGAACGCCGGCGGACCCTGTCCCGGGGGTCCCGCCGTGAAGACGGGGAGTGCCGGACCGATGGCACTCCGGGCGGCTGCGTCACCAAACCGCCTGAGCGTGGTATCGCTCTGATGAGCAGGCTAACCGGTCGGTAACCCCAGGGCCACCCCCACCACCCGCCTTTTCCTGTGGCACACACCACGTCCCCGGCGGCCGGCAGCCCTCGCGGCGGGCGGCGGGCGCTTCGGCGGCGGGTTTCCGGTCGGTGCCGCCGGGGCGGTAGATTCGCCCGGGTATCGCGACACCACCAGCGTGAATGAGGAACGGTGACTGCACCGACCAGTACGGCGGCACAGGCGGCGGGACCGGGCACGGCGGCCGGGGAGGCCGCGCGGCGGCGGACCTTCGCGGTGATCTCCCACCCGGACGCGGGCAAGTCCACCCTCACCGAGGCACTGGCGCTGCACGCCCGCGCCATCACCTCGGCCGGGGCGGTGCACGGCAAGGGCGACCGGCGCGGCGTCACCTCCGACTGGATGGAGATGGAACGCGCCCGGGGCATCTCCGTCACCTCCGCGGTGCTCCAGTTCGCATACCGCGGGTGTGTGCTGAATCTGCTGGACACCCCCGGTCACGCCGATTTCTCCGAGGACACCTACCGGGTGCTGGCCGCGGTGGACTGCGCGGTGATGCTGATCGACGCGGCCAAGGGCCTGGAGGAGCAGACCCGCAAGCTGTTCGACGTCTGCCGGCACCGCGGAATCCCGGTGATCACCTTCATCAACAAGTGGGACCGGCCCGGCCGGGACGCCCTGGAGCTGCTGGACGAGATCGAGCGCGAGTTCCGGCTCCGCCCCACCCCGGTCACCTGGCCGGTCGGCATCGCCGGCCACATGCGCGGACTGATCGACGCCCGGGAACCCGGCACCATGCTGCACTGCACCCGCGCCCCGGGCGGCGAGCACACGGCGACCGAGGAGCCGCTGACGGCCGCGGAGGCCGGCGCCGCGTTCGGCGAGGAATGGCAGGCCGCGGCCGAGGAACTGGAACTGCTGGCCGGCACCGGCGCCGGCCACGACCAGGACGATTTCCTGGCCGGCGTCTCCACCCCGGTGTTCTTCGGCGCCGCGCTGTCCAACATCGGCGTCCGGCTGCTGCTGGACGCCGTGGTCGACCTGGCCCCGGCACCGGCGCCCCGCGAGCAGACCGCCGGCGACCCCCGGCCGCTGGACGCGGACTTCTCCGGCCTGGTCTTCAAGGTGCAGGCCAACATGGACCGCGCCCACCGGGACCGGATCGCCTTCCTGCGGGTCTGCTCCGGAGTCTTCGAACGCGGCATGACCGTGACCCGGGCCGCCTCCGGCCGCCCGTTCTCCACCAAGTACGCGCACAGCGTCTTCGGCCAGGACCGCACCTCGGTGGAGCGGGCCTACCCGGGCGATGTGGTCGGCCTGGTCAACGCCGCCGCGCTGCGGGTGGGCGACACCCTCTACACCGGGCGGAAGGCCGAGTTCCCGCCCATGCCCACCTTCGCCCCGGAGCACTTCGCCATCGCCCGCCCGGTGGACATCGCCCGGTCCAAGCAGTTCCGCCGCGGCATCGCCCAGCTCGACGAGGAGGGCGTGGTCCAGGTGCTGGTCTCGGACGCCCGCGGCGAGCAGGCGCCGGTGCTGGCGGCGGTCGGGCCCATGCAGTTCGACGTGGTCGGCCACCGCATGGAGAACGAGTTCTCGGCCGCCGTGCGGCTGGAGCCGCTGCCGTACACCTGTGCCCGGCGCACCGACGCCGGCGGCGGGGCCGCGCTCAACCGCTCCCGGCTGGTGCACGGCGAGGCCATGACCCGGGTCAAGGACGGCGAGATCCTCGCCCTCTTCCCCTCCCGCTGGCACATCAGCTCGTTCGAACGCGAATTCCCCCGCTCCCCCCTCGAACCGCTGATCGCCGCCCACGAGCAGTCCGGGGAGTGACCCGGCGGCGCCCGCGCATGCCCCCGGGGCTGCCGGCGCTCCGGGGTGCGGGCGATACGCCCGGGGAGCACCATGAAAGCAGGTGAACGCACCGGCGCTGAACCGCATCTCCGGACCCTCCCAGGCACCGTGAGCGGAGAGGAGCGGTGATCCGGCATGGACATCATGGAACTGGTGATCCCCGAACGGATGCGCGCGGAGACCGAGCGCCAGGCCGTGGCCGCAGCCCGGCGCTACCGGGCCACCGCCGACGAGCGCGGAGCCGTCGAGCGGCAGCAGCGCGAGGGCCTCCCCTTCCCCGACAGCAGGCAGGCCCTGGCCACCCGGGTCGCCCGGCTGATGGACCGGCAGGGCGTGCCCGCCGCGGCGGTCATCGACAGCGTCCGCCGCGAGCCGCTGGACGAGCCGTCCGTGCACGAACGGATCATCGGCCTGGCCAGCGAACTCCAGGCGTACAGCTTCCTGCCGCGCGGCACGCGGGCCGCGCAGGCCGTCGCCCGCATCAGCATGCGCACCGCCGGACGGGAGATCCCGCTCGGCACCGGATTCCTCGTCTCGCCGGCCCTGCTGCTGACCAACCACCATGTGCTGCCGGACGAGGACACCGCCCGGCAGTGCTTCGTGGAGTTCGAGGCCCAGGCCACCGTCGACAACACCCCGGGCACCGCCACCCGGCTGGAACTCGACCCGGACGCCTTCTTCACCGCGCACCAGCCGCTGGACTACGCCCTGGTCATGGTGGCGGCGATGCCCGGCGGCGGACAGCCGGGGGAGATGTTCGGCTGGAACCGGCTCAGCACCCGGCTGGGCAAGGTGGTCATCGGCGAGGCCGTCAACATCGTCGGACACCCCCGTGGCCGGCTGAAGGAGGTCGCGCTGCGGGACAACGCCGTCCAGGTGCGGCTGGACCACTTCCTCCACTACCGGACCGACACCGAGCCCGGCAACTCCGGCTCCCCGGTCTTCAACGACCAGTGGGAGGTGGTGGCACTGCACCACAGCGGGGTGCCGCGCATCGACGACCAGGGCCGGATCCTGCGGCGCGACGGCCGGCCGTGGCGCCGCGGCGACCCCGACGACACCATCGACTGGCTGTCGAACGAGGGCGTGCGGATCAGCTCCGTGCTGCGCCACCTGGCCACCGTGCCTCTCGACCCGGCCCGCCGTGCCCTGCTGGCGGACATGGGCCCGGAAGCCGGGCTCCAGGCCGGGCCCGCACCGGCGCCGCCGGCCCCGCAGCCGGAGCCGCGCACGGCCGGGGAGCCGGCCGGGGAGGCGGGGGAGGAGCACGGGCCGGGCCCGGACACCACGGCCCCGGCCCCGGCGGCCCGCGCCCGCCGCGGCCTCCGGGCCCGGCCCACGGCCTTCGGCGGCCGTCGCCATCTGGTGTTCCTGCACGGCCGGGGCCAGCAGGGCAGGGAACCCGAGCGGCTGCGCCGCAGCTGGACCGCCGGGCTCAACGGGGGACTCACCGAGGCCGGACTCGCGCCGCTGGACCCGGCGGACGTGTGGTTCCCCTTCTACGGGGACGAACTGGTGCGGTCCATGGCGGCGCGCGAGGAACTGCGGCGGATGTTCGAAGAGGTGATCGAGGAGCCGGCCGAGGCCCTGCTGCCCGCCCGGGCGGCCACCCGCGGCATCTACGAGGAGATGTTCGACGAGGCAGCGCGGCGGACCGGCATGCCGGAGGAGGCGCCGCCGGAGGCGGAACTGCTGCCCGGGCGGGCGATCGGCGGCATCCAGCAGAAGCTGAGCTGGCTGGCCGCCCGCACCGACGTCGACGAGTGGGTCATCGCCCGGAAGTTCCGCGACGTCGCCGCCTACCTCGGCGACGACCGGGTCCGGGAGGACGTGCTGCGCAGCGTCCTGGAGAGCATGCCGGAAGCGGGGGAGGTGGTGCTGGTCAGCCACAGCCTCGGCACGGTCGTCGGCATGGACCTGGTCACCCGGCTCGCACCCTCCCTGGACCTCATTCTCATGGTGACCGCCGGCAGCCCGCTCGGCATGGACGCCGTGCACAGCCGGCTGCTCGGCGGAGGGCCCCGGCGCCCCGAGCGGGTGGCCCGGTGGGTCAACGTCTGGAGCCCGCCGGACCCGGTGGCCATCGGCTGCCCGCTGGCCGGGGACTGGCAGGGCGAGCTGACCGAACTGTCCGTGCGGAACGCCCGCGACCGGGCGCACGACATCAAGGAGTACCTCGGCCACCCGGAGGTCGCCGCCTTCCCCGGCCGCGTTCTCACCCGCTGATCCCTCCGCCCCGCACCGGCGCGGGCGTCCCGCCTCACGGCTTGCGGGAGACGGCGCCGAACTGGGTGGTGTCGGGCAGGTCGAACGGGCTCGGGTCCGGCCGCCAGTGGGTCACCATCACCATCCCCGGCTCCAGCGTCTCCAGCCCCTCGTGCAGGGTGCCGAGCTGCTCCGGGGTGCGCAGGTGGTACGCGATGCCGCCGCTGTTGTCGTTGTAGAACCGGGTGGCCCGGGTGCACGCCTCGTCCACGTCGGTGCCGTCGTAGTGCACCAGATGACTGCCGGAGGGCAGCGCGTCCATCAGCCGGCGGACGATCGAGCGGGCCTCCGCCAGGTCGGCGACATGGCCGAGAATGCCCATCAGCATCAGCGCGGTGGGCCGGGAGAGGTCCAGCAGCCCGGACACCTCGGCCAGGATCGACTCCGGATCGCGCACGTCGGCGTCGATGTACCAGGTGCGGCCCTCGGGCGTGCTGGTGAGCAGGGCCCGTGCGTGCGCCAGCACCAGCGGGTCGTTGTCCACGTAGACGATCCGGGACTCCGGGGCCACCCGCTGGGCGATCTGGTGGGTGTTGTCCACGGTGGGCAGCCCGGTGCCGATGTCCAGGAACTGGCGTATGCCGGTCTCGCCGGCCAGGTGGCGGACCGCCCTGGCCATGTAGTGCCGGGTCGCCCGGGCGTCCACGATGATCTTCGGGCACAGGCGGGCGAACGCGTCGCCCGCCTCCCGGTCCACGGGGTAGTTGTCCTTGCCGCCCAGCCAGTAGTTCCAGACCCGGGCCGAGTGCGGAACGGTGGTGTCGATCTTCGGTGACGGCTTCCGCTCCGGGGACGCCGCTTCGTTGCTCATGACTCTCCCTACCGGTTGTGACGAGGGGGTCACCCAAGCTATCCGACGGGCCGTCAGGAACCGCGGTTTCCGGATATCCCCGCACCGCTCCCGCGGAGGGTCAGGCATCCGGGACCACGGCGAGGTCGGCGACCACCGCCATGTGGTCGGAGGGCCATACGCCGTCCACCGGGCCGTCGCCCGCCCGGCCCACGGAGCGCACCCCGAAGCGGCTGGCCAGGCCCGGCAGCCCCAGGTGGATGTAGTCGATCCGGGCGCTGACCGCCGCCGGATGGGTCAGATAGCCGTTGGCCCGGTCCCAGGTCGCCCCCGGCTGCTGCGGGTCGGCGTACCGCCAGACGTCGATCAGGGTCTGGCCCGGCACCACGGGCGCGGTCTTGGCCCCGGCGAACAGCCGCATCTCGTCCGAGTCCGGCTCGGCGTTGAAGTCGCCGGTGATCACCGGCGGGAAATCGCCCGCCGCCCGGCGCTCGGCCACGAACCGGGCCAGCTCCGCCACCTGGGTGCAGCGCACTGCCGAGCCGAACGGCGCCGAGTGCAGGTGCGTGGTGAAGAACGGCACCCGCACCCGCTCCGTCTCCACCAGGGCGAACAGCGCCACCCGTCCCTCCTCCGGCCCGTCGCCGGAGGGCAGCCGGCGCACCTCCTGCTCGGTGATCGGCCAGCGGCTCAGCACCGCGTTGCCCACGCTCTCGCCGAGCTCGGTGACGAAGGGCCGCCAGTGCGGCGGCAGCCCGGCCGGGCCCCAGGCCCAGTGCATGTCCAGCTCGCCCGCCAGCCACTCGGCGAGATTCTCGCCGCCCGCCTCCCAGACCTCCTGGAGGCCGATCACATCCGGCCGGGCGTCCCGCAGCACCGACAGGATCGCCTTCCGCCGCTGCTCCCAGGGGCCGAACCGCCACCACAGATTCCATGTGAGGATGCGCACGCCCCGATCGTACGGTCCTGCCCGGACACTCCCGGGGCCCGGGGTGAACACGGTCCGGAGTCATTCAACTTCGTGCTGTGCGGGGCGGTGATTGGCGGGCGGCCGGGCCGGGGAGCCTGGGTGCGGCCGGCAGCGGCGGGCGGTCCGCCGGCCGGCCCGGGGAGAACATGAAGAGGATCAGGTACGCGTCCGTCGCCGCCCTGCTGGCCCTGGGGATCACCGCCGGTACGGCGGGCGGCGCCGCCGCGGCACCGGCGGAATCCGGACGTCCGGCGCCGCGTGCCGGGGAGCCGGGGCCGCGGGAGGAGCGGCAGGGGGAGGAATCCGGGCAGCGGACCTTCACCACCTGGGCCGCCAAGGTCAATGTCCGGCACAACGAGGCGGATCCGGCCCGGTGCAATGCCTCGCCGTCGGTGCCGCGCTGCCCCGATGCGCGGGGGCAGGTCAACCCGGGGGACTCCTTCGAGGCGTGGTGCCAGAAGGAGGGGAGCCAGACCGTCGGCGGCAATCCGTACTGGGTGTATGTGATCACGCCCGGCTTCGAGGGCTGGCTGGCCGGCTACTACGTCGGACATCCGGACGATGTGCTGCCGGACACGCCCTGGTGCGTGTGAGGCGGTGGCGCCGGCCGCCGGGCGGGCGGTGCTCCCGGGGCCGGCGGTCAGAGCAGGGTGAGCTGGGTGCCCTCCGGACCGGCCTCCGCACCCGCCGTGCCTGCCGTGCTCTCCGGGCCCGCCGCGGCCTCCGCCTGCTCCGGCCGCCGCAGGTTCCGGTGCGCGCCGGGCCCGAACGGCCCGATGCCGTATTCCGCGGCCAGTTCGTGCACCTGCCGGGTGATCTTCCGCTGGTACCAGGTGGGCGCGTACGGACTGCCCCCGTACATCATCCGGTAGCGGCCGGCCAGCCGCGGGTGGTGCGCGGTCAGCCACTGCAGGAACCACTCCCGCGCCCCGGGCCGCAGATGGAGCACCAGCGGGGTCACGGAGGCCGCCCCGGCCTGCGCGACGGCCCGCACGGTGGCGCGCAGCTGCTCGGGGGAGTCGGAGAGGAAGGGGATCACCGGGGCCATCAGCACCCCGCACGGTATGCCGTGCGCGGCGAGCGTGCGCACCACCTCCAGCCGCCGCGGCGGGGCCGGCGTGCCCGGCTCCACGGTGCGCCACAGCTCCTGGTCGAGGAATCCCACCGAGACGGAGACGCCGACCCGGGTGCGCCCCGCGGCCTCCCGCAGCAGCTCCAGGTCGCGCAGGATCAGGGTGCCCTTGGTGAGGAGGGAGAACGGGTTGGCGTGGTCGCGCAGCGCCGCCAGGATGCCCGGCATCAGCCGGTAGCGGCCCTCGGCGCGCTGGTAGCAGTCCACATTGGTGCCCATGGCGATGTGGTCGCCCTGCCAGCGCGGCCCGGCCAGCTCGCGCCGCAGCAGCTCCGGGGCGTTGACCTTGACCACGATCTGGGTGTCGAAGCCGATGCCGGTGTCCAGGTCCAGATAGCTGTGGGTGCGGCGGGCGAAGCAGTAGACGCAGGCGTGGCTGCATCCGCGGTAGGGGTTGACCGTCCACTCGAACGGCATCCGGGAGGCGCCGGGGACCCGGTTGAGGATCGTCCGGGCGCGCACCTCGTGGAAGGTGATGCCGCGGAACTCCGGGGTGTCCACGGTCCGGGTCACCGCGTCGGCGCCGAACAGCGCGGGCGTGGCGGCGGTGTCGCGGTCGCTCAGGTTCTGCCAGCGCATGAGGCCTCCTGGGGGCGCGGCGGGCCGGCGGGCCGGCGCGCCGGTGGTGCGTGTTGTCCGGGTCAGAATAGAACACATGTTCGCTCCGGGGTGCTAGGCTCACGGACGAGGCGCCGCGAGGCCGTCGTTTCCGGGAGCTCGTCCTGTGGCGGAGTGCTTCCGGGAACGGCGGCGCCGGCCCACGCCGGACCGGCCCTTGCCTCCCGGGGTGCGGGTGCCCGGTGGGGCGTGTGAAGCGCGGGCGCACCACCTTCTTGACCATTGCCTCTCCCCGGGGCGGCGGAGCGGCGTACGGTGGATTCGCTCCCCGTTCGGGAAGGAGAAGAAGTGGCCCACGAGCCCGCGCTCCCCGAGGGCGGAACGCCTCCGCACCACCCGGCGGCCCCGGCCGGAGCCGTGTCCGGACGGCTGCCGCTGGCCGTCGTCGTGGTCGACCTCTACGGACTGGTCTCACACTGGAGCACCGGCGCCCGCCGGCTGTTCGGCCTCCCCGGAGAAGAGGCGCTGGGGCGGCCCGCCGCCGATCTGCTGCCCATCTCCGGCGTGCTGGACGACGTGGGCGTCCCGGTGGAGACCGCCGGCGCCGCCGCCTACCCGGTGACCATGGCGCACACCACCGTCCACCCCGCCGCCGAGGCCGCGTACCCGGGCGGTACCGGCGGGGAACCGCCGCTGCGCTTCGCCGAACCCACCACCGGCCGCTTCTACACCTCCGGCCCGCCGGACGAGGACGGGGCCGACCGGCTGGACATCCTCTACTGGGCGGTGCCGCTCACCGGCCCGGGCCCGCTGCGCCTGCTGGTGCTGGCCGCCGACGCCACCCCGCTCACCCGCGAACTCGCGGCCCGGGAGGCGGCCCGTGGCGCCAGGACACCCGGCGGCAGCCGGATCGCGGCCGGCTTCGCCCCGCCCGGCTCGCTGCCCGGCGGCCCCGCACTCGCCCGCCGCCTCCCGGAGATCATGCCCCGGATGAATCCCCGGGAGAGCGCGGACATCGCCGGGCAGGTACTGGCCACCGGCTATCCCGCGCTGGAGATCGGCCACCGCCGGCGGGTCCCGCTGGTCCCGGACTGGGGCGTGCCGCGCCGGGTGCAGCGCCGCAGTCTGCTGCTGCGCGCAGCCGCCCGGGCCCGCGCCCGCCAGGACGAGGAGGCCGCCGAGGCCGCCGAGGCCGAACTCGCCTCCGACCTGGAGTACGCCGCGGTCCGCGAACGCCTGGAGTTCCTCAACGAGGTCAGCGCCGCCATCGGCACCTCGCTCGAACTGGACCGCACCATCACCGAGGTCAGCCGGGCCGTGGTGCCCCGCTTCACCGACGTGGCAGGCACCTATCTGCGGGAACAGGTGGTGGCCGGCGAAGGCTTCCCCGACGGCCCGCCCGACGCCGCCACCCTCTGGCACCGGGTGGCCGTGGAGCACAACGACGAACCCGGCCGCTGGGACGACGTGGTCCCGGTCGGCGAATCCATGCCCTTCCCCGAACACACCCCGTTCTTCCGGTGCATGACCACCGGAGAGCCGGTGCTGGTGGAGCGGATCACCGAGCCCATGGCCCGCACCATCGCCGCCCAGTTCGAGAAGCGGGACATCTACCCGCTGATCAACGGCCGCTCCATGCTGGTCGTGCCGCTCAAGGCCCGGCAGGTGGTGCTCGGCTTCATGATCCTGCTGCGCCACCGCGCCCGCCCGCCGTTCAACGACATGGACCGGGTCACCGGCGCCGAACTCGCCGCCCGCGCCGGGCTGGTGCTGGACAACGCCCGCATCTACACCCACCAGGAGAACGTCGCCGAGACCCTCCAGGACAGCATGCTGCCCCGGGTGCGGCCCCGGATGGCCGGCTGCG
This sequence comes from Streptomyces sp. YIM 98790, assembly GCF_011421595.1. Classification (GTDB taxonomy): domain Bacteria; phylum Actinomycetota; class Actinomycetes; order Streptomycetales; family Streptomycetaceae; genus Streptomyces. The sequence continues at coordinate 27,278 of NZ_WTLH01000020.1, read as the reverse complement.
ACATCGCCACCCGCTACCTGCCCGGCACCCGGCTCGGCCGGATCGGCGGCGACTGGTTCGACACCATACGGCTGCCCGGCTCCCGCACCGCGCTGGTGGTCGGCGACGTGATGGGCCATGGCCTGCACTCCGCCGCCATGATGGGCCAGCTGCGCACCGCCGTGCAGACCATGGCGGCCATGGACACCGAGCCGGCCCAGCTGCTCCGCGGCCTGGACGACCTGGCCCAGCGGCTCGGCGAGCACTACCTGGCCACCTGCCTGTACGCGGTCTACGACCCGGTCCGCGGCGAACTGCGGATCGCCAACGCCGGCCACATCCCGCCGGTGCTGGTGCGTGCCGCGGACGGCGGCAGCGAACTGCTGGAACTGCCCACCGGCGCCCCCATCGGCGTCGGCCGGGTCNCTGCCTGTACGCGGTCTACGACCCGGTCCGCGGCGAACTGCGGATCGCCAACGCCGGCCACATCCCGCCGGTGCTGGTGCGTGCCGCGGACGGCGGCAGCGAACTGCTGGAACTGCCCACCGGCGCCCCCATCGGCGTCGGCCGGGTCGCCTTCGAGACCGTCACCGTGCCCGTGGCGCCCGGTGACCGGGTGGTGATGTGCACCGACGGCCTGGTGGAGGTGCGCGGCCAGGACATCGGCACCGGACTGGCCGCGCTGTGCGAGTCCGCCGCCCACCCGGCCGCCTCCATGGACGACGCCTGTGACACCGTCATCCGCGCCCTGGCCGCCGCCACCGCGCGCGGCAAGGGCCCCGGCGGCCGCCCCGAGCGCACGGACCGCAGGGACGACGTCGCCCTGCTGATGGCCCGGCTCAACGGCATCCCCGCCGAGGACGTGGCCCGCTGGGCGCTGGACCGCGCGCCCCGCGAGGTGCCGCGCGCCCGCCGCCTGGTCCGCGAGCGGCTGGCCCGCTGGGAGCTGGACGGCGCGCTCGGCGACACCGCCGCGCTGCTGGTGAGCGAGATCCTGACCAACACCGTCCGGCACGCCCGCGGCGGCGGGGCGGCACTGCGCCTGGTGCGCGCCGACGCCCTGCTGTGCGAGGTCTCCGACGAGGACCCGGAACCGCCGGTGCTGGCCGAGGCCGGGGAGCTGGACGAGCAAGGCCGAGGGCTGGCCGTGGTCAGCGCCCTGGCCCGGAGCTGGGGGACCAGCCGCACCGCGCGCGGCAAGACGGTCTGGTTCGAGCTGGCGCTGCCGGCGCGGCGGCGGCACGGTGGCCGCGCCGGGCGGGGCGACTGATCGCCGCAACCCCGGGACAGCCCCCGCCCCGTACCTGTACGGTACCGAACTCTCCCCGGAACCCCGGGAGTTGTCGCCATCACGCACCACCGTCTCGCAGCATCGCGACGCAACTGAGCAGGCAGTTCAGCACGCACCGACAGCAGCAGCAGAGCCGGCCGGCGCCGCCGGGCGGGCTCGACACGACAGGGCCAGGGCCACGGACCGGGACGGCGGAGGCGATCCGGCGGCGGCACTGGGCCTCACTGGGGAGGACTGATGGACGCCACACGCACGCCGCCCGACTGGGAGGGCTTCTGGCGCGACGCGCCGCACGGCGCCAAGGAGGTGTTCTGGGACGCGCCCGCCGACCGGGTCGCGGACCGGCATCTCCCCGTGCTGGAGACCCACTTCGGTCCCCGGCTGCCCATGATCGACCTGGGGTGCGGCAACGGCACCCAGGCGATCAGCCTGGCCGACCGCTTCCGGCCGGTCCTGGGCATCGACATCTCCGCGTCCGCCATAGCCCGCGCCCGCCGCCAGGTGGACGACCGGGGCGAGCGCCCGCCGGTGGAGTTCCGCACCGGCGACGCCGCGGACAACGCCATGGCCGCCCGGCTGCACGAGGAACTGGGCGACTGCAACCTCTACATCCGGGGCCTGCTGCACCAGCTTCCGCCCGCCGTGCGCCCGGGCGTCGCCGGAGCGGTGGCCACCCTGGTCGGCTCCCGGGGCCGGGCCTTCATCGTCGAGCCGGCCGAGGCCGCCAAAGGGGTGCTGGCCGGCCTGCTGCGGCGGGCCGAGGGGCCGCCGCGCGCGCTGGCCGCCGTGTTCGACCACGGTGTGGCGCCCGCCGAACTGGCCGACGAGGCCCTGCCGGCGCTGTTCCGCGGCGCCGGACTGACCGTGCTCGCCTCCGGCACCCTGCCGCTGGCCACCACCGAGCGGGACCCGGACGGCAACCCGCTGGAGCTGCCCTCGAACTGGCTGGTCGCCGGCCGCCCGGCGGCCTGACCCCGGCGCACCGCCCGGCCGCGCCGTCCGCACACCGGCGCAGGCACCGGCACCGGTCCAGACCGGTGCCGGTGCCTGTCGCTCTTCCGCCCGCCGCCGCCGACCGCGTAGCGTGACCCGGCATGAAGGTGTTGATCAGCGCCGACATGGAGGGGGCCACCGGCGTCACCTGGCCCGCCGACTGCCTGCCCGGCACCCCCCAGTGGGAGCGCTGCCGGGTGATGTTCACCTCGGACGTCAACGCCGCCATCGCCGGCTTCTGCGACGGCGGAGCGGAACAGGTCCTGGTCAACGAGGCCCATATGACCATGCGCAACCTGCTGCTGGAACAGCTCGACGAGCGGGCCGAGCTGCTCACCGGCCGCCACAAGGACCTGTCCATGATCGAGGGCGTGCAGCACGGAGACGTGGACGGCATCGCCTTCCTCGGCTACCACACCGGCGCCGGGGACGAGGGCGTGCTCGCCCACACCTACCTCGGCAACTCCGTCACCGGCGTGTTCGTGGACGGCGTACGGGCCAGTGAAGGTCTGCTCAACTCCCTGGTCTGCGCCGAGTACGGCACCCCGGTGGTGCTGGTCACCGGCGACGACCGCACCTGCCTGGACGCCCGCGGCTGGGCCCCCGGGGCCGAGACCGTCGCGGTCAAGGACTACGTCTCCCGCTACGCGGCCGTCTGCCGCCCGCCCGCCCGCACCGCCGGCCAGATCCGGAACGCGGCCCGCCGTGCCGTACGCCTGGCGCACCGTCACGACCCGGCCCCGCCCCGGCCCCGCAGGGTGGAAGTCGAGTTCGACGCCGAGCACCTGGCCGGGGCCGCCGCCGTCGTGCCCGGCGTGGTGCAGACCGGCGAGCGCCGCGTCGGCTTCACCGCGCCCGACATGTACCAGGGCATCCGCTGCTTCAAGGCGGTCACCACCATGGTTTCGGCAGCCGTGGAGGAGTGGTACGGCTGATCCGATCGGGCGACTGCCGGAGGTCTGTACCTGTGCAGCGGCCCACTGGCCCTTTTGCCAGGTCGGAGCGGGGCGTAACGTGACGGCCCATGAAGATCTTCGGGCCGGCACCCCGCCCCCGGCACTCCTGGGAGCGCTGCCATGACTGAACCCGCGGCCGTCGGCGCGGTGGTGCAGCCGGACGAGGCGCACCTGGACGCCCGCGCCCTGGACGAGTCGGTGACCTTCACCTCCGAACTCATTCGCTTCGACACCACCAACCGAGGGCTCGGCGAGGGCCATGAGCGGCCCGCCGCCGAGTATGTGGCGGAACTCCTCGCCGAGGCCGGGCTGGAACCGCATGTGCTGGAGAAGGCCCCCGGCCGCACCAATGTGGTCGCGCGCATCGCCGGCCGCGACCCGGGGGCCGGTGCCCTGCTGGTGCACGGCCACCTCGACGTGGTGCCCGCCCAGCCCGCCGACTGGACCGTGCACCCCTTCTCCGGCGAGGTCCGCGACGGCGTGGTCTGGGGCCGCGGCGCGGTGGACATGAAGAACGCCGACGCCATGGTGCTGGCCGTGGTCCGCGCCTGGGCCCGCGCCGGGCTCCGCCCGCGCCGCGACATCGTGCTCGCCTTCACCGCGGACGAGGAGGACAGCGCCGCCTACGGGGCCGGCTTCCTGGTCCAGGAGCACGCCGTGCTGTTCGACGGCTGCACCGAGGCGATCGGTGAATCCGGCGCCTTCACCTTCCACCCCGGCGACGGCACCCGGGTCTATCCGGTGGCGGCCGGCGAACGCGGCACCGCCTGGCTGCGGCTCACCGCCCACGGCCGCGCCGGGCACGGCTCCAAGCGCAACGCGCAGAACGCCGTCAGCCGGCTGGCCGCGGCCGTGCACCGGATCGGCGAGCACCGCTGGCCGGTCCGGCTCACCCCGGTCACCCGGGCCGCCCTGCTGGCCCTTGCCGAGCTGCGCGGCCTGCCCCGCCCGGACCTGGACGGCGTGGCCCGGATCGGCGAGGCCCATCTGGACCAGGAGATCGACTCCCTGCTGGACGAACTCGGCCCGTACGCCGATCTGATCGCCGCCACCGTCCGCAACAGCGCCAACCCCACCATGCTGGACGCCGGCTACAAGGTGAACGTGATCCCCGGCAGCGCCACCGCCCATGTGGACGGCCGGACCCTGCCGGGCACCGAGGAGGAGTTCGCCGCCACCCTGGACGAACTCACCGGCCCGCATGTGGAGTGGTCCTTCCAGCACCACGAGATCCCGCTGCTGGCCCCGGTGGACTCGCGCAGCTACGCGGTGCTGCGCTCCGCGCTGGAGCACTTCGACCAGGAGGCGAAGGTGGTGCCCTACTGCATGTCCGGCGGCACCGACGCCAAGCAGTTCTCCCGGCTGGGCATCCGGGCCTACGGCTTCACCCCGCTGCAACTGCCGGAGGGCTTCGACTACGGGCAGATGTTCCACGGCGTGGACGAACGGGTGCCGGTGGAAGCGCTGCACTTCGGCACCCGGGTGCTGGACCGCGCGCTGCGCACCCTGTGAGCGCCCGCCCCGCCGCCCGCGGACAACCCCGCTGAACCGCTGAACCGCTGACCCGCTGACCCGCTGAACCGCTGAAGCGCCGAGGGAGAGGTGACGATGTCCGAGCCGGTGATCCGCTCCGTGCCCCGGCGGCGGTCCGGACCGGTGCCCGCGCCGTACGGCACCTGGCCGTCCCCGGTGGACGCCGCCCTGGTCGCCGCGCACGACGGACGCCCCGAGTACGCCGGGGCGGTCGGCACCGAGCTGTGGTGGACCGAGCCGCGCCCCGCCGAGGCCGGACGCCGCGCCCTGATGCGGCTGCGGCCCGAGGACGGCACCGCCGAGGAGGTGCTGCCCGCGCCCTGGAACGTCCGCAACCGGGTGCTGGAGTACGGCGGCACCCCGTGGGCCGGCGCACCCCGGGAGCACGGCGGCCCGCTGGTCGTCTTCACCCACTTCACCGACCAGCGCCTGTACGCCCTCGAACCCGGCGCGGCCGGCGCCTCCGGCTCCCCGGCGGCGGGGCCGCGCCCGCTGACCCCGCTCTCCGCCACCGGCGGCGGGCTGCGCTGGTGCGACCCGGTGGTACTGCCCGGCCGGGGCGAGGTGTGGTGCGTGCTGGAGGAGTTCACCGGAGAGCGGCCCACCGAGGTGCGGCGGGTGCTGGCCGCCGTGCCGCTGGACGGCTCGGCCGCCGCGGACCGCGCGGCGATCAGGGAACTCACCACGGACGAGCACCGCTTCGTCACCGGGCCGCGCCTGTCCCCGGACGGCACCCGGGCGGTCTGGCTGGCCTGGGACCACCCCCGGATGCCCTGGGACGGCACCGAGCTCAAACTGGCCCGGGTCAGCGACGGTGCCCTGACCGGCGTGCGCACCGTGGCCGGCGGGCCCGAGGAATCCCTGGTGCAGGCCGAATGGGCGCCGGACGGCGGCCTGCTGTTCGTCAGCGACCGCACCGGCTGGTGGAACCTCTACCGGGCCGCTGCGCCGGACCCGGACGACGGCCGCCCGGGGCCGGTGGACGCCCGGCCGCTCTGCCCGCGCGAGGAGGAGTTCGGCGACGCCCTGTGGAAGATCGGCCTGCGCTGGTTCGCCCCTCTGGAGGACGGCCTGATCGCCGTGCTGCACGGCCGCGGCGGCCTGCGGCTGGGGATACTCGACCCGGCCACCGGCGAGCTCACCGACGCCCCCGGCCCGTGGACGGAGTGGGCCGCGGCGCTGGCCGTCACCGGCACCCGGGTCACCGGCATCGCGGCCGGCCCGCGGCGCGGCTGGGAGCTGGTCGAGCTGGACACCCGCACCGGCCGCGGCCGGACGGTCGCCGCGCACCACCGGGATCTGGTGGACCCCGCCCATCTGCCCGAGCCGGAGCCGCTGACCGTCTCCGGGCCCGGGGGCCGGGAGGTCCACGCCCAGCTCTACCCGCCGCGCAGCCCGGACCGCACCGGCCCGCCCGGCGCGGCCCCGCCCTGGGTGATCTGGGCGCACGGCGGCCCCACCAGCCGTGCCCCGGCGGTCCTCGATCTGGAGATCGCCTACTTCACCTCGCGCGGCATCGGCATCGCCGAGGTCAACTACGGCGGCTCGACCGGCCACGGCCGGGCCTACCGCAACCGGCTGCGCGGGCAGTGGGGCGTGGTGGACGTGCAGGACTGCGCGGCCGTGGCCCGGGCCCTCGCGGACCGCGGCCTCGCCGACCGGGCCCGGCTGGCCATCCGCGGCGGCAGCGCCGGCGGCTGGACCACCGCCGTCGCCCTCACCGGGGAGAACGGCACCGGCGGCCTGTTCGCCTGCGGCGCCGTCTACTACCCCATCCTGGATCTCACCGGCTGGGCCGCCGACGAGACCCACGACTTCGAGTCCCGCTATCTGGAGAGCCTGGTCGGGCCGCTGGAGGAGGTCCCCGAGCGTTACCGGGAACGCTCCCCGGTCACCCACGCCGACCGGGTGCGGGTCCCGTTCCTGCTGCTCCAGGGGCTGGACGACGTGATCTGCCCGCCCGTGCAGTGCGAACGGTTCCTGGCCGCCGTGCGCGGGCGCGGCGTGCCGCACGCCTTTCTCGCCTTCGAGGGCGAGGGGCACGGCTTCCGCCGCGCGGACACCATCAGCCGGGCGGTGCAGGCGGAACTCTCCCTCTACCTCCAGTGCTTCGGTGTGGAGCGGGACGACGTGCCGCGCCTGGAACTGCGTCCCTGACCGCCCCGCCCCCGCCCCCGTCACCGCCGACCGGAAAGGGCCCGCCCGTGGCCGAGCCGATACCCGAACTGACCCGGCCCCGCCGCCTGCGGCCCGGCGACCGGGTCGCCGTCGTCGCCCCCAGCAGCCCGGTGGACCCGGCCCGGCTGGCGGCCGGCATCGCCGTCCTCCAGCGCTGGGGCCTGGAGGTGGTCACCGGCAGCCATGTGCTGGACGTCCACCCGGAGCTGGACTACCTGGCCGGCACCGATGCCGACCGGGCCCGGGACCTGGTGTCCGCCTGGTGCGATCCCACGGTCTCGGCCGTCTTCTGCGTCCGCGGCGGCTACGGCGCCCAGCGCGTGGTCCCGCTGCTGGACTGGGCGGCGATGCGCGCCGCCGGCCCCAAGGTCTTCGTCGGCTACAGCGACATCACCGCCCTGCACGAGGCCATCGCCGCCCGCTTGGGCCTGGTCACCCTGCACGGCCCGATGCCCGCCGAGCAGGGTTTCCCCGAGGAGCCGGCCGCCCAGGAGCATCTGCGGCGCACCCTCTTCGAGCCGGACAGCGTCACCACCGTCACCTCTCCCGCCGCCGCCCCGCTGGTGCCCGGCACCGCCTCCGGTGTCACCCTGGGCGGCTGTCTGGCGCTGCTCGCCGACAGCCAGGGCACCCCGGACGGCCGCCGCTCCGCGGCCGGCGGCATTCTGCTGGTGGAGGACGTGGGGGAGCCGCCCTACCGGCTGGACCGCCGCCTGACCCAGCTCCGGCGGGCCGGCTGGCTGGACGGCGTGTCCGGGATCGTGCTGGGCTCCTGGAAGGAGTGCGGGGCCTATGCGCAGGTGCGTCCGGTCCTCGCCGAGCGGCTGGGCGACCTCGGCGTTCCGGTGCTGGAGGAGCTCGGTTTCGGCCACGGACCGGAGCCTTTCACCATGGCCCTCGGGGTACCTGTCACCCTGGACACTGACACGGCAGCCCTCGTCTACAAGGAGCCGGTGTTGCGATGACACCCCCGCCGAACTCCCCGATACCGCCACCGCCCGCCGTGCGGGAGGAGCCCTCGTCCCAGCTCGATGACCCGCATCAGCTGCTGGCCGAGTACCTGGACTTCTACCGGGAGACGATTCTCGCCAAACTGGACGGTCTGTCCGAGTCGCAGCTCCGTTCCAGCCGGGTGCCCTCCGGGTGGACGCCGCTGGAACTGCTCTGGCATCTGGCGCATGTGGAGCGACGCTGGCTGCGCTGGGGCTTCGAGGGCGAGGACGTGCCCGCCCCGTGGGGCGACTACGGCCCGGCCAGGCGCTGGGCGGTGCCGCAGGGGGTGACCGCCGAGGAGGTGGTGGCCCGCTACCGCAACCAGTGCGAGCGCTCCCGGGTCATCACCGCCAAGGCCGCGCTGTCCGACCGGGCCGAGACCGGCGGGGCGTACAGCGACAAGGCGGAGAGCCCGACCCTGGCCTGGATCCTGTTCCACCTGCTCCAGGAGTACGCCCGGCACGCCGGGCAGCTCGACGTCGTGCGGGAGCTGCTCGACGGCCGCACCGGGAAGTAGCCGCCGCGGCCCCGCCCGGGGGCGCCGCGGACGGAACATCACAACGGGCAGGACGGACATTTCGTGCTTAGTCTGGTGCCGACCCGGAACTGCCGCGGCTGCGGTGTTTCCCGCTGCCCGCGCACGGCCCGGAGTGCGGCCCGCGTGCGGCACGGCCCGGCGGCGGGACGCCGGCCGGCGACCGTGGCGGCATACCTATCCAGGAGGCACAGGATGACCACTGCCCGCGACATCATGAACGAGGGGGCCCGGTGGATTCCCGCCACCGAGACCCTGGACCGCGCGGCCCAGATCATGCGCGACCTCGATGTGGGCGCGCTGCCGGTCAGCGACCAGAACGAGCGGATGTGCGGCATCGTCACGGACCGCGACATCGTGGTGAAGTGCATCGCCGCGGGGCACGACCCGTCCCGGGTGACCTGCGGTGACATCTGCGAGGGCACGCCGCGCTGGGTGAGCGCGACGGCCACCGTGGAGGACGTGCTCCGGGAGATGGAGCAGAACCAGATCCGGCGGGTGCCGGTGATCGACGAGAACAAGAAGCTGGTCGGCATGATCAGCGAGGCGGATCTGGCCCGGCACCTGACGGACGACCAGCTCGCCGAGTTCGCCGAACGGGTCTACGCCCCGACCCACCGCGGAGCCTCCGGAGCCGGGCACCTGGCCCGTTCCTGATCCCGGCACCGCGTTCCGCGCCGCCGCCCGGGCCTTCGCCCCGGGCGGCGGCGCCTGCGCTCTCCGGGCCCGGCCCGCATGGCCCGTATGGCCCGTATGGCCCGTCCGGCGCGCGCGGCGGGCCCGGAGGGCGCAGGCTGGGCTCATGGGTACGCGTGCACAAGGGGGCGGCGAGCGGGCCGGCGGCGCCCGGGAGTTCTTCACCCCGGGCCGGATCGCCGCACTCGTGGTCGTCGCCGTGACGCTGGTCTTNCGGGCCCGGAGGGCGCAGGCTGGGCTCATGGGTACGCGTGCACAAGGGGGCGGCGAGCGGGCCGGCGGCGCCCGGGAGTTCTTCACCCCGGGCCGGATCGCCGCACTCGTGGTCGTCGCCGTGACGCTGGTCTTCGTCTTCCAGAACACCCGGCGGGTCGAGATCCGGCTGCTGGTCCCCGAGGTGACCATGCCACTGTGGCAGGCGCTGTTCGGGACGCTGCTGATCGGCTGCCTGACCGGCGCCGTCCTGGCCATGCGCCGCCGTCGCTGACCGGCGGACCCCGGGCGGCGGCACCTGGCCGGCCGGCCGGGCGGCGCCCGGGGGGTGCTCAGGCGGTGCAGAGCAGTTCGCCGTGCGGGACCGCGAACCAGGCGTCCGGATGGGCTCCCCAGGCCCGCCAGCTCTCCGCGACGGCGGCGAGCTCCTCGGGCGCGGCATGGCCGTTCGCCACCGCCAGCGCGGCGTAGTCCGAGGCGACCGTGCGGTCCGCCCACAGCCCGCTCCACCAGGCCCGGTCCTCCGGCGTGGCGAAGCACCAGACCGAGGCCGAGGCGGTGATCTCCCGGAAGCCGGCCGCCCGCGCCCAGGCCGCCAGGCGGCGCCCGGCGTCCGGCTCGCCGCCCGCCCCGCGGGCCACCTGCCGGTACAGCCGCTGCCAGTGGTCCATGCCGGAGGAGGTGGGATACCAGTGCATCCCCGCGTAGTCGCCGTCCCGCACGGCCACCGTGCCGCCGGGCCGGCAGACCCGGCGCAGCTCGCGCAGCGCGGCCACCGGGTCGGCCAGATGCTGGAGCACCTGATGGGCGTGGACGACGTCGAAGGAGTCGTCCGGGAGGTCCAGGGCCAGCGCGTCCCCGGTGACGAACCGGACGTTGTCCAGCCCGCGGGCGGCGGCCTCGGCGCGGGCGGTGTCCAGGACCGCCCCGGCGGCGTCCAGTGCGGTCACCGGCCCGGGGGCGACCAGCCGGGCCAGGTCCGCGGTGAGCGTGCCCGGCCCGCACCCCACGTCCAGCAGGGACAGCCCGGGGCGCAGCCGGGGCAGCAGGTATCCGGCGGAGTTCTCCGCGGTGCGCCAGCGGTGCGAGCGCAGTACCGACTCGTGGTGCCCGTGCGTGTACACGGCTTTCGGCGACGACGTGGACGGCATGGCCGGCTCCCTCCCGCGGCGGGCGGCCAGCCTCCCAGCCGTCTTGCATACTGGTCAATATCGTTCCGCGATGCGGACGCCGTGGTGTGGGTTCACCGGTTCGGCGGTACCGGGATTGCCGCCGCCGGGGCTCCGCCGGATGAGTGGGAGCAGACACAGACGCCCGCGCGGACCCGGCCGCCCGGCGCGGCAGAGGGGAGCAGGCCATGACCGACCGGCGCACCACCACCGACGGCGTCCCCGGCACCACCCCGCCCCGCCCGGGCCTGCGCCGCAGCACCGCGGCCGGGCACCCCGCCGCGCGTCCCGCCCCGCACGAGGTACCGCGCCCGCTCGGAGCCCCCCGGGTCTGGCCGCGCACCTTCGCCGACCGTCTGACCGCCCCGCTCCCGGGTCTGGCCACCCTGGTGCGGGCCGCCCGCCAGGGCACCCTGCGTCCCGCCCCCGGCACCATGCCCGGGCCGGGGGAGCTGCCCGTGGTCCGCGAGCCGCTGCCGCCCGCCGGCGCCGGGACCACCACCGTCACCTGGGCCGGCCACGCCAGCTGGATCGTCCGCACCGGCGGGCTGACCGTGCTGACCGACCCGGTGTGGTCCGACCGCATCCTGGCCACGCCGCCCCGGATCACCCCGGTCGGCGTCCCCTGGGGGGATCTGCCCGAGATCGACGCCGTGGTCGTCTCGCACAACCACTACGACCATCTGGACCTGCCGACCCTGCGCCGGCTGCCCCCGGACACCCCGCTGTTCGTCCCGGCCGGCCTGGGCGCGTGGTGCCGGCGGCGCGGCTTCACCCGGGTCACCGACCTCGACTGGTGGGAGACCGCCGAACTGCCCGCCCGCCCGGCGGACGCCGGCACCGTGCGGTTCGGCTTCGTGCCCGCCCACCACTGGTCCCGGCGCACCCTCACCGACACCTGCCGCTCGCTGTGGGGCGGCTGGGTGCTCACCGGACCGGCCGGCCACCGGGTCTACTTCGCCGGCGACACCGGCTACGGCCACTGGTTCTCGCAGATCGGCTCCCGCCATCCCGGCATCGACCTGGCCCTGCTGCCGGTGGGTGCCTATGCGCCGCGCTGGATGCAGGGCACCGTGCACACCGATCCCGAGGAGGCGGTGCGGGCCTGCGCGGACGTGGGGGCGCGGCGGATGGCGCCCATGCACTGGGGGACCTTCCTGCTCTCCGGAGAGCCGCCGCTGGAGCCGCTGCACCGGGTGCGGGCGGCCTGGGCGGCCGCCGGGCGGGACCGGGCGGATCTGTGGGACCTGCCGGTCGGCGGCTCGCGCGCACTGCCCTGAGGCGCGGCCCGTACCCGCGGCTGGCGTGCGGACACGCGGCGGCCCGCCGGAACGCCCTTCCGAGCGCGATCCGGCGGGCCGCCGGTGACAAGCCCTCCGGCCACCGCCGGGCCTGCGGCGGCCGGACCGGGAAGTGGCTTGTCACCAGGGAAAGGCCGTACTGGGAGGGAATCGGGTTCACCGCCCGGACCAGTTCCTTGCCGCGGTGCTGCCGGAGGCGGGTGGCCGCCGGTGCCGGGCCCAGGACGGCACGGCGCCGGTGACGCCCACCGCCCTCCTGCTGTCATGCGGGGTTGCGGAAAAACGTAGTGCCGGCGGCCGTGCCGCGGCACCTCTCAAAGAACCCCTCTCGCCGTGCTATGACTCGCCCCGCCCGTGACGTCCCCCGTGACGTCCCCCGTGGCCCCTCCTGACCTCTCCCGTGACCCGCCCCCGCCCCCGCTCCTGCCCGGCGGGCCGCCCGGGGCCTCAGCCAGCGGTGCCGAACCGGGCGTTGCCGGCCAGCCAGCGGGCGTAGACGGGATTGCGCCGGGCGGCCTCCCGGTGCACCTGCTTGGCGTGCACCAGCACCCCGGGCGCGGCGCGCGCGGCGGCCGCCGCCGGGTGCCAGCCCAGCAGATGCCGCCAGCTCAGCGGCGTCCCGGCGAGCGGCACGGTGACGATGCCCGGGGTGGGCGGGAAGGTCGCCCGGCAGAGCGCCACCGCCCGCCCCAGCTGCACCAGATGCACGCAGGCCGAGGTGTCCATCTCGTAGACCGAGGTCGGGGTGAAGCCGGCCCGGGCGCAGGCCGCCGAGAAGCAGTCGCCGAAGCAGCCGTCCCCGGGCGCGTCCACCCACTGCTCGCCGGAGAGCTGCCCCAGCTCCACCTCCGGCTCCTTGGCCAGCGCGTGGTCCTCGGCGAGCATGGCGAAGATCGGGTCCCGGCCCACCGTGCGCCAGCTCAGCTGTTCGTCGGCGGGCGGGCTGGACTCGCCGCAGGTGCCGACCATGGCGAAATCCAGCCGCCCGGCCACCACCAGCTCGCTCAGCTCCTCCACCGACCAGCTCGTCACCGTCGAGATGGCGGCCCGCGGATTGGTGGTGGCGAGCGCGTCCACCAGGCCGCCGAGCATCGGGCCGTGCGTGCCGCCCAGCCGGAACCGGGGCAGGTCCTCCAGGGTGTTGGCGAACCGCACCGCCTCCTCCTGGAGTTCCCGGACCGCAGGCAGCAGCACCCGGGCCCTGTCCAGCACCAGTTCCCCGAGCGCGGTGGGCCGGGCACCGTGCCGGCTGCGCTCGAACAGCGGACCGCCGAGCGCCCGCTCGATCCGTTTCAGCTGGGCGCTCAGCGCCGACTGGGCCAGCCCCAGGGTGGTGGCCGCTCGGGTCAGGCTCCCCGCGTCGTCTATCGCACGGATGATCCTGAGGTGGCGCAACTCCAGATCCATGCCGGGAAGCTATTGCCACCGCCTGTGACCGGGCAAGACCGGACGGCGCTCCCCGGGCACGCCGCGGCGGCCCGCCGCACCGGATGGGCTGCGGCGGGCCGCTGTGCGCGCCGGGCGCACATCGCTGACCTGCGGTGATCAGGGGAGAGGCAGTGCCGTGGTCAGCGACCGTCCAGAACTCCCGGTGGCCGGGGCCGGTTCCTGTGCCTCACTGTGCCTCACCCCTGCCCGTTCCGCCCGTCAGGGCCGGGTGATGCCGAGGGTGTAGGAGCCGGAGCCGCTGTAGGCGTGCACGATCCAGCGGTAGTAGCCGGACGTGCCGCTGTAGCTGACCGTCTCGTCCGCGGCGGAGGTGATGCCCTGGGCCACGGTCTGCCAGCTGGAGCCGCTCCACTTCTGCAGGTAGAGGTCGAAGTCGGTGCCGTTGGGACCGTCCAGGCAGCCGCGGTGGGTACCGGAGGACGAGGAGTAGTAGTACGAGCCGTTCGGCTGGACCGCCTGCCCGTTGCTGCTCAGCGAGCCGGTGTAGGTGGACTGGTAGCCCGAGCAGCCGGTGGGCGGGTCGGGGTCGCCGCCACCGGTGGTGACCAGGGTCAGCCCGTAGGTGGACAGGATCTCGTTGATCGGCTGGTGGTAGGTGGTACCGCCGGTACGGCAGTTGCCGGAGCCGCCGGAGGTGACACCCTGCGCCTGGTTGCCGGAGATGTAGGAGCCGCCGGAGTCACCGGGCTCGGCGCACACCGAGGTCCGGGTCACGCCGGTGATGGTGCCCTCCGGGTAGGTGACGCTGGTGTTGTGCTGCTGGATGGTGCCGCAGTGCCAGCCGGTGGTCGAGCCGGAACGGCAGATGGACGCGCCGACCGCCGCCTGGGTGGAGCCGGCCACCGACACGTTCGACCCACCGCTGCCGCGCACGTACGGGGTCACCGTCCAGTTGGAGTTGACCGCGACCCAGGCCATGTCGTTCCCGGGGAAGCTGGAGGCCTGGAAGGTGCCCTGGGAGACCTGGTTGTAGCCCGAGGTGGTGGTGCCGGCGCGACCGCAGTGCCCGGCCGTGGCGAAACCGGGGGTCGAGCCGCGGCGCACCGAGAAGCCCACCGAGCAGCGTCCGCCGCTGCCCATGTAGTACGCCTCGCCGCCGCGCACGTCGTAGTAGGGGCGGGGGGACTCGGACGAGCGCACGATCTTCACGTCCGAGGCGTCCAGGCCGGCCGCGGCCACGAACTCCCGGGCCGCCGCGGTCTTCTTGGCGTGCAGCACCACGGTGTTGCTGGTGACGTCCACGTACCAGACGGGGGCGTCGGTGGTGGCGTGCTCGGCGCCGGCCCGGTCCAGCGCCCGCTTGACGGCGTCCAGGTCCGCCAGGCTGTCGTCCACGACCTCGGCGGTGGCGCCGGTGGCCTCGATCGCCGCCACCTCGGCGGCGTCGGTGGTGGCCACCACGACCTCGTCGGAGGTCTTGCCGGTGACCCAGGAGCCGGCCCAGCTCGCGCCCAGTTCGGCGCGCAGCCCGGCCTCCTCCCGGCCGGCCTTGAACTCGTTGGTGATGCGGGACTTGGCCTGCGCCTCGGTGAGGCCCAGGTCGCGCTGCATGGCCTTGAGCATGCCGGCTGGGAGCTTCTCCGCGGCCTGGGCTGCAGCGCGTTCCGCCGCCTGTTCGGCGGCGTCTGCGGACGACTCGGCTGTCGCGGGTGTGGCGGTGAGGGTCAGCGCGGCTATCGCGATGCCTCCCGCGAACAGCGCACCACGTCTGCGATGCATGAGGGGTCTCCTCACTTTCGGTGGGGGGTTGCCGGAACCGTAGTCGACCCCTCACGCTGACGTGTACCCGTCAGCTCAGTCCTGCCGCGGTGTTATACCTCTCGCCTCCGCCCCGCTCCAGGACCTCGGGCGGCTGTGCGCCCCGTGCGGCCCTGCTGCGGTGTTGCGCCCCGGAGGACTGGGGCGGCCGTGCCGGAGGCGGTCGCGGGAGAGTGGCGGCTTGCGTCTGTTTCAGCCGGATATGCACCGTCACTTATGTTGTTCTTTGCGGCTTTTACTGGTCTTTGTTCCTGATGCTGTGCCGGTGTGCCCGGAGGTGCGGGGCGGTGGACCGGTGGTCGGGGCAATGCGGACCAAGAACCGCCCAGCAGGTGGTACCTGGCGAAATCGCCGTGATACGGGGCGAAGTGGTGTGGTCCTCGGTCGCCGCTCCATGTTTGCCTGGCTCCCCGGCGCATCCCCGTCACGGAAGAGACACCCATGCGCAGAGTTCCCTCGACCGCCGGCATGCTCACCGCAACCCTTGCCCTCGCTCTGCTGCCGGCCTCCGGCGCGGCAGCGGAGCCGGCCACCGAACCCACCGCCCCCGCGGCCGGCGCCGCCCGGCAGCAGGGCGAGCCGCTGCACACCGTCACCCTGCTCACCGGTGACCGCGTCGATGTCGACGCCCGGGGCCGGGTGGCGGCGGTCCGGCCCGCACCGGACCGCGAGGACATCCCCGTGTCCGTGCGGGGCGACGAGAACCACACCTATGTCGTCCCCCGGGACGCCGCCGCCCTGATCCGCTCCGGAACGGTGGACCACCGCCTCTTCGACGTGCGGGAGCTGGTCCGGGCCGGCTACGACGACGACCGCAGAAACGATCTGCCGCTCATCGTCCGCCACGAGAACCCGGCATCCGGAGCGGCCGGACCGCTGCGCGGCGCCCCCGCCCGGGCCGGGCGCCCGCTGCCCAGCATCGACGCCGAGGCGGTCAGCGTCGGCAAGGCCGAAACGGACACCGTCTGGCGGGACCTCACCGCCGGGGACGGCAGCGGACACCTCCTCGCCGACGACGGCATCGAGCGCATCTGGCTGGACGCCCCCTACCGGGCCGTCCTCGACGAGAGCGTTCCGCAGATCGGCGCCCCCGAGGCGTGGGAAGCCGGTTACGACGGCACCGGTGCCACGGTCGCGGTGCTCGACAGCGGCGTCGACCAGACCCACCCCGACCTGCAGGGACGCGAAGCCGCCCAGCGGAACTTCACCGGCGACGGCGAACCCGTGGACCGGTACGGGCACGGCACCCACGTCGCCTCCATCGCGGTGGGCGGCGGCGAGCAGTCCGGCGGCACCTACACCGGTACCGCCCCCGGCGCCCGGTACCTGGACGGCAAGGTGCTCGACGACAACGGCTTCGGCCAGGCGTCCTGGATCATCGCCGGAATGGAATGGGCCGTCGGCCAGGGCGCCGATGTCGTCAACCTCAGCATCGGCGGCCCGGACACCCCGGAGACCGACCCGGTGGAGGCCGCGCTCGCCGCGCTCTCCGAGGAGTCCGGCACGCTCTTCGTGGTCGCCGCGGGCAACAGCGGCCCCGGTGCGGGCACCGTCGAATCCCCCGGCAGCTCCCCCGAGGCCCTCACCGTGGGCGCGGTCGACGACGCCGACCGGATCGCCGCGTTCTCCAGCCGCGGCCCCACCGCCGCGCACGCCGTCAAGCCCGACCTCACCGCGCCCGGCGTGGACATCGCCGCCGCGGCGGCGGAGGAAGGGGTGATCGGCGAACCGGTGACCGACGGCTACGTCTCGCTGTCCGGCACCTCGATGGCCACCCCGCACGTGGCCGGCGCCGCGGCGATCCTGGCCCAGCAGCACCCCGACTGGACCGGCGAACGGATCAAGCAGCAGCTCACCGCCACGGTGGCACACCCGGTGCAGGCATCCCCGCACGACCAGGGAACCGGCCGGGTGCAGCTGCCCGGGGCCGTCTCCGGCACCGTCTCCCACGACCGCGCCGTCGTCGGCTTCGGCGTGCAGCGGTGGCCGCACGAGGACACCGAACCGGCCACCGAGCAGCTCGGCTACCGCAACACGGGTGACGAACCCGTGACCCTGACCCTGTCCACCGACAGCTACGGACCCGGCGGGGTGGACGTCCCCGTGGCGGTCTTCGACACCGCCGAGGACACCGTGACCGTGCCCGCCGGCGCCACCGCCACCGTGGACGTGCTCGCCGACACCAGCGTCGGCGAGGCCTACGGGGACTACTCCGGTCTCCTCACCGCGCAGGCGGAGGACGGCACCACGGTCCGCACCGCCCTGGGCGTGTACCGGGAGCCCGAGTCCTACGACCTGACCCTCCGGCACACCGGGCGGGACGGAGAACCCACCGCCGACTACACCACCACCCTGATCGGGCTGGACAACCTCACCCGCTCCACGCCCTACGACAGCGACGGAACCGTCACCCTGCGCCTGGAACGCGGGGCGTTCGCGGTGGACACCGACATCTTCACCACCGAGGGCGGCGAGATCACCGGCACCGACTGGCTCAACCGGCCGCTGCTGGAACTCGACCGTGACATCACCGTGGACCTCGACGCCCGCCGGGCCCGGCCCGTCGAGGTCACCGTGCCCGATGCCCGCGCCGAGCAGCGGCTCGCCTCGGTCGGCTACCGCGCCTCCTACGACGGCCGCGTCTACTTCGCGAGCCGGTCCGGTGTCTCCTTCGACGGACTGCGCACCGCCCACCTCGGCCCCGAACTGCCCGGCGGGGCACTCACCTCGCAGGTCTCGGGCATCTGGGAACGCACCGAGGGCCGGGACGCCCCGGTCCGCTACCGGCCGGTGTTCACCCGGCGCGCCGCACTGCCGACCGGGTTCACCCACCACACCGCGCGGGACGAACTGGCCCGGGTGGACGTGGGACTGGGCGCCTCCGTGCCGGACAGGACCGGTGAATACCTCGCGCGGCCGGTGATGAACGCGGTCGACGCGCTCAGCGCCCCCTTCACGCACGGCCTGCCGGACACCGCCGTGGAGTACCTGCGCACGGCCGACGCGCGCTGGCAGCTCGACTTCCGGCAGACCGGCCAGGACCCCGGCTCGCGGGTGACCTACCGGACGGAGATCCGCGACTACGCGGCCGGCGAACGCCACCGGGAACGGTTCAACACCGCCGTCATCGGCCCGTCGCTGAAGGACGGCAGCTCCGGCATCACCCGCCGGGGCAACACCCTGAGCGCCGCGGTGCCGCTGTTCGCCGACGGAGACGACCACCTGGGGTTCTGGCAGGTCCGCAATCCGCTCTCGGTGCTGTACCGGAACGGGGAGCGGATCTGGGAGGACCGCTCCGAGCTCACCGGGCAGCCCGTCCGCGTCCCGGCGGACGAGGCCGAGTACCGCCTCACCACGGACGTCTACCGCGACTCCGACGTGGCCGGCGTCAGCACCCGCGTCACCGCCGAGTGGACCTTCACCTCCGCCCGGCCGCAGGACGAACAGCCCGCGGAGCTCCCCGCCACCGTGGTCCGCTTCGCACCCCGCCTGGCGCTGGACAGCAGCGCGGGCAACCGCCGGTGGCTGCGCGTCCCGTACACCCTGCAGGGCACCGCGGCACAGGAGGGCGTGGCGGACATCGCCTTCGAGGTCTCCTACGACGGCGGCGAGAGCTGGGAACCGGTGACCGCGCTGCGCAGCGGTTCCTTCTGGCTGCGCCACCCCCGCGGGGCCGAGCACGTCTCGCTGCGGGCGGACGTCACCGACGAGACCGGGGCCCGGCTGGTGCAGACCATCCACCGGGCCTACACCCTCGGCCGCTGAGACCGGCCGGACAGCCCCACCGCGCAGGAGCGGGGCGCCCGGCGCCGGGCCGCGTGAGCGGGCGGCGCCGGGCGCCGCCGCAGCGGGTCAGGCGGGGCCGTAGGCGGGGTTGCGGGGGAGCCAGGCGGCGTAGACGGGGTTGCGGGAGAGGGCGTCGTGGTAGGCGGCGCGGGCCACCGCGGCGACGGTGTCGGCGGCGTCCGCGGCCGGGGAGCCGGGCTGCCAGCCCAGCAGGTGGCGCCAGCTCAGCGGGGTGCCGGCCAGTGGCAGGGTGACGATGCCGGGGGCCGGGGCGAAGGTGGCGCGGCACAGCCCCACGGCGCGGCCGACCTGGATGAGGTGGAGGCAGGAGGAGATCTCCGACTCCAGCAGCGAGGTCGGGGCGAAGCCGGCGCGGGCGCAGGCGGTGGCGAAGCAGTCGCCGAAGCAGCCGTCGCCCGGGGCGCTGGCCCAGCGCTCGTCGGCGAGGTCGCTGAGCTGGAGCTCCGGGCGTCCGGCGAGCGGATGGGTCTCGGCGAGCATCACGAAGACCGGGTCGACGCCCAGCGTGCGCCAGGTGAGCTGGTCGGCGAGCGGGGCCTGGCTGGTGCCGCAGACGCCGACCAGCGCGAAGTCCAGGCGGGCCTCGGTGGTGAGGGCGCTGATCTCCTCGACGGACCAGGACGTCTGGACGGAGACCGGCAGGTCCGGCAGGTCGCGGGAGAGCCGGTCCACCAGGCAGGCCAGCAGCGGGCCGTGGGTGCCGCCCAGCCGCAGCTTGTGCAGTGCGGGAGCGGCGCGGGCCAGGCGGATGGCCTCCTCCTGGAGTTCGCTGACGGCCGGCAGGACCACCCGGGCGCGTTCCACCACCAGCTCGCCGAGGGCGGTGAGCCGGGCGCCGGAGTGGTCGCGCACGAACAGCGGGCCGCCGAGCAGCCGCTCGATGCGCCGCAGCTGGGTGGAGAGCGCGGGCTGGGCCAGGCCCAGTTCGCCCGCCGCCTTGGTGAGGCTGCCCGCGTCGGCTATCGCCCGGATGGTGCGCAGATGCCGCAGCTCCAGATCCATGTGTACTCCGATCCAGGTATCGGCCGTGGCGACCGCAGCCCGCGTTCGGCCGCCGCGCCGCGACCGCTGGGAAGGAGCTGTACGGGGACGGTAGGACACCTGTCCGGTAGGCGGCAAGGGCGTTCGGAGTGCGGACGCCGCCGGCCCTCCCGAAGACCGTGGGGCGGACGGGAGGGCCGGTGACGTGCGGTGCGAGCGGTGGGGCGGGTGTCAGCTGAAGGGGATGGTGATGCGGGACTGGTTGCCGATGCCGACCGTACTGGTGCCGTTGCCGATGGCGCTCCAGACCTCCACCCGCACCCGGCCGCCGGACATGGTGCCGTGGCTGCCGCTGGAGGACTTCAGCCCGGCCGTGTGGGTGTAGTGCTCCCAGCCCGGGACGGGATCGGTGGCGAAGTAGTGGAAGGTCTCCACCCGGTCCCAGCTGCCGTCCGAGGTGCGGTCGTAGGAGACGCGGATCTGCTGGCCGTTGGCGACCGTGGTGCCCGCGTCCACGAAGAGGTCGAAGGCCGTCTGGCCGCCGGTGTAGGAGCCCGAGACGTTGTGCGCCGTGAACACCTGCGGCTGGTACGGGGTGCCGTCGTGGTTGGTGCCGCCGGCCGAGGCCAGCGTGACATTGCTGCCGGAGGCCGCGGCGTCGCCGAGTCCGCCGGAGGGACGCAGGTAGAGAGTGGGGGAGGAGGGCGGGTCCTCGCCGCCCGTCGAGCCACCGGAGTCACCCCCGCTGCCGCCGCTGCCGCTTCCGCCGCTGCTGCCCGAGCCGCCACGGGTGTAGACGGCGACGTAGTCGACGACCATGGAGTGGCCGGGCACGGTGGCCGCGGTCGGGGTGGCGTGCCCCGCGACCCCGTCCGGGAAGGCGCCGCCCATGGCCAGGTTGAGCAGCAGGAAGTACCCGGCGTGGTCCGTCATGTCCGACCAGGTGGTGGCGTCGAACTGGTTCTGGTTCAGGCTGTGGTACTCCTGGCCGTCCACGAACCAGCGCAGGGTGTGGGGCGAGGACGAGCGGTCCCACTCGAAGCGGTAGGTGTGGAACGCCGACTGGCAGGAGGCACCCGGGCAGGTGCGGCTGTTGCCCAGGCCGTTGGTCTCGTTGCACGGCCCGCCGGGGTTGACCCCGCAGTGCAGCACGCCCCAGACCGTGTTCAGGCCGTTGACGTTCTCCATGATGTCGAACTCGCCGATGGCCGGCCAGTTCCAGTAGTTGCCCCGGTAGGGCGAGCCGAGCGCCCAGAACGCCGGCCAGTAGCCCAGTGCGGCCTGCCCGGTGACGTTCGGCATCTGGATCCGGCCCTCGATGGCCAGGGTGCCGCCGGCCGGGGCCTTGAAGTCGGCCCGCCGGGTCTCGATCCGCGCCGAGGTCCACTCCCCGCCGCCGCTGCGCAGCGCGGTGATGCGCAGGTTGCCGTTGCCGTCCAGGCTGATGTTCTGCGGCGAGTCGGTGTAGCGCTGGATCTCCCCGGTGCCCCAGTTGGCCGGGCCGCCGGGGTAGCCGTGGCCCAGGTCGATCTGCCAGTTGGCGGAGGACGGCAGGCTGCCGGACGGACCGTTGAAGTCGTCGCTCCACTCCAGGCTCCAGCCGCCCGTGGCCGGCGGCACGGCGCCGGCGGCGGTGTCCGGGTTCAGAGCGGTGGTGACGACGGTTCCGGCGGCCAGGGCGAACGCGCCGAGCGCGGCCAGCAGCGTACGGCGGCGTCGGCCGCGGGCGGCGCGCGGCGGCGGAACGAGGGTGTGCGTACTCATGCGCGGGCTCCTGCGGTAGGCGAGTGGGGGGACAGCCCGAATCCGGCGCCGGGGGCCGGGACATGCACGGCGCCGACGCGGTTCGGACCGCCTTCGGGAGCGCTCCAAGCACTTCATAGGCCCGGTTCGATGAGCCAGTCAACGAGTCGGTGGTTCCGGAACTTTCCGTGCCGCGTCGGCTCTCCGCGGCGGAACCGGGCTCCGAGGCCGTGTCCTCCGCCGGGGCCTCGGCCGCCGCGCCGCCGCCGTTGGTGCCGTCGGCCGCGTCCTCGCCGTCCGAGGAACCGGTTCCCTCACGCGCCCGCACCTCCCGGCCGGCGGCGGGGCACCGGGCGGGGCGGGGGCCGGAAGCGGCCGGGCGGCACGGGCGGGGATGCGGACGGCATGGGCGGTTCCTCCGGACCGGACGGGCGGGGCGGCCGGGCGCGGGCGGCGGTGCGGCGGGGTGTCCCGCCGCACCGCCGCCCGTTTCCTCCGCCCGCTCTCTCTTCGGTGCCGGCGGCCGGGCGGATTGCCCCGGGCCCATCCGACCGCCTCAGGCCGCTGAAGCCGCCCCGGCCGCCGTGGCGGCCCCGGTCTCCTCCTCGGCGCAGGCCGCGGCGGCCAGTTCGTCCAGGGACAGGCCCAGCGCGGTGGCCAGCGCCGCCACGGTGAAGAAGGCCGGGGTGGGCGCCCGCCCGGTCTCGATCTTGCGCAGCGTCTCGGCGGAGACTCCGGCCGCCGCCGCCACGTCCGCCATGCTGCGCTCGCCGCGC
The DNA here is from genome assembly GCF_011421595.1 of Streptomyces sp. YIM 98790. Lineage (GTDB taxonomy): Bacteria > Actinomycetota > Actinomycetes > Streptomycetales > Streptomycetaceae > Streptomyces. The sequence continues at coordinate 4,927 of NZ_WTLH01000020.1, read as the reverse complement.
GCCTCGCGCAGCAGTGCTCCGAAGCGCTCGCCGCGCCGCCGCTCCGAGGGCGTCAGGGGGGTCCTCACCATGTCGCCCATTCTAATACCGGTATAGTAATGGGGACGCGCCGGTGCAGGACCGGGCGACGGCGGAGCGCACAGCGAGGAGCACGGCGGAATGGTGGAGATCAAGAGCGACGCGGCACTGGAGGTCATGCGCGAGGCCGGGCGGGTGGTGGCCAACGCGCTGGCCGCGGTGGAGGAGGCGGCGGACACCGGGGTGTCCCTGCGCGAACTCGACGAGGCCGCCCGCGCCGTCCTGGCAAAGGCCGGCGCCGGCTCCCCCTTCCTGGGCTACCGGCCGCGCTTCGCCCCGGTCCCCTTCCCGGCGGTGATCTGTGCCTCCGTCAACGACGCCGTGGTGCACGGCATACCCGGCGGCTACCGGCTGCGCGACGGCGACCTGGTCTCCATCGACTGCGGAGCGGTGCTGGACGGCTGGACCGGCGACGCAGCGGTCACCTTCACCGTCGGCACCCCGCGCCCGGCCGATCAGGCGCTGATCGACGCCACCCGGCGGGCGCTCGACGCCGGGATCGCCGCCGCCACCGCCGGCCGTCACCTGGGCGACATCGGCCACGCCATCAGCGGCGTGGCCCGCGAGGCCGGCTGCGGCATGCCCCGCGACTTCGGCGGGCACGGCATCGGGCGGCGGATGCACGAGGACCCGGACGTGCCCAACCGCGGCCGCCCGGGCCGCGGTTTCCGGCTCCGCCACGGCCTGACCCTGGCCATCGAGCCCATGCTGATGGCGGGCGGCGGCGAGGACTACCGCATCGACGGCGACGGCTGGACGCTGCGCACCGCCGACGGCAGCCGCGCCGCGCACTTCGAGCACACCGTCGCCATCACCGACTCCGGCCCCCGCATCCTGACCCTTCCCTGACCCTTCCCCGACCCGCCCGCAGCGGCCCGGGACCCGGCGGCCCGGGCCGCCGCGGTGCGGCGGCGGGTGGGCCGGGGTCAGCGGAGGTTGAAGTCGTCCGGGTCGGGCCCGATCCGGACCCCGGTCTCCTGGGCGGCGATCCGGGCCATGTCGTCCTCGGTCAGGACGAAGTCGAAGACGTCGATGTTCTCCTTGATCCGGGACGGCGTCACCGACTTGGGGATGACCACATTGCCGAGCTGGAGATGCCAGCGCAGCACCACCTGGGCCGGCGTTTTGCCGTACTGGTCGCCGATCTTGGCCAGCTCCGGCGACTGAAGCAGCCCCTTGCCCTGGCCCAGCGGGGACCACGCCTCGGTGGCGATGCCCTGCTCGGCGTGGAAGGCGCGGGCCTCCGCCTGCGGGAAATGCGGGTGCAGCTCGATCTGGTTGACCGCCGGGACGACCCCGGTCCCGGCCACGATCCGCTCGATGTGCGCCCGCTTGAAGTTGGACACGCCGATGGCCCTGGCCCGGCCCTCCTGGGCGATCCGGGTCAGCGCCTTCCAGGTGTCGGCGTAGGCGTCGTACTGCGGGGTGGGCCAGTGGATCAGGTACAGGTCGACATAGTCCAGACCGAGCCGCTCCAGGGAGCGGTCGAAGGCGCGCAGGGCGGCGTCGTAGCCCTGGTCGCGGTTCCACAGCTTGGTGGTGAGGAACAGCTCCTCGCGGGGCAGCCCCGAGGCCGCCAGCGCCCGGCCGGTGCCCTTCTCGTTGTGGTACCCGGCCGCGGTGTCGATGCTGCGGTACCCCGCATCCAGCGCGCGGCCGACGGCGTCCGTGGCCTCGTCGTCCGGGACCTGCCAGACGCCGAACCCGAGTTGGGGCATCCGGACACCGTTGTTCAGAGTCACGTCGGGCACGGTGCTCACGTGAAATGGTCCTTACCTGAGGTGGTCGATGTGCGCCTGACACAACTATCACGACCCGGGTCGCATTCCGCCTGGTGGCACCTGGTGATAATGGGGCGTGCGCAGACTTGTCCGGCTGATCGACCCCTATCTGGTGCTGCTGCTCGCCACTGTCGGACTGGCCGCCGCACTGCCCGCCCGCTCCACCGCGGCGGACGCCGTGGACGCCACCGCCACCGGCGCCATCGCCCTGTTGTTCTTCCTCTACGGCGCCCGGCTGTCCACCACCGAGGCGGTGGCCGGGCTGCGCCACTGGCGGCTTCATCTCACCATCCTGGCCTGCACCTTCCTGCTCTACCCGGCGCTCGGCCTGGCCTGCCGCGGGCTGGTGCCCTGGCTGGTCACCGAGGAGCTGTACACCGGGCTGCTGTTCCTGTGCGTGGTGCCCTCCACCGTGCAGTCGGCCATCGCCCTCACCTCGGTGGCCCGCGGCAATGTGGCGGCGGCGATCGCGGCCGGCTCGTTCTCCAGCCTGGCCGGGGTGGTGCTCACCCCGCTGCTGGCCGCGCTGCTGATCGGGGCGAGCGGCGGGTTCGGCGGTGATTCCCTGCTGAAGATCGCCTCCCAGCTGCTGCTGCCGTTCCTGGCCGGACAACTGCTGCGCCGCTGGATCGGCGGCTTCGTCACCCGGCACCGGGTGGTGCTGGGCCTGGTGGACCGCGGCTCGATCCTGATCGTGGTCTACGCGGCGTTCTCCCAGGGGATGAACGAGGACATCTGGGGCCAGGTGAGCTGGCAGCGGCTGCTGGCGCTGGCCGGGGTGGCGGCGGTGCTGCTGGCCGTGGTGCTGCTGCTGACCGGCTACGGCACGCGGAAGCTCGGCTTCGCCCGCGCCGACCGGACCGCCATCCTGTTCGCGGGCTCCACCAAGTCGCTGGCCGCCGGGCTGCCGATGGCCGGGGTGATCTTCGAGGAGCGGGCCGCGCTGGCGGTGCTGCCGCTGATGCTGTTCCACCAGATGCAGCTCATCGCGGGCGCGGTGCTGGCCCGCCGCCGCGGCCGCGCGGCCGCGGCCGGGCAGGAGCCGGGTCCGGAGGGGGGTCAGGGGGCGGCGGATGCCGCCCCGGACGCCCCGGACGCCCCGGACGCGGCGGGGGAGGACGACAGGTCCAGGCGGTGAGCGCCGGCGTAGACGTTCATCGAGTTGCCGCGCAGAAAGCCGACCAGGGTCAGCCCGGCCTCCTCGGCCAGCTCCACGGCCAGCGAGGACGGCGCGGACACCGCGGCCAGCACCGGGATGCCGGCCATCACCGCCTTCTGCGCCAGCTCGAACGAGGCCCGGCCGGACACCGCCAGCACCGTGCCGGCCAGCGGCAGCAGCCCCTGGTGCAGGGCCCGGCCGATCACCTTGTCCACCGCGTTGTGCCGGCCCACGTCCTCCCGGACGTCCAGCATCCGGCCGTCGGCGCCGAACAGGCCCGCCGCGTGCAGGCCGCCGGTGCGGTCGAAGACCCGCTGGGCCTCGCGCAGCCGGCCGGGGAGTGCGGCCAGCAGCCCGGGGGACAGCAGCGGGCCCGGGTCCCCTGCCTTCCCCTCCGCCTCCGGGCCGGGCAGCGGCCAGCGGGAGGTGGTGCGCACCGCGTCCAGCGCGGCCTTGCCGCACACCCCGCAGGAGGAGGTGGTGAAGACGTTCCGTTCCAGGGAGAACTCCGGCAGCGGGACGCCTCCGGCCAGGCGCACGTCCACCACGTTGTAGGTGTTGGCGCCCGTGTCGTCGGTGCCGGAGCAGTAGGTGATCCGGGCCAGTTCACCGGGCCGGCCGAGCACGCCCTCGCTCACCAGGAAGCCGGCGGCCAGCGCGAAGTCGTCGCCGGGCGTGCGCATGGTGACCGCGAGCCGCCTGCCGTTGAGCCGGATCTCCAGGGGCTCCTCGCCCGCCAGGGTGTCGGTGCGCGCGGTGACCGCTCCGTCCCGGATGCGGAGAATCCTGCGTCGCTCGGTGATGCGTCCCATGGTGGCCATGATGGCAGCCGGGGACGCCGGGCCAAGAGCGTGAACCGCGATCACAGCATGCGGACCGGCCGGGGCCGGCCGGGGCCGGCCGGGGTCAGGCGAGGTCGTAGCGGGCGCGCTGGTCCTCGGGCACCAGCCCGACGTACTCGGGGTGCTGGATGATCCAGCGGTTGGTGTAGGGGCACTGGGGGATCACCGGCAGCTCCCGCTCCCGGGCGCTGTCCAGCACGTGCCGGATCAGCCGGGAGGCCAGGCCCTGGCCCCGGTAGTCCGGATCGATCTCGGTGTGGGTGACGGTCATCCGTGCTTTGCCGAGCCGGTACTCGGCGAATCCCACCAGTGCGTCACCCACATGGAGCTCGAAGCGTGACTGTTCGCCGTTGTCGGTGATGCGCGGCTCCGCGCTCGGTGAGGTGTCCGGTTCCGCAGTGGCCATGTTCTTCTCCTTGCCCCCGTGGGTCCCCGTGGGCGGTTCCCCGTGGCTCCCCCGTTGCCCGTTGTCCCGGCGCTTCCTTGCTGACCGAGTCCCCGGCGGGTCCTGGCCGGAAACGAACGGTTTCGGCCAGGGGATTCGTCCGTTCTTGCCCTGATATACCGCGCTGAGCAGCCAAGACCTGCACCGGGGAGTTAATCGTACACACATTCGATGTCTGGTTTATGGTGGTGCTGAGGCGAGGTGAAGGGAAGCCGGACACGCCGGTGAGGGACCGGCGGACCCCGCGGTTCCGGCGGACGGCAGGTCCGCCGGCGGGCCGCACGGGACGGGTCGCACGGGACGGGCAGGACGGGCAGGACGGACGGAGGTGCGGAGCCGATGGCGCTGCTGGACGGAGGGGGCGGGCGGGGCGAAGCGGCCGGGATGCCGCCGTTCGCGCACCTTCATGTGGCGTCCGGGTACTCCGCGCGCTACGGCGCCTCGCTGCCCGGCCGGCTGGTCGAGCGCGCCGCCGGGCGCGGCATGCCGGTGCTGGCGCTCACCGACCGGGACACCGTGGCCGGGGTGCCCCGCTTCATCGAGGCGTGCGTGCGGCACGGGGTGCGCCCGGTGCTCGGCGCGGACCTGGCCGTCGCCCCGCTCGCCCCCTCCGGGGCGGCGG
>NZ_WTLH01000002.1 GCF_011421595.1 Streptomyces sp. YIM 98790 | reverse complement strand
CAGGACAACGACCAGCAGATGCCCGGCCATAACCGGCACCAGCAAGCCGTCGTTGACCCCATGTCCGCTCAGCAGTTCGGAGGAGAAACACGGTGGGCAGCCACGTCACCAGCATCCTCGGAGCACACCCCCTGCCGGAACACCACCGCCAGGTACTGCTCGAATGCCACAGCACCACATCCCCCCACGCCCCCAGCCACAGGCACCTGCCAGCCAGTCACACGAAGCAGAAAACCACCCCCGCCCGCGCGCATCCCCTGGGGGCGGCGGAGTCCGCTGCTGCTGCGCATGCTGTACGACCGCGCCCGCCTAACAGCAGCGTGAACTTCTGCGGCTCCGCTGCCCCGTACGAGCCGGGACCCGGCTCTTTCTGCCGTTTCCGTAAACGCGATCACAGCTGGCTAGGGTGATGACATGACTACGGTCCGAGAAACCGATGACACGGCGGCCTCGCTGCGAGCGGCCATGGTGGGCGAACTGGAGGGGATGGGGGTGCTCCAGTCCAAGGCGGTCGCGAAGGCTGTCGCGACGGTGCCCCGGCACCTTTTCGCGGCCGACCAGCCGCTGGAGTCGGCGTATGCCGCGAACAAGGCTCTGGTGATCAAGCGCGACGGATCCGGGAACGCTCTCAGCTCGCTGTCGGCTACGCATATCCAGGCGGTGATGCTGGAACAGGCCGAGATCGAGCCGGGGATGCGCGTACTCGAAGTGGGCTCGGGCGGGTACAACGCCGCGTTGCTCGCCGAGCTCGTCGGTGAGGCGGGCACGGTGGTCACCGCCGACATCGACGCGGAGATCGTTGAGCGCGCCCGCGCCTGCCTGGACGCGGCCGGGTACGGCCGGGTTCAGGTGGTGCTGGCCGACGCCGACGGCGGCGTGCCCGAGCACGCACCGTTCGACCGAATCATCGTCACAGCGGGGGCGTGGGACATCCCGCCAGCATGGCTGGAGCAGTTGTCCGAACGTGGCAGGATCGTCGTCCCGTTGCGGATGCGAGGCCTGACCCGGTCGTTCGCGTTCGACCGCGAGGACGGCGGGCTGGTCAGTGCCAGTTACCGGCTGTGCGGCTTCGTGCCGATGCAGGGCAGCGGCGCCTACACCGAGCGGCTTGTTCCGATCGCGGACGGGATCGCTCTTCAGGTCGATGACCAGCGTCAGGAGTTCGACACCGAGGCTCTCGCTGCCGCCGTGCACACGCCGCGGCTGGAGGTCTGGTCCGGTGCCGCGTTCGACATGCCCGATGAGCTGGAGCTGTTTCTGGCGACCAGTACGCCTCAGATGGTGATGCTGCACGGCAGCAAGCAGCTGGTCGACCAGGGCGTACTCGCGCTGTCGGTGACGCGCGGTGTCCCGGCGCTGGTCGTCGGAGGCAGCTTCGCGTACCGGACCAAGCGGCCCAATGAGGAGACCGGCGGATTCGAGAGCGGGGTGTTCGCTCACGGGCCCGAGGCTGAGGCGGTCGCCGCGCGGTATGTGGACCTGCTGCGGCGGTGGGCCTCCGATCACCGGCGGCGCGGGGCGGCCCGTATCCGGTACGTGCGGATGCCCGAGGGGACGGCCGAGCCCTCTGCGGGGGTCGTGGCGAAGCGGTTCGGGGCGGTCGAGATCTCCTGGTCCTAGGTTCCCTGCCCTGGCGGGGAGCCGGGGCGGGGCCGTGTGCACCACCCAACTATCAGGGAGGTTGTTGTGTCCGTGCAGTCCGAGGAAGCGGTGGCTACGGTCCCCGCGGCGGTAGAGGGCCAGGAGGGGATGGTCGACGGCTGGGATCTGGATGTCTCCATCGTCGAGTCCGGTCCCGAGGCCGACAGGCTCATCCGGATGACGGATGACGGCTGCGGTGAGACCTGCGAGTCCGCCTGTTCCACGACCTGCCCGTAGGCGGTCCGGAGTACGAAAACCGTGGTGTCCGGCCGCGAGTCGCGGCCGGACACCACGCGGCGACAGGGGATGGCTGGTGTACGAGTACATCGATGCGGCGGTGCTGCGGGCGGCGGCCTGGCCGCCGGATCGCCGCATCCCGTTCTGGCCCGATCTGACCGGCGAGGGCAACGGGGCAGCGTCGTGGCGGCCGTGGCTGGAGCAGATCCTGCAGATGCCCGGCTTCCCCGCCGCTCTGGAACAGGCCAGCCCGGTGCTGGCACGTCGCGTCGGGCACATCTGTGAGGGGCGGCAGTTGCCCGAACCGGCCGTCCGCAAGGCGGTGGTGGCCCTCATGCGCTACGTGCTGCGCGCCTCGGGCCGGGCCACCCCCTTCGGTCTCTTCGCCGGAGTAGCGCCCGCCCGCATCGGCGATGCGCCGGCTGCCCGCATCGGCACCGGCCACCACGCCATCGCCCGGCCCGATGCCACCTGGCTCGCGACGGTGATCGAGCGCCTGGAAGCCGACCGCGCGCTCCATTCACGCTTAATGGTCCAGGCCCATCCGCTCGCGGTGGAGCGGGACGGTCATGTGGTGCTGGAGCACCGCCCTGCCGGCAGCGGCGGCGGGACCCCGGCCCACGTGCGGGCCCGCCTCACCACACCGGTCAAGGCTGCGCTGGACGCCGCCCGCGCCCCCGTCCGCACGGCGGATCTTGCGGCCAAGCTGGCCGCCGAATTCCCCCAGGTCCCCGCGGCGACCATCAACCGGCTCCTGTCCGATCTGATCGCCCAGCGTCTCCTGGTCACCAACCTCCGCCCGGCGGTCACGGCGACGGAACCCCTCGCCCATGTGTGGACCATCCTCGGCACCACGGCCACCGAGGGCAGCGCCACCGTGGCCGACCCCTCGGCGAAGCTGCGCAAGATCGCCCGCGCGCTGGGACAGCACAACAGCGGCACGGACCCGGAAGTCGCCTACAAGCAGCGTGCTGAGGTCGCTGCGGCGATGCGCGACCTCAGCGAGGGCTCCGGGCCGGTGCTGTCGGTCGATCTGTGCCTGGACGCCGAGGTGACGATCCCCCCGGCGGTCGCGGCTGAGGCAGCGCAGGCGGCCACCGTGCTCGTCCGGCTCTCGGGCCGCCTCGCGCTCTCCCGTGCCTGGATGGCCTGGCACGGCCGCTTCCTGGAGCGCTATGGTCCGCGCGCCGTGGTGCCGGTCCTTGACGCCGTGGACAGCGCCACGGGCCTGGGCTACCCCGCCGGTTTCCTCGGCGGTCCACCCGCCCCGGCCTCCGCTGCCTTGAGCGAGCGCGACACCAAGCTGCTGGCGCTCGTGCAGAATGCCGCCCTGCGCCGCCACCGCGAAATCGTGCTGGACGACGCCATGGTCGCCGACCTCGGCGAGTCCGGCCCGGAGTTGCGCGTTCAGCCGACCACGGAACTGACCGTGCGCATCGGCTCCCCAAGCCCTCGTGCCCTGGATGCCGGTGAGTTCACCCTTGCGGTCGTCGGGGTCTCACGGTCCGCCGGAACGATGACCGGCAGATTCCTCGGCCTGCTGGACAGGTGCGACTGGGAGCGGATGGCTTCGGCGTATGCGACGGCGTCCACCGCGACGGAGAACGCGCTGACCGTCCAGATCTGCGCGCCCCCGCTGTATGTCAGCACCGAGAACGTCGCCCGGGCCCCCCAGGTGATGCCCGCCGCGGTCCGTCTCGGCGAGTTCCACCACCCCGGCGGAACGGACCTGGTGCCCGTGAAGGACATCGCCGTCACCGCGGACGCCCACCGCCTGTACCTGATATCGAGGTCACGGCGCCGGCCACTGGAGTTCGTGACCATGAACGCGGTGGAGCCGACCCGCCGCATCCATCCGCTGGTGCGGTTCCTCACCGAAGCCACCAACGCGCTGAGTGTCCCGTGCACCACCTTCGACTGGGGAGCGGCGGCCTGCCTGCCGTTCCTGCCCGCGCTGCGCTACGGGCGCACGGTCCTGTCCCCGGCCCGCTGGCGACTCACCGCCGCCGACCTCGCCGACCACACCACGAACTGGGCTCAGTGGGACCAGTCCCTGTCCGCCTGGCGCGAGCTGGCCGCAGTGCCGAACACCGTCTACCTGGGTGACGGAGACCAGCGCCTGCGACTGAACCTGGCCGAGCCCTCGCACCGGGCCCTGCTGCGCCCCGACCTGCGGCGCGAGGGCACGGTGGTACTCCGTGCCGAGACCGCCGCCGACGCGGGCTGGATCGACGGCCACCCTCACGAAGTCGTCATCCCCCTCGCCACCACCACAAGCCCCTCACCTGCACCGTACTGGCTGCACGGCGCACCTGTGGCGGGGCGCGAGCACGGCCGGCTGCCCGGCTGCGACGGGCGGTTCTTCATCAAGCTCTACGCGCACCCGGGCCACTATGCCGGCATCCTCACCCGCCACCTGCCGGACCTTCTCCACCGGTTGCGCGACCCTGAAGGTGGCGAGACGCGATGGTGGTTCCTGCCCTACCGCGACCCCGACGATCACCTGCGGCTGCGCCTGACCGTCCCCGAGGGCCGGGCCGCCGAAGCCGCCGCGGCGATCGCCGCCTGGACCCGCAGACTGCGCCAGAACGGACTGCTGGCCCGGGTGCAGTGGGACACCGACTTCCCCGAAACCGCCCGCTTCGGCGGCCCTCAGGTGTGGCAGTCCGCCGAGGCCTACTTCGCGGCGGACTCCCGGACCGCCACCGCGCAGTTGGCCGCCTGCGCGGCCAAGAACGGGCCCGACCGGCAGGCCCTGACCGCAGCCAGCATGCTCGACCTCATCACCGGCCTGATCGGCACCCCGCGCGAAGCCATGCGGTGGCTCATCGACCGCGCCCAGCCCGCCGGCACGGCGCCGGACCGCGGCCTGTACAACCAGGCCATCACTCTGGCCAACCCCCACGGCCGGACGAACCTGGCCCAGCAGCCCGGGGGCGAGGAGATCCTCGCCCAGTGGACCCGGCGGCGCACGGCGTTGAGCCTCTACCGACGGGCCCTCGCGACCGCGGGAACAGTCACAGTGACCGCACTGCTCCCGGAACTGCTGCATCTGCACCACACCCGTATGGCCGGCCTGGACATGGATGCCGAACGGCTGTGCGTGCACCTGGCCCGCGCCGCCGCACTCAGCTGGTCAGCCCGCGCAACCAGAGGAGCATCGTGACGCCGACCCCCCTACCGCAGATGTCCTCGCCGAGGAATTGTCCGACCCGCGCACCGCCTGGACAACGGCACCGACGGGCAAACGGGCGTGGCCGCAGTCCCTCGCGGGCGGCGCCGCAGGCATCGCGCTGCTCCACATCGAACGCGCCCACTGCGGCCGGGGCGACTGGGCCACCGTACACACCTGGCTGTCCTCGGCCGCCGCCGACAACCTGACCGCCGCCGCCAACGCCAGCCTCTACATGGGAGCACCTGCCCTGGCGTACGCCATGAACGCCACCGCAGGACCCACCGCGCGGTACCAGCACGCCTTGAAGAAGCTGGACGACGCCACGATCACCATCACCCGCCGCCGCCTGGCCCAGGCACACGCCCGCATCGACCGCGGCGAACCTCCGGAGATGAAGGAGTTCGACGTGATCCGCGGGCTGGCCGGACTGGGCGCCTACCACCTCAGGCGCCACCCGGACCACCCGATCACCGCCGACGTCCTCGCCTACCTGGTACGCCTGACCGAACCCCGCCTCCAGGAGCACGACCTCCCGGCGTGGTGGACCGGCGTGGCGCCCCACGGCGACGTGAGCCCCGACTATCCCGGCGGGCACGGGAACTTCGGCATGGCCCACGGCATCGGCTCCGTCCTCGCCCTGCTCTCCCTGTCCCTCCGTAGCGGCCCGGCTCTCCCCGGCGCGCGCGACGCGGTGGAACGCATCTGCGCCTGGATGGACCGATGGCTCCAGCACGACGCCACCGGCCCCTGGTGGCCCGGCTTCATCACCCTCGACCAGGCCCAGCGGCACCACGTCGATCCGGCGCTGCGGCCACGGCCCTCGTGGTGCTACGGCATCGCCGGCACCGCCCGCGCCCAGCAACTCGCGGGCATGGCCCTGGACGACCCCGGCCGCCGGAAGACCGCCGAGCGGGCCATGCTCACCACCCTCCAGGACCCGGACCAGCTGGAGATGCTCACCGGGACCGGGCTCTGCCACGGAACCGCCGGACTGCTCCAGGCCGCCTGGCGGATGGCCACCGACGCCCGCGACCCCGCCCTCGCCGCCGAGCTGCCCCGCCTGACCGACCGGCTCACCCGCCAGATCACCCACCTCGGCCAGCGCGACCCCGAACTCCTGGATGGCGCCGCCGGTACCGCGCTCGCCCTGCACACCCTCGGCACCGACGCCGTCCCCATATCGGGCTGGGACACCTTCCTCGTCCTGGCATAGACGAGATGGAGCCGAACGGACATGGACACCAGCTGGCGGCAGATCACCATCACCTTTCCCGACTGGGACACCGCCGAGCACACGGCCCTGACCCACCTCGTCCCCCGCCTCACCACGACCGAGACCACCCGCCTCATCGGCCCCTGGTTCTTCCTCCGCAAAACCCCCGGCTGGCGCATCCGCTACCAGCCACCGGGCGACCCGACCACGGCCGAGAACCACCTCCTGCACACCCTCGGCCCACTCCAGCGCGCCCGGCACATCACCGCCGTCACCCCCGTGATCTACGAGCCGGAAACCCATGCCTTCGGCGGACCGGAGGCCATGACCTGCGCCCACCGGCTCTTCCACCTCGACAGCCACCACCTGATCGCCCACCTCACCCGCCACCCCGACCGGCCGCGCCGCCGCGAACTGGCGATCCTGCTGTGCACAGCCCTGATGCGCGCCGCCGGCCTCGACTGGTACGAGCAGGGCGATGTCTGGGCACGCGTGGCCGACCACCGCGACCCTCCCCCACCCCAGCCCGACCACCGGCTGAAGAACCTGCGGAGCGGTCTGCGGCACCTGATGACCGCCGACATCACCCAGCTGACCCGCGAAGTCGCCCCGCTGAACCTTCCCGCAGACTGGCCGCAGGCCTTCACCACCACAGGCCAGGACCTCACCGCCCTCGCCAACGCCGGGCGGCTGCACCGCGGACTGCGCGCGGTGCTGGCCCACCACATCATCTTCGCCTTCAACAGGCTCGGGCTGTCGCACGCGACCCAGGCCACCCTCGCCGCAGGCGCCAAAGCCGTCGTCTTCGGCCCCGACCCGGCCACCGAGGACCACAGCGCGCAAGGAGCCCCGGTATGAACGACCGGCTTCTGTCCTGGTTCCCGCTCGTCCAGCGATCCCGCCCGCCCGCACCACCCCTTGACGCCCGGATCCGACAGCTGAAGGACCTGGCCGCGCAGCCCGCTGCCGGTGACATTCAGCAGCAGGCCATCCGCGCCGCCGAGGTCTGCAACAAAGCAGCCCTCATCGCCTCCGACTGCGCCGTCCCCGACCTCGCCCGCGCCCTGTGCTGGTCCCAGTACGCGGTGTTCGACCAGGCCCGGCCGCTTCCCCCTTGGGCGGTGAAGCTCGCCCTCCAGCCGATCCTGAACATCGCCCGGCAACTCATCCGCGAAGGCGACGGCAGCAGCGCCTACGCCATGCTCGAAGCTCTCCTCAGCGCCGCCCGCGCCAAGTCCTCCGTCGAGATCACCGGACGAACCGTCGACCTGCACACCATCACCGGTACCGCCGGCGATCACAAAACCGTGTGCACCCTGGTGTGGGCGGCACTCCTCGCCGACGGCACCCGCGCCCTGACCCAGGCCGGCCGCTGGCACGAAGCCGCCGAAGCCGCAGCCACCCACCGCGGCGTCGGCGCCCGGCTCCTAGACGGCCGGCAGACCACCATCCTCGCCCGCGCCCAGAACGGACGACACGACGAAGCGACCGCCCTGGTCGAGAACAGCTGCCCCTCCGAACCCTGGGAAGAAGCAGTACGGAACCTGCTGCGCATCATGTGCCAAGACACCGGTTCCGCACCGGCGACGCACATCGACGCGATGCTCACCGCAGCGCTCACCCTGCGGCGGCGGCCCGTCCCCGGCACGACCGTCTTCCTTACCCGGGTTGGCATCGCGGCGCTGATCCTGGCAGCAGGCCACACCGACGGCCGGATACCCCAACTGCTCACGGACGTCCTCGCCATGGCCCACACCGACGGCTACGCGGCCCGGGACGCACTCACCCACCCACAGCTTCGACACGCCATGACAGCCAGCCAGCACCATGCTCTGACCAGCCTGGTCCGCACCGCGGGACTCGACTCCGGGCTTCTTCCGGAACCCCTGCGCAGTGACCTGATGAGCGCAGTGCAGACAGCTCAGGACCGGCTGCGTTGCTGCCTCGGGCACGGCGCCGTCACCTCACCCACCACACCTCCCGCCGGAAGCTGACACGCCCGCCGAAGGCGTCAGAGAACTGCGGCACTGTCACTGACCCCGTCGCCGCAGCCCGCGCCCTGGTGGAAGGTCTGGGCCGAGGCCGGGCCTATGGCTGCGGACTGCTCCACATCCCCGCCCTGCACGGACAGAGTTGATAAACTGACCCACCGGGAACGGCGAGGGTNGCGGCACTGTCACTGACCCCGTCGCCGCAGCCCGCGCCCTGGTGGAAGGTCTGGGCCGAGGCCGGGCCTATGGCTGCGGACTGCTCCACATCCCCGCCCTGCACGGACAGAGTTGATAAACTGACCCACCGGGAACGGCGAGGGTGCACCAACCTTCTGCCACCCGCCCTCCTCACACTCGTGGGGCCGCACCAGGAACATCGGCCAAGTGCACCACCCGAGCCGATACCCGGATGCCTCCTTCCACGCAGGCGCCCCCGGCGCCCGCCCCTTCTCCTCACCCACCGTGGGGCACCCGGCCAGCAAACCGACGGCCGGGGCAGGACAACGACCAGCAGATGCCCGGCCATAACCGGCACCAGCAAGCCGTCGTTGACCCCATGTCCGCTCAGCAGTTCGGAGGAGAAACACGGTGGGCAGCCACGTCACCAGCATCCTCGGAGCACACCCNCCGTGGGGCACCCGGCCAGCAAACCGACGGCCGGGGCAGGACAACGACCAGCAGATGCCCGGCCATAACCGGCACCAGCAAGCCGTCGTTGACCCCATGTCCGCTCAGCAGTTCGGAGGAGAAACACGGTGGGCAGCCACGTCACCAGCATCCTCGGAGCACACCCTCTGCCGGAACACCACCGCCAGGGCCCACCCGCCCGCGGAGGAGACGCTGCCGATGCCGGAAACCCCCCAACGGCCGCCGCTGAGCGGCGCCGATGTGCTGCACGCCCGCCGGGAGATGGTGGACCGCCTGGTCGCGGACGGTCTGCTGCACGATACGGCGGTGCGCCGGGCACTGCTGGCGGTGCCGAGGGAGCAGCTCCTGCCGTGGATCTACGTGCTGCGCCAGGAGCCGGAGCAGCCGGGCCGGTGGTGGTGGCAGGTGCTGGACGGCACCCGGCCACAGGATCGGGCCGAGTGGGTGGAGCGGATCCACGGCGAGCGCAGCGTCGCGGTGCAGTGGCAGGGCCGGCCCATGAACACCCCGGACCGCGGGCGGGTGGAGGGCGGGGATGTCACGGCCACGACCAGCGTCCTGTCCTCGACCGCGACGACCTTGGAAGACCGCAGCCTGGAGCCGGGGCTGCGGGTGCTGGATGCGGGCACCGGCGCCGGTGTCGTTGCGGCGCTGGCGGCCCACCTGGCCGGCACCGACTCGGTCACCACGGTGGAGTGCGACCCGCATGTGGCGCAGGCGGCGAGGGAACGGCTGGCCGCGGCTGGATACCCGCTGGAGGTGGTCACCGGGGACGCACTGGCCGGGCACCCGCAGGGCGCGCCGTATGACCGGCTGCACGCCGGGTTCGCCGTCCGGTGCCTGCCGCCGGCGTGGCTGGAGCAGCTGGCACCCGGCGGGCTGCTGCTCGCGACGCTCACCACCGCCTCCCCGTTCTGGCTGGGGCGGTGCACGGTGCGGCGCCATCGAAGCGGGCGGCTGGAAGGGGAAGTGGCGGCGCTGGGGTGGGGGCACCGGCCCGGCCGGGGCTGGCGCTGGCTCTCCGCCCACAGCCACCGTGCACGCCTCGCCGCCTTCCCCGTGCGGCGCCGCCGCACCGCGCTGGCCCCGCCCGGCCCCGATGAGCACGGGCTGTGGCTGGCCCTGGCGCACCTGGCGCCAGGCCTGGTCCAGGACCGGCAGGCCGACCACCTCACCGTCATCGCACCGGGGGAGGACTCCTTCGCCGCAGTGCGCCCCGACGGCCAGGCATGGCAGGTCGAACACGCCGGACAGCGCGACATCTGGGACGAGGTCGAAGCGCTGCATGCGAGGTGGGTACGGGCCGGGCGGCCCGAGGCGTATCGGCTGGAGGTCGCCTCGGACGGTGGCCAGCACCTGACCTCCTGTGCCGGGCCGCGCCCGTTGGGCTGGGAACTGCCTCGGGCCCCGCTGGCAGGGGCCGCAGGCGACATCAACCATGTGGAGGAACCGTGAGGCTGAGCCGCAGGAAAGACAAGCCCACCTCGGACGAGGAAAGGGCGCAGCGGTTCTCCACCCAGCGCGCGCTGTTCGGCGGACCGCTGCAGTACGACGAGCGGTGGGTGGACCACGAGGAGGACGCCGGCCGGGCGACGCTGCGCCGCACCGTGGGCCAGCTGCCGCGCATGCTGGCCCTGGCCCTGCGGCTGGCCTGGGATGTGGACCGGCGCGCCACCATGGCCGTGATGGCCGCGGAAGCCGGGCGCGGGATCACCGAGGCCGTCGTGCTGCTGCAGGTGCAGGTGGTCCTGGCTGCGGTGCTGGATCCGCAGGACATCGCCGAGGGAGTGAAGGCGGCGGCCCCGGCTGCGGTCGTGATGGCGCTGGCGCTGGCCGCAGGTGCGCTGCTGGGGGCGGTGACGACCTACGCCGAGGGCAGGCTACGACCCCAGGTGGAGCACCAAGCGCGCCAGCGGTTCATGGACCGGGCGGTGCGGGTGGAGCTGGAGGCGATGGAGGACCACCGCTTCCGCAAGCTGCTGGAGTCGGCTCAGTACGGTGCGCAGGGAGCGCGGGAGCTGGTACGTCATGCCACGCAGGTCGTCGGCGGTCTGATCTCCCTGGTCACAGCCGGGGGCGTGCTGGCCACGCTGCACCCCGTGCTGCTGCCGATGCTGATGGCCATGGTCGCGCCGCGGGCCTGGTCGGCCCTGTACATCGCGCGCAACCATCACCTGTCCTTCCGCAGGTGGTTGCAGCACTCCCGTGCCTTTCGCATCCTGGCCACGCTGTTCACTGACGAGAAGGCCGCAGTGGAGGTACGCGTCCACGGCATGGGCGAGTTCCTGCTCGACAGCCACGGGCAGATGGCCGCCGACTACCTGGGCGAACAGCGGCGCCTTGCCCGCTCGGACGCCAGCACCCAGCTGATCGCCGCCGCAGCCGCCGGAGCCACCTCGGCGGTCACCTACCTGATGCTGGGCTGGCTGCTGTGGTCCGGTGCCGTTGCCCTGGCCGCCGCCGGCGCGGCGGTGGCGGCCATCCGCAGCGGCACCGGCTCTCTGCAGGTACTGGTCTCCCACCTCAACCGCATGCACGAGGATTCCCTCTACGTCGGTGACCTGCACGAGGTGATCGCCAAGGCAACCGGTAGGGAGATCCCCTCCGGCGGCCGGCCACTGCCCCCGGACCCGCAGGAAATCCGTTTCGAGAACGTCCACTTCACCTACCCCCACACCGGCGACACCCCCGGCAAGGATGCGGCCTCCGGGCAGGAAACGGGCGGCAGTACGGCCCAGCCGGCGCTGAACGGGCTGAGCCTTACCATCCCGCTGGGCAAGGTCACCGCCCTGGTCGGCAGCAACGGCTCGGGCAAGACCACCGTCTCCAAACTCCTGTGCGGCCTGTACCAGCCCCAGGCAGGCACCATCCGGTGGGACGACACCGACGCCAAGACCGCCGACCGTGCCGAGGTGTTCTCCCGCTTCGCCCTGGTCTCCCAGGACTTCTTCCGCTGGCCGTTCATCGCTCGCGTCAACGTTGCCGTCGGCAACCCGAGCCTGCCCGCCACCGAGGAACGGCTGGAGCAGGCGGCCGGCAAGGCCGGAGCGAAGGATGTGATCGAGTCCCTGCCCCGCCGCTGGGACACCCTCCTGGCCCGCGGCTTCCAGGGCGGCCACCAGCTCTCCGGCGGCCAGTGGCAGAAGATCGGCATCGCCCGTGGCATCTACGGAGAGGCCCCCATCCTCATCGTCGACGAACCCACCGCCGCGCTCGATCCCGAGGCCGAACTCGCCACCTTCTCCCGTATCCGCGAACTGGCCGACCAGGGCATCACCGTCGTGCTCATCACCCACCGTATGGCCTCCGTCCGCATGGCCGACCTCGTCCACGTCCTGGAAGGCGGACAGCTCATCGAGTCCGGCACACCCGACCAGCTCCTCACCCAGGGGGGCCGGTACGCCGCCATGTTCCAGGCGCAGGCCGCCCAGTTCACCACCGCCCCCGGCCCACCCGCCGTGCCCGCACCCGCCGGCCCCGCCACCCGCCAGAACACCCTGTGAAGCGCACGCCGCGGCTGCGCACCCCGCGGCGATGCTTCCTCATTGGAAGGGCGAACCGTGCCTCAACCCCGATCACCGCGACGGCACAGCGAACCGGTCGATGTCCACGTCATCCTGCGCCGCGGCGGGGAGGTGCTGCTGACTCGCCGGGCCGGTGAGGTCTACGCAAGCGGCCTGCTCCACCTGCCCTCCGGCCACCTCGACGGCCCGCACGAGACGATCCTCGACGCCGCCGTGCGAGAAGCGCGGGAGGAGACCGGCGTCCTGATCGACCCCGCCGAGGTGCGAGCAGCCGTGGTGGTGCACCACCGCAGCCCGGCCGGGCAGGCCCGCACCGGCTTCTTCTTCGAAGCCCGCCGCTGGCAGGGGCAGCCGCACATCACCGAGCCGCACCTGTGCAGCGAGATGGGCTGGTGGCCACTGGATGCGCTGCCGGGCGGCATGGTCGCCTACTGCCGGGCCGGGCTGGACGCCTACCGGGCCGGCCGGTACTTCGCCACCCATTTCCAGCACCGAGGCGACACCATCGCCCACCAGCCCGGCCCCGGCCACCGCCTGGCCCTGCTCCCCCACACCACTCCGCAACCGACCCAACCCGCACCCGCCGCAGACCGCACCCTGCCGTGACCTGCGGCCGGTCCGCCCTGCCCCGGGCACGGTTGATGGTCAGTAAGGAACCGGGTTCGCCGAGGATTGTTACGAAGCGGGAGGCTTCAGTTCCTCGGCAGTAAGTTCCCTGCGCAGCTCGGTGAGGATCTGGAGAAGATGGCTGTACTGGTCACGCAGGGGATCGAGACGTGCGACGGCGCGGGCCGGTTCGGCCGGCAGGACAGCGCGGGTGACGGCCTTGAATTCGGCACGGGCCTGCGGGATGGCCGCGGCATGCCGGAGGTTGACCAGGACGCTGAATGCGGGGACTTCGGAGACGGCCCAGCGCCCGTTGCGCTGCGGGGTCGCGCGTACGACGGTGCGGTGGTCGGTGGACAGCGTGAGACGGACATCGTCGGGGGCGAGCTTACTCAGCTCCGGAAGAGGAACGGCCCCGGGCCCTGCGAGGCGGACAGCTTCCTCCGGTGTGGCCACGGTGACGGGGTCACCGATCCAATCTGGCTCGTCGGTGCTGGCCTGAGGGTCGGTGTCATCGGGAAGTTGGGTGAAGATCACGACCCGAGTAGTGGGGCTACTGGCCGGATAGAGCACGTGCACGAGCGCGGTGACCTCCTCCATCCCATGGCCGGGCAGAAGGGCACGCATGTGGGTGTTGTCATTCTCGTGTACCCGCTGCTCACGCTGCCAGATCCGTAGGCACTCGGGGTCCATGAGGACCTCCTCCAGCAACGCCACGAATTCGGGATCGTCGGGGTGCTGGNCCAGCAACGCCACGAATTCGGGATCGTCGGGGTGCTGGGCGTGGGAGACGCGGAGCATGCCGATCATGTCGCTGGCGTGCCGGTGCCAGTCGCTGAGCTGGTCGCGGGCTTCGGGATCGAGGAGGAACCAGCGCATGACATTGGCGCCGGGCTCCTGGACCCAGGGGAACCAGTCCCCGGCCGCGTCGTTGTAGCCGAGGATGTCCCAGGTGCTGCTGGTGATGGTGGCCGGGTGGGGCATCAGGGTGTCCAGCAGGATCCGCAGTGCCTGCGCGGCGGGTTCTTCCACTTCGGTGACCAGCGGCAGGGTACGTGAGGTGTACAGGTACAGGGTGGCTCGCTGGGAGCGGTCCAGCCCGAGGACATCCGCGAGCCGCTCGAGCACCTCAGGCTTGGGCCTGACCGGCAGGCCGTGCTCCAGGTTGCGTACCCAGCGCAGGCTGACGTCAGCCCGGGCCGCGAGTTGTTCTTGGGTCAGTGGCTTGCCGAGGCCAAGCCGCTCGCCGGCAGCAGCCCGCCAGGCCCGCATCAGAGGTGCCAGCCCCATCAGTCCTTCCGGGGGCGACCCATCACCGGCCGACCGTGTTTCGTTCCGGACTGTCATGGCACGCCCCTTCCGTGGTGCCCTCGCGCGACGCACAAGCAGGATGCCGGAGCAAACCAGGCATTTCCAGCCAAGACCATCCAACCGGGGGACACCGGGATGCCCAGGACAGTAGAACCGCGAGAAAGCGGCAAAAACTTGCCGCTTTTCGAGAACCGGCAAATATTTGCCGGTTACGAAGAGTATTTAACCGCCTACCACATCCTGCCCGGCGAGTATCGGGGCGCTTCGTGAGTCTGCGGCACACAGCCAAGTCCCCGGGAAACAAAGAGGGTTAGCCCTTCGACCTATAGTCCTTCCCGGCTGCGGAGAGCGGAGATGGAAGCGCTTCCACGGCAGACCGCACCCGGAGCTGTTGACCGGCGATGTTTGGCCTTTATAGGGTCCGTTTTACCGGCGATTCCGCCGCGGTTCCGGGTGAGAAGGGAGCGTGCACGATGAGGTTGTGCACGGGTTCCGCTTTCCTTCCCTCCGGGCTGGACCGGGCACTGAGCACTGAGCCGTCGGACGCCGCTACAGCCCCTGGCCAGGTGTTCACCGCCGTGGCCAGCACCTGCAACGTCGCCCGGCCAACCCCCTCAGTCTTCCTGCGGAGCCCTATGGCGGTGTGACGCCATCGACCCCAGGAACTCTTCCGCAGGGGATTTTGCCGCAGGCACCCTAAGGGCTGCTTACGTCGCGGGACATTCAGGATTTGTAGAGCTGGGGCTGGATCACTGTCCGGCAGTGTGCATATGTTGCTGGCCGATGCGGAGCATTCCGGCCCCGCCGAAAGAGGGAGATCGAAGGTAATGGCGGGACGCGCACCACCGCCCCGGGTGGGTCTGGGCCCACAACACGCCTCCGGCGCCTGAGAGCGGGAACTCTCAGGCGCCGGACGGCCGATGACACTCCCGCCCCCGGCAGGGGCGCGAGATCACCTGTACACCACCGCCTCGGCCCTTGGCTCGGGAATACCCGGGGCGGCTTTGTAGGGAGAGTGTTGCATGTCCGCTGCCCTGAACAAAGGGCTGAACGTCCCTCGTGGACCTGCCTGCTCCAGTCCGCGGGCACGTCGGCTGGCCGAGTTCTTGTCAGAGATGATTCCGGGCGCCGCTTCACTTCAGGTGGGGCTGCAGGGTCCGCACACCCGGTGGCCGCACCTGGAGGTGACGGCCCTGGATGAGGCCGGAGCGCCCGTGGTCCTCACCCGAGCGCAGGTGCTGACCGCTGCGCGGTGCATCATCCGGACGTATCCGGACGCGGGCTGGCAGCAGCCGCGCACCTTCCACCTGCGGACCGCGCTGCTGGACGGAAGGGCTGCCTGATGGCCCGGATACGCACCGTGAAGCCGGAGATGTTTATCTCCGAGTCGTTGGCGGAGGTCTCCCTCACCGCGGAGCGCACCTTCGTTGGACTCCTGACCCTGGCCGATGACCAGGGACGGTTCCGGGATCATCCAGCGATCATCGCCGGGCGGCTGTGGCCGCTGCGTCCGGAGCACACCCCCGCCCACGTCGAGGGCGACCTGGACCAGCTGGCGCGAGCCGGGCTGATCTGCCGCTACAGCGGCTGCGACGGCCGGACATACGGACACATCGTGACCTGGGAGCGCCACCAGCGGATCGACCGCCCCTCGGCCCCGCGTTCTCCGCGCTGCCCGGTCCACCAAGCGGCGCTGCGGTGCGGCGGCTGCGGTGAAGCATCCTGCTCCCGCTCGGCCTCGCCGGCTCCGGTGGCGCCCGTGGTGGCGCCTCCTTCGCCCGGACCGGCGCCCGCTTCCGAGCGGCTCGTCGAGGGCTCGACGAGCCGTACGGGAGTCCCCGATCACCCGATTGAGCCCGATTCGCACCTCGCCGGGCCCCCGGTGAGCGGCAGTCTGCCTGTGATGGCGGAGTCCTCGGCCGCCCCATCCCTGGCATGGGGAGAAAGCCCAGGTCAGCCGAGTGTCGTGGGGGAATCGCAGGAGGCTCGTCGAGGGTTCGTCGAGGGCTCGGTGTCTGGATCTAGGATCTTGGATCCTGGATCTGTTCCTTCGGGGCGCTCCGCGCCCGCGCCGGGGACCGTCTCGCAGGAGGTCTCGGCCGGCAGCCTGCTGGCCGAGTACGTCACCGCCTGCGTCCGGCGCCCGCCCAAGGATGTCCTGGGGCATCTGGGCCGCCAGGTCCGCACGCTGCTGGAGGAGGGTTTCGAGGCGGAGGCCCTGCGGGTGGCGCTGGAGCGGCAGCGTGCCAAGGGCCTGCACCCGAGCGTGCTGCCGAGCCTGGTGCACGAGGTGGTCAACGCCTCGCCGGCCTCCGATCCGCCGTCGGCCGTGGTGCCGGCCGGTCCGTGGGCTGCCGTGCGGCAGGCCTACCAGCCGTGGACGAATCCGGCGGACGCCTCGGTGTACGAGGAGGCGCTGTGAGGAGCGTGAGGCCGGTACGGCGGGCGCTGCCGCAGCCGGTGGGCAACGCGCGGCTGATGGCCCGGCTGCAGGCCAAGGCGGAGGCGATGGGACTGGATCTGTCCGCGCCGCTGCCGGAACGGTCCGAGCCGGTGCCCGCACTGGTCGCGGCGCAGGCCAGGATCCCGGCCGCCTTCCGGGACGCGACCGCCGAGCACCGCGGGATCACCGCCTGGGTGGCGCAGGTTGCGGCTGCGGCGGTTCCGCCGGGGAGCAACGACGCCGGGCGCAGGCAGATCACCACCGGCCCCTCGCTGCTGCTGCTCGGACCGACCGGCACGGGGAAGACCTGGCAGGCGTACGGCGCCATCCGGGCGCTCACGGCTGCCGGGCTGGGGGTGCGCTGGCAGGCCACCACGGCCGCGGACCTGTACGCGCGGACCCGCCCCCGGGAGGGGATGGATCCGGAGTCGCTGCTGCAGCGCACCATGCGGACCCCGCTGCTGTTGCTGGACGACCTGGGTGCGGCGCGGACCACGGAGTGGACCGAGGAGATCACCTACCGGCTGGTCAACTGGCGCTACGCCCACCAGCTGCCGACGCTGATCACCTCCAACCTCGCCCCCGCGCGCACCCCCGGCATGCCGCCGGGCCAGCCGGTGCTGCGGGAACGCCTGGGGGATCGCGTCGCCTCGCGTCTGGCCGGCATGTGCGCCCAGATCGCCCTGACCGGCCCCGACCGGCGCCGCCACCAGCCCGCCTAGAGCGGCCCCCACTTCCCCGGGCGCGGCCGGCCGCCGCGCCCCCGAACCGCCTTCGCCCCGGCCTGCCGCCGGTCCGGCCGCCGAGCTGCGGCGCACCTGGCCGCCGGGGCGATGAGGAGACCCTACCCATGCATGAATCCACCACGGGCAGCGACGACGGCGCTGTCCTGCCCCTGCGGGCGCTGGCGGACCGCACCTGGCACCTCGAGGCCGCGTGCCGGGACATGGACGCCGAGCAGTCCGATGCGATTTTCTTCCCCACCCCGCGTGACCTGGTCGCCATCACCCGCGCCAAGCAGATCTGCGCCCGCTGCCCGGTGCGTCGCACCTGCCTGGAGGCGGCGCTGGACTCCGTAAGCAAGGACGGAGTGTGGGGCGGGCTGACCGCGGCCGAACGCGCCCCGCTGCACGCCGAGATCGAGCACCGCCTGGACTACGCCCGCATCCGCTCGGTGCTCAGCGGCCGGTGGGTGCACCTGAGTCCGAGCGAACGCAAGATGATCGCCCGTCACGCGTATGTGCGCGGCTGGAGCGCCCACCGCCTGGCCACCGTTCTGCGCCTGCGCTACAAGTGGGCCCGCGACCTGCTGCGGCGGGCCGAGCACGAGCTCACCGAACGCGACCGGCTGTGGGGCCTGATCGAGGAATCCGGCGCCAAGACGGCGACGGGGGCCAAGAAGGCACGCTCGGAGGCCAAGGACGTGCCGGTGCGGGGCAAGGGCACCGCCCGCCGGCTGCGCCGCGCCCTCGGCGAGGCCGCATGAGACAGCCCTCCCCCACCACCATCGCCCCGGTCGGCGCCTGGGACCGGATCGCGATCATCGCCCTGGGCACGGCGGGCTGCGCCCTGTCGTACGACGCGCTGCAGCAGATGGCCGTCGCCATCCACGTGCGCGGCATGCTGACCTACCTCTTCCCCCTGGTCATCGACGGGTTCATCGCCTACGGCGTACGGGCCCTGCTGGTGATGGCGACCGCACCGCTGCGTGCCCGGCTGTACGTGTGGACGCTGTTCGCCGGGGCCACCGCCGCCAGCATCTGGGCCAACGCCCTGCACGCCATCCGGCTGAACCAGCAGACCGTGACCACCGGTCTGCGCCTGGGGGACAGCGTCGTGGCCATCCTGTCCACCCTCGCCCCACTCGCCCTGGCCGGCGCAGTCCACCTCTACATCCTGATCACCCGCCACCACCCCACCGGCAGCAGCCACCGCCCGGACCACCACGGTCCGGACCGGTCCGCAGCCAACGGCTCCGACAGTCCGCAACCGGAGCAGCTCGTTCCCATGGGCACCCCGCCGTGGTGGGCGGTGTCGCAGCAGCCGCCGGACGCTGCGGCTGGGGACCGGTCCGCAACGGCCGCCGCTCCGTCCTGGCCCGCGGACCGGTCCGGGGCACGGCTCCTGACGCCGGCCGGTCCCGGCACCAGGACCGGTCCGGCCGCAGCGGTGACATACGCGGACCGTCCGGAGCCCTCTGGGCGGTCCGGACCGGCTCCCGCAGCGGACCGTGGAACCCCGGCACGGGCGAACCGGTCCGCCACGGCGGTGCGCGAAACCCGGTCCGCAGTACCCGGTGCAGACCGCGAATCGGCACCTGCGGACGGACCGGTCCGGCGGACCGTGATCCCCGGTGCCGGTCCAGACCGGGACCGCGCGTCCTCCCCGGACGGTCCGCCGGCGGACCGGTCCGCGCAAACCCTGGAGCCGACGTCCGCACCCGATGCGGACCGGACCGGTGCGGAGCCTGCGGACCGGGCCGGAGTTCCCGGAGCGGAACGGTCCGCAGCCCTCGGCGCGGACCGGGCACGGTCCGGGACCGGCACCGCCCCTCCCGGCGCGGACCGGTCCGCGAGCGAGGACGAGTCCGAGGAGGAGACCCTCCAGCGCCTGCTGCCTCTGGTCCGTGAGGTGGCCGAGCGCGAGGGGCGCCTTACCCGGGTCCTGCTCCGCCAGGTGCTGCGCAGCCACGACATCCGCCTCGGCAACGACCGCATCGGACCGCTCCTGCAGCGCCTGCGGACCGAGATCCCCCTGTGAACGAACAGCCTTCGGAGAAGGAGGCCCCGGTGACCCGCACCCGGTGCAGCCAGTTCGCCTACATCCGCGCCCGCTTCGAGCGGCAGCTGGCCTTCCTGTCCAATACCGCGGCCCTGTCCGGGCACCGGGCCGCCACCGTGAACCCGGTCCGCGCGGCGAACTGCCGCCGCTCCATGGCCCGCGCGCTCAACACCCACCTGGACCGCTGCCGCATCTGCCGCTGACCCCGCCCCATCGCACCTGGTGATCCGGCAGGCCGTTACCGGTCCGCCGGACCACCGCCCCGACGAAGGAGCCGCACATGCCCACCTCCCGCGCCGGACGACCGGCCGGTGACGCAGAAGCCCACGCCTGGGCGGAGGTCCTGGTCCGCCGCGGTCTGCTGCACGCCGCCGTTGCCCTTCCCGGCGGCCAGTGGCTCATCCAGCACCGCCCCGCCTGCGTGCCGCAGGTGCTGGACGGTCCGCAGGAGCTGCTCGCCCTTGCCGCCCGCGCCCAGCACATCCTCCGGCTCCAGGAGGAGCATCGATGACGAGCCCCGCCCCGACACCCGCGGACCGCGACCAGGACCTGGGACCGGACCGAACCCGAGCAAGATATAGCAAGTGCATTGCTCCCACCGGGAGCAATGCACTTGCCTCCCCCGCCCCAGGGGTGGCGGGAGGGGACCGGAGCCAGGGGGCACCGGTCCGCGGGGATGCGGCCGAGGGCGGACCGCACCGCGAAGGGGCGGCCGAGCAGTCGTGCCACACCGTCACCTGCCCGCACGCCGCTCCCACTCCGCCGCGCCGCCGGCCACGCCAGCGGCTGCGCGGAGAGAAGAAGCGCGTGCACCAGCCCAGTTGCCGCATGTCCGAAGAAGAATTCCAGATGCTGGCCGAGGCAGCGGCCTCCTGCCGGATGAGCGTGGCCGCCTTCCTCGCCCATGCCGCGCTGAACGCCGCCCGCGACCTGGACCGCACCCAGGCGGTGATCGCCACGGAGCGGGAGATCCTGTCCGAGCTGTTCGCCGTCCGCCGGCATCTGGGCCGGATCGGTACCAACCTCAACCAGGTCGCCAAGGCGCTCAACTCCGGAGCCGACGCCCCGCACACCGAGGCGGTGCTGAAGGCCGTGCAGCAGGCTGCCCGCCGGGCCGACGACGCCGTCACGGCCGTCACGGAACTGCAGGGCGGGCGGCCCGCGTGATACCCCAGGTCCACAAACGGGGCCGACGCACCATCGGGCTGCTGCACTACCTCTACGGCCCCGGAACCCACGAGGAACACATCGACCCCCATCTGGTGGCCGCCTGGGACGGGCTGGCCCCCGACCCCGGCCGCGACCCGGACGCCACCCTGGCGCAGCTTCAGCAGCTGCTGGACCAGCCCGTCCTCGCCCGCCCCGAACCCCGCCGGCCCCAGCGGCACGTGTGGCACCTGTCGGTCCGCGCCGCTCCGGAAGACCCCGTGCTCACCGACCGGCAGTGGGCCGAGATCGCCCAGCGCATGGTCACCGCCGCTGGCATCGCCCCGAAGGGCGACGACGCCGCGTGCCGCTGGGTGGCCGTGCGGCATGCCGAAGACCACATCCACATCGTCGCCACCCTGGTCCGCGAAGACGGACGCACACCCCGATTCCACCGGGACGCCGCCCGGGTCCAGGCCGAGGCCCGCCGGGTCGAGGAAGACTACGGTCTGCGCCGCCTCAACACCGGGGACGGCACGGCGGCCCGCCGCCCCACCAGTGCGGAACGCCACAAGGCCAGGCGGCACCAGCGGCAGCGCACCGCACGGGAGGAACTGCGCGAAGCGGTCCGCCAGGCGGTCGCCGGGGCGCGGGTTGAGGAGGAGTTCTTCGCCCGCCTGGCCGGCGCCGGGCTGCTGGTGCGCCGCCGCACCGCCCCCTCGGGGGATCTGCTGGGCTACACCGTGGCCCTGCCCGATGACCGCAACCGAGCAGGTGAGCCGGTGTTCTACTCCGGCTCCAAGCTCGCCCCCGACCTGTCCCTGCCCCGCATCCGCGAGCGGCTCTCCACAAGGCCCGCACCGGCCCCGGACGGCACGGCGCATGCGGGCAACGGTGGCCGCACCGCACGCTCCCGGCGCAGTGCCGCAGCTGCCAGGAAGGCGGCCACCCAGGCGGTCTGGGCAGCAGTGCTGATCATCGAACACGGCGGGGACGCGGCGGTGGCCGCCCAGCTGGCCGGAGCCGGGGAAGTCCTCGATGCGCTCGCAAAGACCTCCGCCGCCCACACTCGCCGCCAGCTGCGCGAGGCGGCCTTCGCTTTCGAGCGGGCCACCCGCTTCCACCTGCGGGCCCGGCGCCGCCACGACCAGGCGCTGCGGCGAGCGGCAAGGGAACTGGTGCTGGGCGGACCGGCCATGGGCCGCGGGGAGGACGCCGGTGCTTCCGCGATGCTGATCGACATGCTGATCTTCCTGGCCATCGCCTCCGCCCGCTGGCATGCGAAGAACCGGCACGCCCAGCAGGCCGCCGCCGCCCGGCAGGCGTCACAGCATCTGCGCGCCGCCTATGCTCAGGCCTCCGCCTCACCCATGGCAGCCCTCCGTCAGCGCGGCCGGCACCTTCCGTCACCGGAGCGAGACCGGCTCGCCGACGCCGTCCGCACCGCACTGCCCCAGCTCGCGCAACGGGTTCTGGACGAGGCGAGCTGGCCGGCGCTGGCCGCCACCCTGGCCGACGCCGAGGGCACCGGTCACGACCCGTCCGCACTGCTGGCCCAGGCCGTCGGCCAGCGCGAACTGGCCAGCGCCCACGCGCTGAGCGACGTGCTGATCTGGCGGCTGCGCCGCATCGCCAACCTCCCCGCCGCCGGCGAGACAGCACGGGGAACGAAGCGTTCAGCCGCCTCCCTCCCGTCCGCTGAGGCAGCACCCGGCCACGAGCCGGGCCCGCTGCACCGGCGCCGGTGAGCTTCACGGTTTTGTGAGTAGACGGCCCCATACGCGCCCGTGGAAGATCAGGAGATCTTGCCCCGACCCGCCAGGAGGCAGCCGATGTTCCGACGTGTCCGCGCCCGCCGTGCCCGGCGGGCCCAGCAGCAGCCCCAGCCCACCACCACCGCTCCCGCACAGCAGACGCCGCAGGCCGGGCAGACGCCGTCGGCCGCCCCGATGGGCGAGGACGGTTTCCTTCCCCAGGAGCTGCGCCCGCCGGCGGAGGTAGCCGGCCGGATGATGCGCTGGCCGCAGCCGCTCGTCATCGACGGCACCGTACAAAGGTGCCCGCAGTGCGGGGTCGACCGCGACTGGCTGCTGCTCAACGTCGGCGACCGCATCTGGCGCCGCTGCCGCAGCGGCCACGAAACCTACGAGCCCGCTCTGAGCGGCCGGTGGTTCGACCAGTTCAGCGGCCCCACCGAGGCCGTGCACACCACCCGGGACGCCGGACTGGCCGCGCTCGGCTTCGACGGAACCTTCGCCGGCACCACCCTGTGAGCCCGGCCACCGCGCTCCCCACGCTTCCCGCACCTACCACGCAGGTGAGCCCTGCCCCGGTCATCACCGGGACAGGGCTCACCTGTTGTCTTCTCGGTCACCACCAGCACAGAGGTGGCGGACCGCCGCTGCACGTCCCTCACAGCAGCGGCGCGGCTCAACTGGATCTCGGCCGGCGGCGGATGGTGACCAGCCGGTCGCGCGGGACGCGGACATCGAGGACCTGCTCCGGTCCCGGCACGTAGACCAACACATCCAGCTGGCTCTCACCGAGATCGGTCACGGCCACCACCCGGTGCTCATCCGGACAGCCGCTCACGGTGAAGGCATCGCCGACCCGCAAGGCAGCGGCTCGGTCGCGAAGCTCCTCAGCGTCGTCAGGGGCCCCGCCCTCGGCCGCATTGCGCATGTGCGGCACGGTGAGTTGCAGCCGCACCTCGGCTGCCTCGGTGTAGTGGCGCAGGCAGGCGCTGCACTCGCGCAGTGCGCCGGGGTTCTCGCCCCACAGCGGCTGCCCGCAGAACGCCCTGCCGGTCGCCGCGTTACGGCGGTGGCCCGTGGTCAGGTCCGCCCGGCCCCGCAGCGCCCACAGCACGGGTTCCGCACTGTGGCACGGCGCGGCCGGCGGCAGGACCAGCCCGTCCGCTGACTGGAGAAAGGCCGTGAGCGAGGAGGCCAGTCTTGTGCAGTTGGCACAGGCCTTGCCCGCCGTTGCCGGCCGCCTATCCAGGCTCTTCCCACAGTAGCCTCGCAGGTGGCCGGGGATAGCCAGGTGACCGGCGGCCCGGGCTCCGGCGCCGGATGCCAGCAGCGCGGGGCCGGGGGCGTGCTCGGCCGCGGTGAGGATGAGGAATGCCCGCGCGCAGGCCTGACAGATCGAGTGGGCGGTGTGGTCGCCGGTGGGCGCAAGATCGGGTGAGTAGGTGGAGCAGACGGTCAGCGGGCGGGAGCCGAGCATGACGCCCCAGTGGGCGGTTCCACTGGTGGAGCCGATGGACAGCCGAATCAGGTGCATAGACCTTCCGTGAACAGTCGAAGCGGACAGGCGAAGGCATCGCAGGGCGAACACCGGGAAGAGGCGCGGCGGGAAACGGCTTGGCCGGCAGGCCGGCAGCCTTGGACAGCAGCAGGACCACGTCATTGGGCGACGCGAGACGCGCATCGAAAGGCGAGGTCGGCCGGGGCCTCTCAGGTCACTGCGTGCCCTCTGATCCGGCGGCGCGGCGGCGTGCGCGGCGGGAGGGGACCGGATTGGCGGGAAGCCAGGTCAGGGCTTGGGCCACCGGCAGGGGCAGGTAGCCCTGCTGACCGGCCTCGCCGAGGAACACCGCCGCACCGCCGCCGTCCTCGGTGCCCTCGACGACCTCGCCGAGGAAGTGGGAGAAGGGGAAGAAGGGGTTGACCGCCAGACGCACCACCGCGTCGGGGTTGCAAGCGTTCAGCCGCTGGATCAGTTCACGGACCGTGAGGTCCTTG
This sequence comes from Streptomyces sp. YIM 98790, assembly GCF_011421595.1. GTDB lineage: Bacteria > Actinomycetota > Actinomycetes > Streptomycetales > Streptomycetaceae > Streptomyces. Next base: position 65,297 of record NZ_WTLH01000002.1, on the reverse strand, counting down.
GATTCGGGCAAGGCGTTCTCCAGATGTGTCGGCGGCCCCAGCCGACACCCGGCACGGCGGGGCGTATGGCGGGCCGGGAAGGATCACGCACAGGTCAGCGGTCGGGATGTGCCCAGCACAGCGGTCACGGCTGCGGCGACTACCTCGGCCGGTGTCATGACCGTGAAGGACACGTTGTACCCGGCCTCCTCTGCGGTTCCGGACACAGCGATCTTCCAGCCCTCGTCCGGGCCGCCGGGGCGGCCCTGGGGAAACCAGCCGAGATAGAACCGGCCGTCTCGCGACCGGATATGAACATCGCCGCGGTCATCCACCACGAAGGCGAAGTCCTCGTCAGTGAACTGGTCAAGGACCGCCGCAGGCTGGCCCGGACCAAGCCGCCACTCCCGCAGCCGCAGCGCCGACACCGTGGTGGCAAAGCCTTGCCGAGCAAGTCCGCTACTCAAGACCACATCCCCTTCGTGACCTGCGTGTTCTTTGGAAGGGGTCTACTTGAGCATGCTTGGAGGGGGTTCACCAGTGCCCGCTGCCCAACTGCCCTCTGCTGTCCGCGAACTGCGAGTCCGCCGCACTTCAGTCCTGTCGAGGACTACCGCGAACCGACTGAATTGCAGCTGGCTCTGGCAGGCAAGGCGGGTATAAGCGTCCAGACTCTGCGCCGACGAACGGCGGGGACTGCTCGCCAACTCGATCGCAACTCTAGCGGCCACCGACCCCATCCCGAGTAGGCCGTTAGCGCGCTGCGGGCGGCCAACGCCGTCCAGCGGCTGGGCTCCCCCCAGGAGGGGGTCGCATGGCCACAGGGCGGTCGGCCGACACCAGCACGGCCGCCCTGTGGCCTGGCTCCAGGACCGGCCCGCGGCCAAGCCGGCCGAAGTCGAGGCGATGATTGCGGACCTGAGCATCATCCGCACCGCCTTGGCCGCAGCGGTCGAGCCTGCTGTGACGACCTGACCAGGTCGGATTCGACCTCGACTCGGTCGTGAGGTCTCCTCGGCCGCCGCGGTCGCCTGGCAATTCTCCGCGACGGACCCGGCGGTGCGCGACACCAGGGAGGCGCGGGTGCTGCGAGTCATCGCGATCTCGTTTCTTCTCGCTGGCGGCCTATGTCACCGTCGACGCCGTCCGCACCCTGGCCCCGGGACACCAGGCGGACACCTCGGTGCCGGGCATCACGCTTGCCGCACTCTCCCTGGTGGTAATGCCGTTGCTATCCACCACCCAGCGCCGCGCCTGCCGTGAACTCCGGCTCGGCGGTCGCGCACTCCAGGTAGATCCTGCTGTGCGCCTACGTGTCCGCCGTGCTGCTGGTGGACCCGGTCGCCAGCGACACCCTGAGCTGGGGCTGGGACGACCCGGTCGCCGCGCTGGTGATCGCTGCGGTGGCGGTCAAGGAAGGTCGGGACGCCTGCTGTCCCGCCGGGCCGCCTCCATGGCATCGCAGGACCCGCAGACGGCAGAGGGAAGAGGTGCGGGTGCACTCCTGGCTGCGCCTGTTGTATTCCCACCGGACAGGGCTGGTGAGTGGCTCGGCCGTGCCCGCGCTCGGGCTGTATTTGGCATGGGCCGGATAGGCGTTCGGGGTGCGGGGCTGCCGTACAGCGCCGACGTACCGAGGATGCCAAGTTCCGGAGTATGTCCGGTCGGCCGGGGTCGACCACGTGGTGGGCCGGGTATCGCGATCGTTCTCGCAGTGATCGGCGGGCCAGCGGTGCCCGTCGCCGCCCTGGCGGGCTGACCGCCAGGGCCACATGGGCACCTACTGGCGCGTCGGGTCGACATCGGCGAGCGGACCGAGTTGGTCGCTGCGGGGTCGTTCGCCTACGTACGGCGGCCGTGCGGGTCCACCGGCACAGCCGGACGCGATGTTGTGCAGACCCACCTTGCATCATCGGCGGCTGTGGCCCACACTCACCGTCTCCTGGCGTCCTGTGGTCAGTGCCAGCGCGGTCCAAGCCGATGTCAGTCGGCAAGACGCCTGGTGTGAGCGTGACTACAGTGGAAGAACTCACCAGTTGTCTTGGTCAAGATCTCTGGTCTCCTCGTCGAGGAGGCCCCACACCTCCGAGTACTCATGCTCCGATGCCCGCAAGAGCCAATCGTAGGTTCGGATGCTGATCCGGGAATCCACTGACCAGCGGTCTCGGATCTTGCTGGCGCTGTCCGTCGGGTCTTCCCGCCCCATAAGGATCAGGCCACGCGCATCCACAGTGATGCCCGGATAGTCCTGGCGAGCAGACAGCAGATTTTCTTTGAGCCAGTCACGTGCATCGTGGATCTGACTAATAGCCCTCCGCAGGGCCTCTACCTCGTGGCCGTTCCCAACGTTCGTCAGCCGTTCGGTCGGAGCTTTCAACTCAACGATATGCCAACGTAGGCCCGCAGAAGTACGGCTCGCGATGAGAAAATCGGGAATGCGTCCGGTTCCCAAGAATGCCTGCGGGATGACCCAGACTCCGTGGCTCCCCGTTACTACGCTCGCAAGCAGTGACGGGTGTCTCTCCAGGACGACTTGCATCGGACGCTCGGCATCAGCGGTTGCTAGCGCCTCCCGCAGGGCTGCTCGGTCCGTGCGGGAGGGCACACGGGTGACAGCCCATCGGGCCAACCGTTCCAGCTCAACTGTGGTGACTCGTCCGGGATATCGGTCGGCGTCAGCTACCTGTTTCCGCGCTTCCAATTCGAGATCAGCATGCTCGCTGTCACCGGCCCGGACCACGCGCTGGACGGTGTGTACCCAGGCCCCGCGGCCCCGGCCCCCTCGAAAGTTCAGCCGGGCATTGGAACTGATCGAGCTGATCTGCCCGACCAGCGGGTCGGCCCCCCTGCGCGTGGTGGCAATGGCTATATCCCCTACCTGGGGACGCAAAGATTCCAGGCAGGAGACAGCGCGCCGGGCCCATGCCACCTCCAGCCACGCGTCGAGGAGGTCTCGGCTGGTGATCTCGTGGAAGGCGGGTACTGACATGGCCGCCTCCACCGCCACCTTCCTGAGGTAGTCGTACTCCGGATGATCAATCGGAGCGATGTCCACGTCGGGCCGCTGGGTGTACCATCCATTCCTGCCCCGAGTGGTTACGGTCCGCAAGCGCAGGGGCCGGACGAGGAAGGCACGGAGAACAGCAGCGGCCACTGGGCTGGGTGTTGCGCAATCAAGGGGTACGGATAGGTGAGCCGCAAGCTTGCGTTGATCCTCCGTCGGGCCCGCCAAAAGCCGACGCAGTGTGGTGGCGACCTTCTGCCAGTCGTTCTCGGCCATGGAATCCCTCCACTGGGCGGTACGCCCGTTGCGGCCTGCCCGATGCGTCGCATCGAGCCGAAGGCAGCGTCCAATATACGCAACCACAGCCACATACAAGATCCGAGTTCACGATTCAACCTCGTAGCGTGATGATGCTGCATGCGCAAGTTCAGCCGTCAGCACCTGCGCCGGGGGGATGCGGCCCGGTAGGATGACCTCTCCCTCAGCCTCTCGCAGCTACCGAGCTTCCCGAGTATCTGGCCCGTCTACTCGCGCCGCGGGAGCGGATCAGGGGGAGCCCTGGGCCGCGTAACGGACACGGCCGCCGAGCATCTCAGGAATGAATATCGAATATCGGCCCAGCATCCAGTCGTCTCAACAGTGCGTCCGCTGCGACCTGCAGCAGTGAAGGCGTCAGCAGTCACTTCGCCCGCAACCGCTCCTCGAGCACCCGGACGCCCTCGACGTCGGGGTTGGAGGCCACATCGACGCCGAACAGAGTGTAGAAGCGCTCAAGCGCCTCGTAGGCGTCCCGTTCCGGATCTCCGTTTGCCGCCCAAGTATGGTCCCAGGTGTCCGCGCTGGGCGGCGAGGCATCACTCAGGAAACTCTGCATCATGCCTCCCCCGGGCGCCAAGACACGCGGCTGCTCGCCGCCAAAACGGCGCACGACAATCCGGTGGCGCCACGGCCCTGGCACGCGCGGGATGACCAGCTTGTCCGCAAGACGGAAGTACTCCAGGGTCATCTCAGTCACCACGTGTACGTTGATGCGTTGGACCCGGGCGAGGGGCTGCGCACCCCAGCACAGCATGTCCATGTTCGCCACCGCACCCGCAGTCATCAGGCCGTCCGGCCGCACCCACACCGCGCAGCGTCGACGGCCGATGAACAGACCACCGCTGAGGGTCTGCAGACGCCCGGTGTTGTCAGCGAAGTTGAATCCCGAGTCCCGCAGAACGTCCTGACGACGCAGAGCGCCCTTGATCCCGTCATGGCTGTGAAGTCCGGGCAGGATCTGCGACGATGGCTTGGAGGGCAAGCTCTGCCAGAGCAAGACAGGAGTCTCCGCCCAGTCCTGTCGCTGCTCGAGTTCGTCCAGGGATTGGTCAGGCTCCACTCCCCACTGTTCCTGCGCGGGTACCAGCGCACTCGCAGGGAGGGCATCCCGCATCCGCAGACCCTCGTTGATGAGCTGGTACACGTCCTCCGAAGGCATGTAGACTGTCCGGTCACCGTGCCGCACGGAGACCGCGAGCCCCTCGGCGAACCGGCCCTTGTCGTTGATCATCTTACGGACCAGGACGTAGCGCGAGAGCTCCGGGATGGGTTCTACCTCGAGCACCAGGTAGTACAGATTGGGTCCCGCAGTGCTCCGGCCAGGGTCGTGGTACCAGTGGTGGCTAACCGCTACGCGTGGGCGCAGGTACTCGTTCAGGGTATCGACATACTGGACAACATCTGCCCGGCACTGTGGAAAGGGCTTGAAGTCGCTGGCGACCTCCAGCGCCTGATTGCTCTTCTTCTCCGTTCCCACACCTAGCACGAGCAGCCCGCCTTGGTCGTTGGCGAAGGCTGCCACGTCCTTGCATAGCTCGAACCTGCCTTTTTCGGAGGTCAGGTCGTACGGGGACCGTTTGAAGTCCAGCCACGAGTTCTCGGCCACACCACGAAGGTCATCGGGACGGCCGGCAGCCAGCGCCTCGATCAGCGCGGAACGACTCAGGGATGCCACCTGGTCACCCTAGTACGCGAGCGCGAGGGGCATACCGCTCAGGCGGTGCCGCATTGCCGGGCGCGTCTATCGCGCGCTGCTCGCCGGGGCTCCGGACTCCCGTGCCGGTGTACCGCAGTCGGCGCATGGAGGTCCCCTCCTCGACCGGCGGGCACCGAGCGTCCGTAGATGGAAGGCAACCACCGGAGGCTGGGCGCCGCGGAGCATGTTCTTGGCAAATGGAGGTTGCCGACCGGGCGCGGCGAATGTTCACCCGGAGCGGCACTGGCCGAACAGCGCAGGGCATCGCGGGCGTGTCTCGTTAGCGGCGGCGGGAGGGAGGGCCAGATGCGGGGGGCGGGGCCGGGCGTGAGGAGGTGGACCAGCGCGGGATGCTGCCCGACGCGCCAGGGCTGGTGCTGCGGCGGTGGATGTCCAGGGGTGTCGGTGCGGGCGGGGTGACGGGCGTGATGGTGGCGTGCTTTCGGGTGATGCGCAGGAGTTCGCCGTCCCAGCGCAGCACCGGTGAGGGGTCGGCGACGGCGGCGGTGACGGCGGTGACCAGGTGGAGTGGGGTGTGGGAGGAGAGGGTGATGTACCAGCCCGCTGCCGGGGCGGGGCCGCCCCACAGGTACCAGCGTGTTTCAAGGGTGGTCAGTTCCTGCTGGTGGTCCAGCGGACGGCGGTCGTAGGCGAGGTGGGCCATGCCGTCGGGTGCCGAGAGTTCGACGCGGGCCAGGCGGGCTTGCGCTGTGTGCTGCCAGCCGCCGTCGCGCAAAGGCTCCAGGGCGCGGTGGCTGGGCTGGGTGGTGCCGGTGAGGTAGGCGTCGGGTCCGCGTTGGTAGGCGGTGGCAAGGGCCGTGGTGAAGGCGGTGACGTATTCGGTGGGCGCCATGTTGTTGAAGGCGACCGCCCAGCGGGGCGCGGCGAAGGGGTCGTCGTAGGCGGCGATGCGCCACAGGGCGTCGTCGTCGCCTTCGGGCATGTACCCCAGGCGGACGGTGCTGCGTTCCGGAGAGGTCAGGTAGAGGTTGCCCAGTTCGTCGTGCTGCATGGGCCAGCCCAGATCGAGGAGCGGCTTCATGCCCGCGTCACCGTCGGCGGTTGAGCCGGCGAGGTGACGCGGGGAGACCCACACCTGCCCTTGAAGAAGGGGTTCGCTCATGTCACCCGTTCCTGCGTGTCGTGCCGGGGGCCGGTTCTCGGTACGGCGTGGGTGCGGGTGCTGCGGCGCCGGGTCGTCGGGGGAGTTGCCCGGCGATGGCGGTGGCGGTGTAGTGGCAGGCGACGGCGGCCAGGTCGAGCTGGTGTGCAGCGTCGGCAATGTGCCGGGCCATGACGGGGGTCGCGGCGGCGTGCCGGGCTGCACGCACGGCCTGCTCGTCGGGTTCGTCCTGTCCGGCGAAGGATGCGCCGTCGTAGGGGTTTGCCGACAGCCCCTGGGTAAGGTCGGCTGCCGCCAGTGCCGCGGAGTAGGCGGCGCAGGCCAAGGTGGCCAGCGTTTCGCGGCTCCCGGAAACGTCCGTGTAGGTGCTGCCGTCCAACGCGGTCAGCCGCGTGATCGCCGTGGCGGCCAGGGCCTGGGTGCGCTGCACCAGCGGGGAGAGGGTGTGCAGCGTGTCGGTGCCGGGGGTGCAGGAGGTGTCCCGCACTTGGGTGTAGAGCTGTTCGAAGTCCTGGGCGAGTTCTCTGAGCTGCCCGGCCTGGCCGGGAAGGTCGGTCATGGGCATGCGCGGGCGGGTGCTCCTGTGTGGTGTCGCTCTAGCGGCGGGCGGATCCGCGTACGGTGGGTGCGGGATCGGTTGACGGGCGCGCCGCCGTGCTCGGTGCCGGTGCGCCGGGCCCGGGCGTGTCAGCGGGGTCGCCGGCCACCATGTCGCGGGCCTCGGTCAGCATCCGGTGCACGGCAGCCAGGGCACGGGGAACCTCGCGGTGAAAGTAGTAGTCGCCCATCTGCACGGTGACGGGTGCGGCCTCGGGGTCCTGGGCCAGGCAGACCAGGGGGTAGTGGGCGCGGGCGTAGTGAGCCAGCGCCTCGGCCAGGAACGGTGTGGCGACGGCGAGGACCTGCGCTTCGGCCAGGGCTGAGGACTCGTCGGTGCGGGCGGCGAGGCCTGCGGCTTCTTCGCCGCAGAGCCGCACAAGGTGGGTGAGCAGACGCAGGTGGCGGCTGCAGGTGGTGAGCCCTCCCGGGTCGGGGGTGAGCGGGTGGGCGCGCACGTCGAACAGGACCGCGTCGATTGTCTCCAGGACGGTCTTGCCGGACATGTCCTCCGGCTCGAGCACGGGCATGGCGATCCCTTCGGGCAGCGTCTCAGCGCGGGCGGAGCAGGCGGTGGGCGATGGCCTGCCGACTGGCGCCGTGTCGGGGGCAGATGATCAGCCGCTGGCGCCTCCGCGCCTTCGCGGCCCCGCCAGCACACCGTGCAGCGCAGGGAGTTGGCGTTCCGCGCGCCGTCTCTAGAGGCACGGGTGACTTCGGCTGCCGCGTCGTCGTCGACGTGACGGGCAACGGGCCGGCCGACGACGGCCACCGCCCCTCACACCCCTTCCTCCGTCCCGGCAGTAGCGGTTGGCGCCAGTGCCAGGTGCGCGCGAACCCCTGCGCGGCTGTGGACCGCACCGGCACCAGGGGCAGCCGCCCGCTTACGCCTCCGCCCCGGTGGGCGCGGGGGCGGGGGTGCGCAGGGCTGGGTCGGTGCGCAGCCGTGTGAAGGCAGCGGTCAGTCCGGCCGCGTGCAGAAGGGCGCAGGCGGTGAGCAGGTGACCTAGGTGGTGGGCGGGGGTGAGGGCGACGGCGATGCCGGCGGCGGGGAACGGCAGCAGCAGGATGAGAATGGTCAGGGCCAGGGTGCTGCCGAACACCTCCGGCGGGATGAGACGGGCTCGCAGGGTGCGCAGCATCACGATCATGCCTCCTTCCGCAGCCATCAGTACGGCGATGAGCAGCAGGTAGGAGCGGTAGGTGCCGGCGTGGGCGACGGCCAGGCACGCGGCGGCGGCCACAGCCGCGCAGAACGCTCCGACCGGCCACATCCCCATGCGGTCCAGCGCGTACCGGGCGCCGGCGATGGCCAGCAGGGACGCGCCGGCGGCCACGGACCAGATGACGCCGACCGCGGCCGGGGAGTGGCCGAAGTGCTGCACCACGATGATCGGGGTGGCGGCCTGCAGGACGCCCGCCGCCAGATTGGCCAGGGTCATGCCCGCGATGAGCCAGGCCAGGGTGGGCAGTGCCCGCAGGGTGCACCAGCCGGTGGCCAGCCCGCTCCACACCGGCGCCGTCGGCTGCTCGGGGCGGTGCTGGCCGGGAACTCGGGGCGGCAGCAGCGCGGCCAGTGCGGACAGCACGGTGAGGGTGGCGAGCATGCCCTGTTCCCCGGTCCAGTGCAGGAGGGCACCGCCGAAGGCGGGCCCGGCCAGGAGAGCGGTGTGCTCGATGCCCAGCAGCGCCGACTGCACGCGGTGCGCGGTCGGACCGGCCGCCCGGCTGGCAGCGGCTCCCGCGGTCTCGGCGGCGATGTAGCTGAACTCGGTGAGCACGCCGGTGACCACCGCCAGCGCCATGACCGCGCTGATCGCCGTGGCCTGGTCCGGCGCGGTGGCCAGCGCCGCGGCGGCGACCGCGACAGCGGCGGCCCGGGCGGCGGAGGCCGTGCGGAAGACCGTGCGGGGGCCGTGGCGGTCCACCAGGGAGCCGGCCAGCGCGAACGCGGCGAGGCGGGGCACCCATTCCAGGGCGAAGGCCAGGCCGGTCAGGGCGGCGGAATGGGTGGTGGCCAGCACCAGCAGCGGGATGCCGTAAGTGGCCAGGGAGAAAGACAACGCATCGGTGGCGCGCGGGAGGTACAGGCGCCGGACCAGCCCGTGGCTGCGGGCCGGGAAAGGAAGTGTGGTCATCAACGCTTTCTGCGGTGCGGAACGAAGCGCGGGCCCACGGCGGCCCCGAAGGGTGGCCGGTCAGGCGGCGCGGCGCAGGGAGACCGCCTGGGGCGGAGAGGTGGCAGGTGCGGTGCGGCGGGCGGCGGCCACCTGGGGCGGGATGGGCGGCACGGTGTGGTGGGCTGCGGCCCAGTTCTGCAGCGAGGTGGCCACTGCTCGCAATGCCGCACCCGCCGGGCCGAGTTCCCAGCCGCCCTCGGGGTGGGGCTGGGCAACGCGGCTGGTGACCAGGCTGTTCGTCTGCTCGGTGGCGGGGCGGTCGAGGCGGCGGCCCAACCCGAGGGGCAGCGTGGTGGTGGAGTGGCCGAGCAGGAGGTGGACCTCGGGGTCGCTCAGCAGCCACACGGTGGCACCGGCACGGCTCACGAAGGTGGACTCCTGCGCCGGGTAGTGGTGGGTGCGGGCCCAGCGGGCCGCCGCGTGGTAGAAGTCGGCCAGTTCCTCACCGGCGTCGGTCAGGACGTAGGCGGACGGCGTGGTGGCCTCGGTGTAGAGGAGCAGCCGGTGGCGGGCGGCGATGCCCATGGCGTAGTCGCGGGTGGTGGCGCTCAGGTCCGGCAGGGCTGCGGCCAACTGCCGTCGGTGGATGGGTCCGGCGTCGGACAGTTCGCTGACGACGCGGACGATCCAGGGCCGGTACAGCTGCTCGGCCGCCGCGGCGGCATGAACCTGCGCAGGGGAGGGATCACAGGCGCGGGTCATCGTGTCCGCCCCACGCGAGCGGCGGCGGGTACGGGGCGGGCCGGGGCGGCGTGGGAGAAGAGGTCTCCCGGCCGCCATGCCGGGCGCAGCTGCTCCGGTGCGGTGGGCGGGGGACCGGCCGGGGCCGGGTTGCTGGTGCGGTGCGTGGTCCAGGCCCCGGGTGCGGCGGGTGCGGGTGCGGGCTGGTGTGTCCACAGGGGGTGGTCCGGTGCCGGGTCGGTGGGGCGGCCGGCGGCCCAGGCGGATATTGCCGCCCACACCGGGGCGAGGTCATGGCCGGCGCCGGTGAGCTGGAAGCCCTGGCCGGTGGGGGCGCGGCGGATGAGCCCGGCCTCGGTCAGCTGCCGGATGGGCTGGTAGATGGCGGTGGAGGTGTGGTGGGGGGTGATCAGTGCGGCCAGTTCGGAGCCTCGTGCGCAGCCGTGGGCGCGCAGCGCCCACAGCACCGCGGGGGCGTTCTTCGGGCTGAGCAGGGCGAGGGTGTCCTCGATGTCCTGGGCGCGGGCAACGGGGCGGGGGTTGCCGTCCGGGCCGGTCTCCTTCTCCAGGTGGTCCTGTGCCCACTGGGCCAGGGTGTTCAGGACCCCGCCGAGGGCGTGGGCGCGGTCGGTGAGGCGGTAGCAGGAGTGCCGGGTCTGGGGTTCGAGGCGTTCGGCCAGTCCGTCGTCGACCAGCTGGCGCAGCCGGGGGGAGAGCTGGCCGTCGGCCAGCCAGGGCAGGCGGTCCTTGACCTCCCGGTAGCGCAGCGGCTGCGCGCCCATGGACATCAGCGTCCAGACCGCCCAGCGCGGGGCGAGCATTTCCAGGCTCTCCTCCACCCTGCTCAGGTCAGCGGCGGTGGCACGGGGGAAGGCAGGCAGCGGCAACAGCATCTCCAGGTAGTCGAGGGGCGATGGGCGAAGAAGCAGGCAGCGTGTCGGCGCCGGTCACGGGGCGCGGGAGGCTGCCGCCGGCTTCGCGGGACGTGGCGGCGGCAGTGCGGGGCCTTCGGTCGCAGGCGGGTGGGCGGCGTGCAGCACGGCGGCGGCTCCGGCGGCGTGGGCGTCGCGGGCGGCGAGGAACTGTCCGAGGCGCTGTGCGCAGGCCAGGATGTGGCTGGCGTCGCTCAACTCCACTGTCCGGGAGGGGGAGGTGAGTTCCCGCAGCCGCTGCAGCTGGGCGGCGATGCCGTGTTCGGCACGTACCAGGCCGGCGTAGATGGTCAATGCCGCCTCCTGCACCGCATCGGACCGGGCACCGGGGGCGGCCGTGGCGTGCAGTTCGGCAAAGGGCCGGCCGAAGGCGGCTTCGATGTCCCGCCGGAGCTGTTCGGCGTGTGCGTTGACGGGACGGGTGCCGGCGGAGCCGTGGGTCACCGGGCGCTCCGGCGCGCGGCCTGCGCCCGAACGGCCCCCGGCGGGTGGGGCGGCAGGCCGGATGTCATGGCGGCGTGACGGCCGGGCGTGGAGGACCAGGCGGGTGCGGCCGGCGGGTGGAGCAGGTGCAGTACGGCCAGTACCCGCGCGTCGCGGGCGGCGACCGCGTCGTTCACCTGCTGCGCGGCCTGCATCTGCTGCTCATCGAGCACGCCGGGCTCGGTGCCGAGTATCTCCAGCAGGTGGTTCTCCGCGCGTTCCAGTACCCCCTGAGCGCCGGCCAGCAGGTGGAATCCGTGCACGGCCTGGACGGCACGGGGGTTGGTTCCCGGGACTCGGGAGACGGTGTGCTGCAGCTCGGGCAGCGGCCGGCCGAAGTGCTCTTCGATGAGCTGGGCAACCGTCTCCAGCACGTCCTCGGTGGCGTGCGGATCCTGCGGGTGGTGCGGGCCCTCGGTCACAGATATGCCTTTCGCAGCGCAGCAGCGGGACAACGACGCGCCCGCCCGGGCGGAGGGGCCGGTGTCCCGCCTTCCAGGGTTGGCAGTTCAGCCGGTTTGGCCAACCGGCGGTCCGGCGCTATAAGCGCTACCGGCCCCGGCGCTCGGCGGTGGGTGCAGGTGCGGCCGGTGGCTGAAGCGCGGGCTGGGGCAGCGCGATGTGGCGCCGGTACAGCCACTGCCTGGCCGCCTCCCGCGTGGGGAAGGCTCCCTCGCGGATGATGTAGGTGCCCCACTCCAGGCCGCGTTCTTGCACCAGGAGCCGGTAGGGGGCGTGCGCGCTCACGGTGGCGCTGTCATGCAGCAGCACGGTGATCTCCGGGCTGTCGAAGTCGTCGTAGGTGTAGTGGTCCAGCAGCGTGTAGCGCTCCGCACTGGTCGCCAGCCGGTTCTCCAGGGCGGCGGTCGCATCGTCGGCCGGTCGCCACCAGTCGGCCTCGGGCAGCAGCACCAGGGCATGCGGCGGGCAGCCGCGGGCGGCCAGCCACCGCTGGGCCAGGGCCATCAGCGGAAGGTATGTGGTGGCCAGTGTGAAGGTGTGCTCGCTGCGCCGGCGCGTGAGGTGCACGGCCAGCAGCTGTGCGCTGCCGGGCAGGCCCCAGGTCTGGGAGGAGTCGTAGAAGATCAGGAAGCTGTCCGGGCCGGCGTGGTGCGCGGCCAGGCGCTCAATTTCGGGGAGGTGCAGATCGATGCGCTGGCGGAACTCCTCCGCGCTGTCGCGGTCGGCGGGCCGGTATCCCTGTAGCCGCAGGTCCAGATCTTCCAGGTCCTCGACGACCAGGTCCTCCTCGAACGCCTCCTCATCGGTGTCATCGGCACAGGAGGCGTTGTGGTGTGCCGCTTCGGCGTCACCGCCGGATTCGGGCTCGGGCACAGGCATGTCCTCTCCTGGTCAGCGCAGAGGGGGCGGGTTCAGCCGGGGTCGGCCCGGCGCGGGCGCACGGTCCTGGCCGGGCTGCGTCCCTGCCGGGAGGCCGGGAAGAGGCGGCGGGGCCAGGGCCTGCAGGCACTCGCGGATCGACTCCAGGTGCCGGTCGCGTGCGGCAACGGCGCGCCGCAGCCGGGCGGCGTAGAAGTCCAGTTCCGTGTGCCGTCCTCCTCGGGCCTGCTCGGCGCGTAGCCGGTCGGCGACGGTGCGGGCACGGGCCTCGGCTGCGGCGAGTTCGGCTCGCGCCCGCAGCAGCCGCTGGACCAGTCCGTCGCGTGGGGCGCGGCGCCGTAGGTCCTCCAGCGCGCAGCCGAATGCCGTCTCGATCGCCGCATCGGCCGTGGAGGGGAGGTGTGCTGCGCCTGGGGTTCCGGTCACCGTGCCCGGCCCGGCGGGCACTGGCCGGGGGGCGGAGGCAGGGGGCAGGGGGAGGTGCGTGGCGGGGCGCACGGATGGGTGCTCAGGTGGATGTGGGCGACGTTGAGGCGGTAGTTGCGGCGGGCGACCTGCCAGGCCAGTTGCCGGCGCAGGGTTTCTTCGTCTTCCGGGGCGCGGGGGCGGGCGGCCAGTCGGGCCCGGGTCACGGCCACGTCTTCGGCGAAGGCCAGCAGCTCGGCGTACTGCTCGGCCACCAGTGCCGCTCCGTGGCCGAGGCGGTCGGCGTGGTGGTGCAGTCGCCCGGCGCTCACGCCGAAGGTGGCTTCTATCCGCTCGGCGAGGTCGTCGATCAGCTCGCGGAAGGGGACGGGGTCCGGGCGCGGAACGGGCGACAGCAGCTCGTCGTCGGCCGGTGGTTTCACGGGCTCCACCCCACCTCCCGCAGGCGCGGCGGCCGGGTGAGTGCGTTCAGGGGCAGCCGGACCTCCACGCAGGGTCCGTCCCGGTTCTCGGCCACCGGGCCCAGCGCTCGCAGCACGCCCAGGAGGGCGGTGTTGGTGGCCTGGGTGTAGGCGGTCAGCGTGTGCCAGCCGGCAGTGCGGGCGTGGGAGGCTGCGTGCCAGGCCAAAGCGGTACCGATGCCGAGGCCTTGGCTGGCGTCGGCCACCTGGAGTCCCAGGTCCGCACACCCGGCCTCGCCCGGTACCGGCCCCAGGCAGGTCAGCGCGACCGCCTCGCCCGCACCGTCGCGGGTGAGGAAGCACTGGGCGGCGTGCAGCAGGCGATGGTAATCGCGTTCGGCCAGGACCGGCCGGCCCCAGCGGCGGTGCATGGCCTCGCTCGAGCAGCGGCGGTGCATCTGCCGAATCGCGGGCCAGTCCGCCGCCGAGGCCCGGCCGGTGACCAGGACGGGGGCGGTCAGCAGTACAGCTCCTGCAGTGCGCCGACGATCGCCGATCGGCGGTAGGACTTGCGGCGCCGCCCGTCCGGCAGCGTCACATCCCGGCTGAACACCTCGTACGGGGCGAGGAGTTCGGCAAGGCGGCGCTGGGTCAGCGCGGTGCGCGGCCAGTGCGGCGCCCACCGCGGGCCCGGCATCTGCCGCAGCTCCCGGACCAGATCCTGCGAAGAGATCGCGTCCGGGTGGCCGAGGCGGTCGAACACCTCGTAGCAGTCCATCACGATGTTGTCCAAGGAGGCTGTACGGTCGGCCCGCAGGCGCGCGGCATCGGGCCCGGCCATAGCCTCCGTGACGGGGCCGGTCTCACCAGGCGCTTCCGGACACAGGTAGGAAGGCGCCTCGCAGGCCCCGCGCGGGCTCGGTGTCGCAGTCCGGCATGCGCCCTGACCGCACCGGCAATCGGGCGCGGAGCACGGCTGCGGCGGGACAAGCGCGGCGGCCAGGGCCTCCGCCACCAGGGACAGCAGCGAAGACGACGAGTGAGGGAACGGGTGACAGGTGGTGCAGGTCAACGTGCGAAGCCTTCCGAAGACGGGGATGCGGCAGGCAGCGGGCGCGTGCGGGCGGCCTGCGGGGAAGCGGCGCGGGCGGCGTGCACGCGGGCGCTGACCGGCCCGGGGTGCCGGCCCAGCCGGGCGGCCACGGTGAGGTAGATGTTGTTGCGGGCCTTGGGGCGTACCGCGACCAGGTAGATCTCCCGCGCGAAGGCCGAGCCCGGCGGCGCGGGGCGCTCTTCGTAGACCAGCCGCCAGGCCGCCGCCGGGTCGATGTAGATCTTGCGCAGACCGGCGAGGTTGGCGGTCAGTTCCCTGCCTCGCAGGGTGCCGTTGACCACTTCCTGCATCCGCATCAGCGCCTGGTCGCGCATCTCTGCCGGGGCGTGCAGCAGGTCCTCCACCGCGCGTGGGTCGGCGGCGAACCCGTACTGCGGGCCGCTCACGACGCCGCGTGCCCGGGGCGGGCCGGGCCCTTGGGGCCGGGCAGCAGGCGGTGCGACTGCGGCACATCGGGGTTGGTCTGGCAGGCGCTGAACGGCCCGTTCGGTGCGCGCAGCGCCGCCATGGTGTGGTCCAGGAAGTCCCGGTGCCACACTGCCATGGCGGAGGGGCCGGCGTCCGCTTCGCGGTGCTGCTGGTAGGACAGCCACAGCGCGTGCAGGCGGGCCACCGCCTCGGGGTGCTCCTGCCACTGCTGGCACCACGGGGCAGCCGTGCTGACCTCCCGTCCGTACCAGTGCAGTAGCACCTCCTCCACCCAGTCGGTCAGCGCATCGAGTTCGTTCTCGTAGTCCTCGCCGTCCAGCAGGGCGATGAACTGCGGCGCCGCAGGCGGCCGGGACGGCGGTGCGCCGGGGAAGGACGCGAACGGCGGCGGAGCGGCAGCCAGGGTGTCCAGCATGCGGGCCTGCTCGGCGGAGTCCTGCAGCAGCCGGCTGACACTCGCCTGCAGGGAGTCCAGATCCGAGTCCGGCAGCCGCACCGGCTCCACCAGGCCGTCATCACGGGGGTCAACAGGTACCGACAAACCAGCTCCTCAGCGACGAAAAGACGGCCGCGGACACCAGGGCCCGCCAGCCAGGGGCCGCTTTCACTGTCCGCACCGGCGCCGGTTTGCCCAGCCGGGGCATTGCGGCTATAAACCGCCGCCCGAGGCGGGGCCGGGAGGGGGAAGCATCACGGACGTGGAGGCGGACGCCACCGGGGCGGTCACGCAGCGAGGGTGCACTCCTCTCGCGTGAGTGCCTGTTGCATCGCCTGCAACAGCCGCTGTTCAGCGACCTCGTGGTAGACACGTGTCTTCTCGATGCCGATGAAGTCGCGGCCCTCCAGCAGGGCGGCAACCCCGGTGGAGCCCGATCCGGCGCAGAAGTCCAGGACGGTGCCGCCGGGAGGGCAGATCTTCACCAGTTCCCGCATGACCGACACCGGCTTCTGGGTGATGTGCCTGCGGGCCTTGCCCGAGGGCTGGGAGGCGGTGAAGGTGCCCGGCAGGTACACCGGCTTTCCCTCGTCGTCGATGTTGACGGCCGGGTCGAGGTCTCCGTAGGAGCCCCAGACGATGTACTCGCAGTCCTGGCGGAAGCGTCCGCGCTGGGGGCGGGACTGCGGCTTGTGCCAGGTGAGGATGCCGCGCCACAGCCAGCCGGCGGCCTGCAGGGCGTCGGTAGTGACGGGCAGCTGCCGCCAGTCGGTGAACAGCAGCGCCGTGCCGCCTGGCTTGGTGAGCCGCTGGGCTTCCGTGAGGATCTGCGTGAGCCAGAAGCCGTAGGAGCGCTGGTCCATGTTCTCGCCGGTAAAGTCCGGCAGCTGGTGACCGGCGTCGGCGGAGGTGTACTTGGCGCGGGCGGTGCGCGAGGTGCGCTCCTTGGCGGTCCGGCCGCCGGAGTTGTAGGGCGGGTCGGTGATCACGGAGTCCACACAGTGCTCCGGAAGCGTGGACAGCACGGCCAGGGCATCGCCCCGGTGCAGGGAAAACGGCAAGGGAAAACAACCCCTATCAGGGTCGGTGGTGTGGGAGCGGCCCCCGCGGGCCCGGCTCGCCGTCGGCGGCTGGTGGCCACAGGGCCAGGGGAGGCTGGGGAAGGTTCCACGGTAGCGGCGGTCCGCCGGTTGACCACCCTCAGCACTGCACCGCTCTCAGAGCTGTAAATCCGCAGGTCAACGGTCTGTTTGGACAACCGGCGGGATCGGCCTACCGTGGTGGAGCCCGCCGGTTCCCCGGCCTCGCCCCCGCTTGTGACGGCGGTGGCCCATCTCCCCCGGAGCGGCTCCGTCCCCTGCTTCAGTGGCCGGCCTTGGTGGTTGCCGCTTCCGCTCCCCCTGTATAAGGACTCCCTTTGGTGATACCGCTGCTCGCACCGCCCTGCCCGTCCGCACGATCCCGACTCCGCCCGGGCCTTGCCGGCCCGGCCCGGGGTGAGGCTGCCGGTTGAAGGGCGCCGTGGCGGCGGTCGGAGTGCTGTGCCTGTCTCCGCTCCTGCTGGCCGGACTGATCGTTGTCGCGGCAGCGGGCGGCGGTGCCGCTCTGAGCAGCCAGGCCGCCTCCTGCGCGGACGGCCTGGACACCTTCACCCTCGCCCGCCGCACCGCCGCCCTCCTCGCCGAGAACACCGACGATGACGCGGAGGGACTGGCGCTGCCGGGGGAGCAGATTCCGAACGCCTACACCATCGTCACCACCGGCATCCTCATGGACGTGCCCGAGCGCGGACAGCTCGTCGCGCTGGTCACCGCCCTGCAGGAATCGCGCCTGCGCAACCTGCCCTACGGCGACCGTGATTCGCTGGGGCTGTTCCAGCAGCGGCCCAGCCAGGGCTGGGGCAGCCCGCAGGAGATCCTCGACCCCGTCTACGCCTCCACCCGCTTCTACCAGGCGCTCCTCGGCGTCTCCGGCTGGCAGCAGCTGACCCTCGGCCAGGCGGCGCAGGCCGTGCAACGCTCGGCCTATCCGGAGGAGTACGCCAAGTGGGAGCCGCTGGCCACCGCACTGCGCACCGCGCTGGCCGACATCGTGCCCGCAGCGAGCGCTGAGGGGGCTCTGGTGTGCCGCCCGGGTGAGGACGGCTCCGGCTGGGGCGCGATCCCGGAAGGTGCAATCCCCGAGGGCTACACCGTTCCGGCCGATGCGCCGCCGCAGGTGCGCACCGCGCTGTCCTGGGCGATGCTGCAGCTGGGCACGCCCTACCAGTGGGGCGGGTCGTGCACGGATGCGCACGGGCCGGACCCGTTGGGCCGCTGCGACTGCTCCTCGCTGATGCAGCAGGCCTACGCCGCCGCCGGTATCTCCCTGTCGCGCACCACCTACACCCAGGTTGGCGAAGGTACCGCCGTCCCCGTGGCCGGCCCGCTCAAGCCCGGCGACCTGATCTTCACCCGGGGTACCGCCGCCGTGCCGGAACACGTGGGGATGTATATGGGCTCGGGCCTGGTGATCAACGCCCCGCGCACAGGAACCGTTGTGCGCGTGGAGGCCTTCGACTCCTGGGCTTCGCAGGTGCTGGCTGTGCGCCGCATCGTCCGCTCCTGACGCCCGCTCCGCCCGCGGCGCTGCCAGCCCAGCGCCGGGCGCCTTCCTGATCTCTTCCGCCTTGTCTCCCGTGTCGTCCTCGTGCCGGACCACCGGCGCGTGCAAGGAGTGTGCATGCCCCGTTTCCTGCTGCCTGCGGGCAGCGTGGATCTGCTGGCCTACGATCCGGAGATCGCTCCGGCCGAGGGCGGCCTGCCCGGCCTGGATGTGCTCAAGGGCGTGGTCTCCAGCATCAACCTGTTCTGCATCATCGCCGTGGTCGGCGCGCTGGCGGTGTCCTGCGCGGTGTGGGCCTGGGGCCACTTCACCGGCGGCCACAACGCCGAGGCCAACGGCAAGAAGGGAGCGCTGGTCTCCGCCGGCGCGGCCCTGGGCCTGGGCGCGGCCAACGGGATCGTGGCCTTCTTCTCCGCGCTGGGGGCGACGATCGAATGAAGCAGCCCGCCCCCACCTCCCTCGCGTCCGGGTCCTGGCCCTGGCCGGTCAACCGCCGCCTGCTGGTGCTGGTGTCCGCGGTGGCGGTGCTGACCGCGGGCACCGCCGTGCTCGGCTGGCTGACCACGAGCACCGGCACCGAGCCTTCGAGCGCCGATCCGGTGTCCTCGCCGTCGCCGGTCTCCACCGGTGAGTCCGCAGCCCCGGGCCCGTCCGCGGGCAACGGCGGTGTGGCGCCGCCCCCGTCGGTGAGCGACCCGCTGGCCTTCGGCGCCGCAGCCGCGGAGGTGCTGTGGTCCTACGACACCAGGACCGCCAGCCGCGCCGAGCACCTGGCCGGGCTTGAAGTGTGGATGACGGCCGAGGAGGAGTGGGCGGACTTCGACGCGGTGGCCGCGCAGGTGCCTGATCCGCTGCTGTGGTCGCGGATGGCCGACCAGGGCCAGCACGCCACCGCCACCGCGGAGGACGCGCGCTACCCGCACGCCTTCACCGCCGCCCTCGCCGAGGATCCCGCCGCCCTGGCCGAGACCCACATCTACGCCGTCACCGTGACCGGCCACCAGTCGATCGCCTGGTCGGGCGGCGGGGCCGGTGCGGAGGACCGCGCGATCACCCTGGCCGTGCAGTGCCGTCCGGACACGGACTGCGCGCTGGTGTCCATCGCCCCGCGTGTCGCGCCCTGACCGGCCCAGGGCATTCCGGTCGTGACCTGTCCTGCCCGAGGAGGGCACCTCTGTCGTGGATTTCTGTTCCATCCCGCTCGCCGGTGAACTGTGTGATGTCGCGGGCGCCATCGACTTTGTCTCCGACCCCGGTGCGGCGATCACCGAGGGCATCGGCGCCTGGATCGCCAAGTCCGCCGGTGAACTGGCCGCAGCCGCAGCCGACCTGGCCGCCGAGGCGGTCAACACCACCACCGCGGTCGATCTGAACGCCTCCTGGTTCCGCGCCAACTACGCCATGCTGCTGCCGATCGGGCTGGTGCTGATCGTGGCGACCTTCTGCGCCCAGCTGGTCCGGGCGGCGATCCGCCGGGACGAGGCCGCGCTGGCGCGGGCGTTCACCGGCACCGCCTCCGGGGTGCTGTTCTCCTTCTTCGCCATCGCCGGCACCACGGTCGCCATCGAAGTGGTCGACGCCCTGTCGGACGGGCTGTTCGCCGCCGCGGGCACCTCCATCGAGGACGCGGTCCGCCGCACGGTGATGGTCGCGCAGATCCCGGGCATGTCCCAGCTGGGCTGGATGGTCACCGCGTTCGCCGCCATCGGCGCCGCCCTGGGCGGGGCGCTGTACTGGGCGATCATGATGATCCGCAAGGTCGGCATCCTGGTGCTGGTCACCCTGGCGGTGTTCGCCGGTGCGGGCGGCGGCTGGGAGGTCGCCCGCCGCTGGCGCCGCGGCTGGATCGAGGCCACCGCCACCCTGGTGGTCTCCAAGCTGCTGATGACGATCATCTTCCTGCTGGGCATCTCCGCCATCGGCCAGAGCGAGGCCACCGGAGGGCTGGCGGCGCTGTCGGATGTGATGGCCGGCATCGTCATCATGGCCATGGTGCTGGCCACCCCCTATGCCACCTTCCGGTTCGTGCACTGGGCCGCCGAAGGCGCCAACGGCGAGGACCTGCACCGCGCCGCCGGCTCCGGCATGCAGCGCACCCGGCAGGTGACCGAACGCGCCGGACGGCAGATCGCCGCCGGCATGGCCACCGGCGGAGGAGGCGCCGCCGCGGGATCGGCCGCCGCCCCGCAGGGCCCGCCGACCGTTCCGGGTCAGGGCCCCGGCGGCATCCTCGCCGCCCACCCCACCGCCGGTTCCACCGGCACCAATGCCGACACCACGGCCGGCGCAGGGCCGCGTGAGGGCAGCAGAGGGAAGGTTCTCCAGCCTCCGCTGCCCCCGGGCCAGGACACCGACAGCGCGGGTACCGGCGCGGCAACCTCGGCGTCCACCGATCCGGCGCCCGACCCCGCAGCGGCGCGGCACGGCGGCAGCCCGCCTTCCGGCGCCGCGCCCTCTCCCGGTGCGGCCGTGTGGACCGTGCACTCCCCCGCCGCCACGCACGACGCCGAGGGGCCACCGGCCTCCGCGGAGACGGGCAGTCCTCCGGCCGCCTCGCAGCCGCCCCCGGCCGGTACCTGACCCAGCTCTCCCCGGGTCCCCGGTGGGTGCCGCCCGCCGCCCTTGGCGGGCGGTACCCGCCGGCCCTGCCAACCGCCTTATCGACGAGCTGGAGCCTGCGTTGTCCGATGTCCCGCTGCCGGTGAAGTTCCCGCACCGCTCCCGGCGCGGCGTGCTGCTGGGCCTGTCCTGGCCGCAGCTCGCCGTCGTCTCCACCGCCGGCGCGCTGCTGCTGGCCACGGTCATGGCCTCCGGCCTGCCCGGTGTGCTGGCGCTGGCGCCGCTGTGGGCGGCGGTCGCCGCCGCCGTCCTCATCCGCCGCCAGGGGCGTTCCCTCATCGACTGGGCGCCCGTCCTTGCCCGCTACACACTGCGCGCCCGCGCCGGGCAGCGGGCTTGGCTGGCGCGCCCCGTCTCCCGCCCCGCCACCGCCGGCCTGCTGCACCTGCCCGGCGCCACTGCCTCGGTGCGCGTGGTCACAGCCGAAGGCTCCGATGCGGCGGCGCTGTTCGACCCGCGGGCCCGGACCCTGACCGCCGTGGCCCGCGTGCAGTCCGCCGCGTTCGCCCTGCTGGACACCGCCACCCAGAACGCCCACGTCACCGCCTGGGGTCGGGCACTTGCCGCGCTCTCCCGCAGCGGGCACATCGCCTGCCTGCAGGTTCTCGAGCGCACCGTCCCGGACTCCGGGGACGCCCTGGCCCGGCACTGGTCCCAGCACGGCCGACCCCAGGCGCCGGTGGCCGGGGAGGTCTACGCCGATCTCGTCGCCGCCGCGGGACCGGCCGCCGCCCCGCACGAGACGTATCTGGCGCTCGCGCTGGACTGCAAGGCCGCGCGGCGGCTGATCTCCCAGGCCGGCGGCGGACTGGCCGGCGCCTTCACCGTGCTCGGGCAGGCCACCACCTCCCTCACCCAGGCCGCCCGCAACGCCGGACTGACCATGGCCGGCTGGCTGACCGCCCCCGAGATCGCCGCCGTCATCCGCACCGCCTACGACCCCAAGGCACTCTCCGCCCTGCAGCAGTGGTCGGAAGCCGGCCGCGCCCAGGCCGACCCGGCCGCCGCCGGGCCCGTGGTCCAGATCGAAGAACCCGACCGGCTGGTCACCGACACCGCCCGGCACGCCACCTACTGGGTGGAGAACTGGCCCCGCACCGAGACCAGCGCCGGATTCCTGCACCAGCTGCTGTTCAGCGCCGGAGTGCGCCGCACCTTCTCCCTCATCTACGCGCCCCGGGCGCTGGAGGCCGCGCTGCGCGATGTCCAGCGGCGCAAGGCCACCATCCTCGCCGATGCCGCCGAACGCCGCCGCAAGGGCATGGTCGACCGCGAAGCGGACAGTGTCGAATACGCCGACGTCAAAGCCCGCGAACGGCAGCTGATCGCCGGCCACGCCGATGTCGGCCTGACCGGCCTGCTCACCGTCTCCGCCGACACCGACAGTCAGCTCGACGCCGCGTGCGCCCAGATCGAAACTGCCGCCGTCGCTGCCCAGATCGACATCCGCCGCCTGCTTTTCCAGCAGCCCGCCGCCTTCGCCCTCGCCGCCCTCCCCCTGGCCCGCACCGCCCTGTAAGCCGCCCTGCCCTCGCCTGCCCTGTGGGCAGAAAGGTTCCGCCCATGCCGGACGACGCCCACCCCTACCTGCGGGCCGCCACCACCGGGGTACGCCGCCACACCGAAACCCGCCGCCCGGCACTGCCGCCGGGCCTGGCACGGAACGACGCGGCGGACCGCCCGCACCTGGACCTCGTCCACGCCCATCTGGTGGCCCTGCACGCCTTGGTGGACCAGCTCACCGAGGACACCCGGCCCGCTTGGCCCGCCGCTGGCAGCCACCTCTCGCTCGCCCGGGTGCGGCTGTGGCAGGCCACCACCGCCGTGCACGACGCCTTCCACCAACTTCGCCTGCACACGTCCGACACCGCCGGCGGCAGCGCCTGCCCCGCGCCGCTGCCCGAAGGCCCGCCCTTCACCACCATCTGCCAGCGGCACCTGGCCGCCACCCACACGATGCGGCGCACCACCACCCCCGTCGACCTCGCCCGCCCCGTCCACGGCCACACCACCGGCGCGCAATGACCCGACCGGCCTACCGGCACACCACCGCCGCACCGCTGTTCACCCCGCACACCGCCGACCGCTCCGCCCGCCGCGCGCAGCGCCGCCGCCTGGCCGAGGCCGGCGCCGCCGCCCGCAAGGCCGCCGCCGAGCGAGGCCCGGCACACCAGCGCGACGAGCAGTCCCTGCCAAGCGCCACCTATCCCGCCTCGGGCCGCCCGGGACCGGCCTCCGCCCGCGGCACCCGGCTGCGCCTGCCGCCGCACCGGATGACCACCGCCGTTGCCGCCGGGGCCTTCCCCTTCCTCGCCGAAGGCGGACTGGGGGCCCAGGGCATCTACATCGGGCGCGATGTGCACGCCGAAGCCTCCTTCTGCTTCGACCCCTTCACCCTCTACGGCAAGCTCGAGGGCTTCACCAACCCCAACGTGCTGCTCGCCGGTGTGATCGGGCAGGGCAAGTCCGCTCTGGCGAAGTCCTTCGCGCTGCGTTCGGTCGCCTTCGGCTACCGCGTCTACGTGCCCTGCGACCCCAAGGGCGAGTGGAGCCCGGTCACCGCCGCGCTGGGGGGCACCTCCGTGGCGCTGGGACCTGGCCTGCCGGGCCGGCTCAACCCGCTGGACGCCGCACCGCGCCCCGGAGGCGTGAGCGAGGCGGACTGGGCTGGGGAGATCCGCAAACGCCGACTGCTCCTGCTGTCCTCCCTCACCCGCACCGTGCTCGGACGGCCCCTGCACCCCGTCGAGCACACCGCGCTGGACATCGCCCTGCACATCGTCGCCACCGTGCACCCCGGCAGCACCCCGCTGCTCGGCCAGGTCGCCACCGCCCTGGGCGATGGCCGGCTGCTGGACGCCGGGGCCGGCGCACCGATCGGGGACGCGGCCCGGGACCTGGCCCACGCCCTGCGGCGGCTGGTCCACGGCGACCTCGCCGGCATGTTCGACGCCCCCTCCACCGTCGCTTTCGACCCGAGCGCGCCGGTGCTGAGCATCGACCTGTCCCGCCTCGGCTCCTCCGGAGAGGACACCGCGCTGGTGCTGGCCATGACCTGCGCCTCGGCCTGGATGGAATCCGCCCTGTCCGACCCCGCGGGCGGGCGGCGCTGGATCGTCTACGACGAAGCCTGGCGCCTGATGCGCCACCCGGGACTGCTGGAACGCATGCAGGCCCAGTGGAAACTCTCCCGCGGCCTGGGCATCGCCAACCTCATGGTCATCCACCGCCTGTCCGACCTGCTCACCGCCGGCGACGCCGGCTCCCGCGGACGCGCCCTGGCCGAAGGGCTGCTGGCCGACTGCTCCGCCCGCATCATCTACCGCCAGGAAACCGACCAGCTCACCGCTGCCGCCTCCCTGCTGGGCCTGACCGGCGTGGAGTCCGAGGCCATCTCCCACCTGGGCCGCGGGCGGGGCCTGTGGAAAGTCGCCGGCCGTTCCTTCGTCGTCCAGCACCTCCTCCACGCCCAGGAGGCACGGCTGTTCGACACCGACGAGCGGTTGCGGTAGCCCGCCCGTCCGCCGAACCCACACCCCCACCATCCCCAGCGAGGACCGTGACCTTCCCCGCCTTCCCCCCGTTCTCCCACCCCGACTTCGAGCTGTACGACAACGTCGGCCGCACCACCGAGCAGATCCACTCCTACAACACCGGCGAGCCCACCGAGGACGACAAGCGCCGCTGGGCCGACCCCGACCGCCCCGGACCCGCCGGCGACGGCATCACCCCCTGGACGAAGCGGCTTCAGACCTGTTCCGGCCTGGAATCCTTCCAGGACATCACCTACCAGGTGTGCGGCTCCGAGAGCAGCGCCGTCTCTCGCCTGCAGGATTTCCTCAAGGCCGCCGCCGGATGGTGCCAGGACGCCGGACAGGAAGAACTCGCCCAGCGGTACTGGGACGTCTGCGATGCGCTGGACCGGATCGCCGAGGACCTCACCGCTCTCGACCACGACCTGAGCACCGTTCCCGAGCCCGCCCGCTCCCACAACGTCGCACCGACCGCAGCGCCGGGCACCGCACCGACCCCGCCTGCGCATCCGCCCGCTCCACCGGGCGGGGCGACCCCGCCGACAGGACGTGCCCGGTGACGGCACCCGCCCCCGCACCGGGCACCAGCCCTTGGCGCGCCTCGGGCGCCACCGGCCCGGACGCAGGCCCGAGGGATTGCGGGCCGGTGAACGGGACATCGCCTGCGGGCGGGTATCTGGCCTGGCGGTGCGAGGAGATCGCCCAAGAGCTGGCCGTGTCGGCGTTCGACGCGGACGGCATGGCCGACCTCGCCGACTGGATCGGCGTGCTCTGCCACATCATCGACTCCGCCACCGCCAGCGCACACCAGCAGTTGTCCGACCCGGCAGACCGCTTCGCCGCACAGCGCCGCAGTGTGGGAGTGCTCGCCAGCGCGGTCGCCGGCCTGACCCAGGCCCAGCATCTGCTGGCCGGCGCCTTGCTCCACGCGAGCGACGGCCACCATGCCCAGGCCTGGCCTGCGGGAGAAGGCCGCCGAGAGGCGGTGGCCGCCGNCATCGACTCCGCCACCGCCAGCGCACACCAGCAGTTGTCCGACCCGGCAGACCGCTTCGCCGCACAGCGCCGCAGTGTGGGAGTGCTCGCCAGCGCGGTCGCCGGCCTGACCCAGGCCCAGCATCTGCTGGCCGGCGCCTTGCTCCACGCGAGCGACGGCCACCATGCCCAGGCCTGGCCTGCGGGAGAAGGCCGCCGAGAGGCGGTGGCCGCCGCCCAGGCCGCAGCGCAGCAGCACTGTGTCCAGGCCCGGGAGGTCCTGCGGGGTGTGGTGGCGCTGCTGCGCGGCCCGCTGGCACCTGCGGTCCGCCCCAGCGATCTTGCCGCCCGCCTCGTGCCCGCTCCGGCCAGCAGGGCCGTCCGCTGACTCACGTCTCTGAAGGAGCACACATCATCACCCAGCACCTGATGGCCTCCTTCGCCGACCGCGTCGCGTCCCGGCTGCCCGGCGGGTGGAGAGCCACTACGGGTCCCGCTCGGCACGGCAAGGACGACCCAGCTCACCGGCTGTGGGATGGCGGACATGTCCTGTGGGCCGTTGCCACCTTCGGCGCGGAGTACCAGGCTCTGCTGACTGGCCCCGGCGGGCTGGAACTGCTGGTGATTCCCCGGCCGGTCCGGTCCGGCCAGATGCTCATCGCGCCCCTCGTGCCCCGCCTGGTGACGGAGCTCGACACCGCGCGGTCCGGTATCGAGGAGCCGCACGGCATCGCCGTGCCGGCCGATCCGGCTCGCGCAGCCCATCTGGTCGCGCGCCGGCTGCTGCCCCGCTACCGCCATGCCGCCGCCGCTGTTCTGTCCTCCGTCCTTCACCACCGCAGCGCTGCAACCGGACAGAAGGTGGACATCAGCTTCGACACCTGGGGTCGCCCGCAGGTCACCACGACGTATCCGGAGGCGGTGCTCATTCTCGCCCGGGCCGGGTTCCGACACGACCCGCGCCAGGAATGCTACGTGCCGCCTTCGCGTGTCTCCGGAGCCGAGGCGGACCGCCGGCTCGCCCACGTCGCACAGCAGCTGGGGAACGCCGGCCTCCACGTCACGGTGCACGCCGGCCCCGACCCGTGCCACCACGGGCAGGCCCGGCATGCGCCGCAGCCGGACGAGGTGCAGCTGCGCGGCGCGGTGATTGCCGCGCTGCAGGTGATGCAGGACCACCTCGCCGCCGGCGGGCGGCTGGAACTGACCGGGTGGGGGCAGGCAGCCTTGGAAGGAGCCGGCCTGGCGGCCGGCCATGCCCGGGACATCGACCGCGTCGTCATTGCTGCGGTGCTGGCCGAAGCCCGCCAGCATGCTGCCGGTGAGGGCGAGCCGTTGCCGGTCGTGATCCAGCGGCTGACGCACCAGTCCACCAGGGACGAGCAGCTGGACATCGTCACCCGGGCGCTGCAGCGCGTTGTGCTCGCCTACGCCGCAGAACCTCCGGCCCCCACCGGCCCGGATCGCTCCCGGCGGCCGGCCCTTCCACCGGCCAACTCCCCCCTTCACCACCGATGACGAGGCACATGGCTGCGCACATCCTGCTCGACGGCTCCGGCCCCGCCACTACCGCCCGCCTCAGCCCAGGAGCCCCCGGCCACGCGGCCACCGCGCTGCTCGCCACCGGTTTCCGCCCCGGCCGCACCGGCACCTACCGCCTGCCGTCCTGGTACCGCGCGGATGAGGGATACCTCGCGGTCAAGGCGCTGCACTTGCTCGCGGATGAGACCGGCATGGACATCGACCACGCCGACCGGCCGGGTCTGACCACCCTCGCCGACCGGATCGCACACCGCCTGCCCGGCACCTGGACTGCGAAGATCACTCGCCTCACCCGCCGGGTGTGGCAGGAAGACCTCGCCGCCTGCGTCTGGGACCACCACGGCGTGCTGCACCGCGCCCTGGCCGAGCACCGCGTTCCGCGCGCCGCAATCCTCACCGACGAGCAGCGCCACCAGCTCGTTGTCATCGACCGGCCCGGCCATCCCGGCCGCCTGCTGGCCGCTCCCCTGGCAGGGAGTGGGTTCGAGGATCTCAGCGCTGCGGGCATCGCCGCGGCCGGTCTGCCCGCGCCGGATGCGATCAGCCTCCCGCGCGATCCCGCCCGCGCCGCCGCCGCACTGGCCCGGCGCCTGCTGCCCCACCAGCTGCAGATGCTGCACGCCCTGCGCGTCGTCGAACTCGAGCACGCTCTTCGCCAGGGCCAGGCCGCACTGGCTGCGTGGGACGCGGTCTCCGACAGCCTGTGCGACGCCGCCGGCCAGCCGCTGGACGAGAACGCCTACGGCGCGCGCCAGCGCCGACGCGACACCCAGGTCTGGGACCACTACCGCACCTTCCTGCGGCACGCACCCGAACTGCTCGGGCACGTGGAGACCCTCAACCCGCGCATCCTGGCCGGACACCCCGAGGCGCGGCACCTGACCTGGCGGCTGGACCGGCTGCGCGGCGCACTCAACGCCGGAGAGCGGATCCTGCACGCCTGGCAGCAGGAAGTGCAGAGGATGCGGACCGTCCCCGACCCGGGCCTGCACATCCCGTACGAGGAGGCCGTCGCCGAGCGCAACGCCGAGGCGTGGACCTACATGGACGACGTCCTCGCCCACGGCCCGGTCCTGGTGCAGCTCGCCCGCCTGCACCCCACCAGCCCGCCGCCCGGCCCTCATCGCGCACGGCGCCACTCCCGGCACCGCCTCGCGCCGGCCAGTCGGCCAGTCGGCCAGTCGGCCAAGCCTGTGTCCCGGCGGCGCTGACCACGACCGGCCAAGACCGGCCGATTGCTCGGCCGGGCAGGACAGGCCCCTTTCGAAAGGAGCATCCGCCATCCCGGAGCAGGATCCATCCGATACAGCAGGCCGCGTGCAGGCGCTGTCCGATCGCCTGGGCGACTACGCCCTGCACTACGCGCTGGTCCACGCGGAGTTCACCAGAACCATGAGCGGCCGGCCTCGTGACGGCTTCGCCGATGCCAGCCCGATTGCCGAGAGGGCGGCCGTGCAGCGACGCAACAGCCGAGCCGCCGAGCTGTTCACCGGCCTGCTTCCCTACAGCACCTCCCTGCTGCATCTGGCACGCAGCGCACTGGAGGCGATGACCCCGGCACCCCACCACCCCGGCTGGCACCTGCTGCTGGACGATCTCGCTCACGCAGCCCAACAGGCCCGGCATCTCGTCGAATCCCACCCCGAGGCCGCCACCGATCCCAGTGCCGCCGCCGAGCGCGACGCGGCCCTGTGGCCGTACGCCACCACCTGGGCCGAACGCTCCCGCCTGGTGCGGGACCTGGCCGAGCACCACCGGCCGCGCACCCCCATGCCACAGCTGGACGCGGAGGTGGCGCGGCAGCTGACCGAGCAGGTCCGCGCGGCGCGCACAGCCCGCAGCCTGGGACTGCTGGAGTCCTGGTACGACGCATCCGGCCGGATCATCACCCTGGCCTGGGCCGACGACCAGAACAACCGGGTGCTCGCCATCGCCGGGGACCTGGATGGGCCCGACATGCACGTCGTCGCCCGTTTCCCCACCGACCGGGAGGCATGGCAGTGCCTGCCGCCGGCGGTGCCGGCCGGTGTCCTCCAACCCGGCCTCTCCCGTGAGACCGCTCCCGAACTGCCGCCGAAGGTGACCACCGAGGAGCTGACCGCACAGGTACTGCGGGCCGACGCGGCCGGGGAAGTCTCCGAAGCACTGCACTACGCCACCGAGGAGGGCACCCCCTACGCCGGACCCCTGGCCGAGCTGCGCGACTTCGTCACCCTGTGCGCGGAGTTCTCCGAGGCGCTGGAGACCCGGGCGGGGCTGCTGCTGGCCGCCCGCCTGCACGCGGCCGACCGTCAACTATCCGCCGTCAGACGTGAGCTGGAGGACATCGCCGAGGAGATGGGCGAGCAGATCAGCGTGCTGCCCCCGCACCGCCTCCCGCTGCCCCGCCACTTGCCAGCGCCCGCGCCCGCGCCGCGACCGACAACCGCTGCATGCGTGCCCGGTGCGCCTCCGGCAGCCCCACCCGGCCGCCGACGCTGACCCTGGTCCCGCCCGCCCGGCCGGCCGTCCCGTCGCAGCACATCCGTCACCAGGCACACTGCGCCGGCACCGATCCGGGCGGAGGCAGAGCGTCACCGTCTTGCCCCATGTCCCGTCGGAAGGAGAATTCCCCCGGATGGCTGTTATTGGTACCCACGGCTAACACAAACCGATGAATGGAGGGTGAGCCCTGGCGGTTCCTCACCCGTCGATGAGGGCCCGCCAAGGCGCTGAGGACTCAGAGAAACAGAGCGATCACTGCCGCGATCGCACCGAGCACCATGATGAACGTGGCGACCGCGGCCCAGATCTTCTTCCTGGTCCGGCCGGGGTGCTGATCGACCACATGCCCGTCGGCGCTGGCCTTGCTCTTCTGCTTCGCGATCGCCGAGGTCTTGTTGAGACGGAAGCCCAAGTCGTAGGTGACCAACTTGACGGTGGTCCGTTCCGACTCATCGTGGTCGGCCATGCGAGCGGTCGGCTTCACCGGCCGCGTTGCATTATGGAGAGGGGAATGCTTGGGGTGACTCTCCGTTTCGGGGTTACTCACTGGTGTTCTCCAATCGTCAGGTAGTTACTGGCGGTAGTGCCGCACCGCTCCTTCCGGCGCCAACCAGTGGCGGAGCGGTGCGGCATGCAAAATCTGGGCGCCTTCACGGGGCCGTTGGCTGCACGTTGGAATGGCCTTCGACCGTCGACCCCAGCGCGGTGGTGGTGGCCCCCAGGCCACGTGGCGCGAACGGCGCCACCAGGGAGTAGACGGGCCTCGACGCCATACCGGTCCGAGTCTTGAGCGTTGCGAACCATTCGTCATCGACATGAGCAAGGACGCCCTTCTCCTGGAGCTCCCGGAGTCCCCTGCCGGCCGTGTCGGCAGAGATGCCGTACCAGCTCGGCACCCGGTCCTGCGGAAGGGTGAACCGCTCCTTCCGCAGGCTCAGCGTGATCAGCAGCATGGCTTTGGCCGGCAAGGTGAGCGACTCGTTCAGCTCCTTGTCCCAGTACTCATAGGGGAGCTGGAAGTACGGTTCGCCGCCGCTCGGCGTGGTGTAGGGGGCGCCCAAGCCGTCCTCACGGAGTTTGGTGATGACGGTCTTCCCCTCCTCGCCCCGCCTCCTTTCGATCAGCTTCAGATCGCAAAGCACCTTCCAGGCCCTGGATACGGCCGTCGGCCCTGCCGCCTCGTCGTACTTGCCCACTGTGCGGGCCCAGGTGGTCGCCCACTCCGTGACCGAGAAGTCGCCGCCGCTCGTGACGGCGCCGACGAGGAGGTAGAGGTCAAGGGCCTTGGTCTGGGACCGGCGGACCAGGCTGCGGAGTGGGCCGGGCGTCGGGTCCCCCTTCGGGCCCTGCTGCAGGAGCACCCTCCGGATGGGGACGGTGCGGTTGGGACGTCCCGAGCGCGTCAGCAGGAGACGGATGGTCTCCTGCTGGGAGAGGGTCCTCGGCTGGGGCGAAGACGCCGGGCGGGCGGGTGGGTTCGATGGAGCGCTTGTCGTCATGCGCCAATGGTGCCACGGGGCGGACCGGGTTCCCGCGTCTTGGGCTTCGTCACTGAGCGATCCGACTCGCCGCTTCAGCGTGTTCCTTAGGAATGCAGTAAGAAATCTCTTAAGACTCCAGATAAGAACACACCTATGAAACCCGATCTAAGATCCCGACTTGCGGGGCGGGGGGCGGTGGTGGGCCGACTGACGACGCTCATGGCGTCTGTTTGAGCGGGATCGACTCGACTTCTTCAATAGCTGAGCGAACCGGCCTCAGCCGACCGCCGGCGCATGGGCAGGTGTCGATCCACTCGTCCAGGTGAACTTTGGTGCAGTACCGGAGTTCGGTGCCGTGCTCGCGCAACCAGACGAGGAGACCTACCGTGGCGCGGATGCTGGCCCGGACCGCCGTCGCCTGGGTCGAGGTGACCGGATGCTCCGCGCCGGAGGCGGCGCAGGTGGTGCCAGGTCGCGAAGCGCCGGACGAGCTTGCGTTCGCCGTCGTCGGGGATGGCCTTGGCTGCTGCGGCGATCCACTGTTCCAGGGCCGCGAACCGTTCGTCGCGGGCGGGCCCCCACCCCGTGGTCCGAGCACGCGGCACGTCAACTCGCCTGACGCCACGAAACAGTGGAGAGCCGGATGCTCGGTAACGGGCCCATCCGGTTCGGGAGGCGGCCTGGGGAAACGGGCTGGCCGAAAAGCCAGCACCGCGCCCCAGGCCGACCTCACCGCGAGGCCGACCCGGCCGATCTTCCCGAACTGCTGGCCGCCGCCACAGCGTCGGACCGCGGCTGCGAGAACCCCCACCTGCATCGACGGCGCCCAGCTGCGCACCGTCGCCGGGGACAGCGGCCAGGCCCAGGCCGTCCGCGTGGTCGCCCGCGCCCATCAGACCCTGATCTGGGAGCGCACCCGCACCTTCCAGCGGTTGCGGAGCACGCTGCGTGAGTACTTCCCCGGCGCGCTGACCGCCTACGCCGGCCTGGAGCTGACCAGCACCGACGCTCTGGAACTGCTGATCAAGGCGCCCACCCCGGGGGAAGCGGCGAAGCTGACGAAGCAGCAGATCACCGCCGTGCCGGCCCGGCACCGCCGCCACCACCGGGACCAGAAGACCCGCGCGATCCAGGCCGCACTGCGGGAGCCCCGGCTCGGCGTCGCAGCACCGGTGGCCGCCGCCTACGGCGCGGCGGCGGTCGCACACGCAAAGCTGCTGATCACGCTCAACGAGCAGATAGCCGCCCTGGAAGAGCAGGTGAGTGCGCATTTTCGCGCGCACCCGGACGCTGAGATCTACCTGTCGATGCCCGGCATCGGCGAGATCACCGGCGCCCGGGTGCTCGCCGAGTTCGGAGACGACCCCACCCGCTACACCTCGGCGAAGGCCCGCAAGAACTACGCCGGCACCAGCCCGATCACCCGCGCCTCCGGCAGGACCCACAGCGTCCAAGCCCGCTTCGCCCGCAACGACCGCCTCGCCGATGCCCTCCAGAGACAGGCGTTCTCCGCCATCAACACCTCGCCCGGCGCTCGGCGCTACTACGACAAGCAGCGCGCCCGCGACTCGGGCTACAACCCCGCCCTGCGCCAGCTCGGCAACCGCCTCGTCGGCATCCTCCACGGCTGCCTCAAGACCCGTACCCACTACGACGAGGCCACCGCGTGGTCACACCACGCAACCCCCACCACCGCCGCTTGACATCAAAACGCCATGGGATGTCTGACCGGGCCATCTGGCCACGAGGAAGGCCGGGCGGGCCGCCTGCATAGCGCAGGTGCGCCGGTTTGGCCAACCGGCCGTCGTGCGGATCCTGGAAGCAGCCCTGGTCACCGCCCCGCGGGGCGTTCGCGGAAGGATGCTGATGCCTGATCCCGAGGCTGAGCCGCGCTCTCGCTACATCCCGGTCGACACCATCACGCCCAACCGGGTGATCTCCCACGGGCACTTCGCCCCCGGGGACCGTGTGGTGGTGATCAAGGGCAGTGCCCGCGGTGACCTGTGCGGGACGGAGATGACCATCGTCGCCGCCTCCTGGCACACTCCGACCGACGAGGACGGCTGGCGGGCGCGCGATCCGGAAGGCGGCCAGCGCTCCTACCTCACTGCCCACCCGCGCCACCTGGTGCATGTGGAGCACTACTGCCCCGAGTGCACCGGCTATGTGCGCAAGCTTGCCGAGGCGCTCCTGCCGCAGATTCCGTATGACCGCCGTGACGGCGGCTGGTACCACATCGACGGCCGTGACCAGCTCGTGCACAACCGCGACCCGAAGGCCGGCCGGTGAACCTGCTCACTCACCAGTACCTGTCGGCTGCCGACCCGCTGCGCCGTCTCCTCGACCCGCACACCGCAAACACGGGCGCCGTCCTCGCCTGCTGGCCGCCGCTGGACGAGTTCACCCCGCCCGAGCAGCGGCAGGACTGGACCGGCCGCGAGTGGGCCGAATTCCTCGACGGCCCCACCCACGAGTGGCCCTTCTCACACGGCCCCGGACGAAGCCGCCGGCCGATCTGGCATGCGCAGGCAACTCTTCCGGGCAGTGCGGCGGTGCCGGGCCGATGGTGGTGGCGCCGGGCCGGGCACCGCCTGCCGGCCGCCGGCCCCGGCGGCGGGTCGGGCAACCGGTGGATCGCGGTGCACGAAGCCCCGGGGCGTGTGCATCTGCTGGTCAACCTGATCGACGAGCACGGCGGCTGGGCGGATGTGCCCTGCCCGCGGCTGGCGGCCGAAGCCCGCCTGTTCGCCGGACCGCCTCACGCACAGATTGCGCCGACCCGCTCGCCGCTGCCGGCCCGCCGTCGCTGACCCCGCCCCCGCCTGCTCTGTCTCTTCTGCTCACTCCTGCTCGTGGAAGGTGCCCGCGCGTGCCGCTGCCCCGTCGTGATCTGCGCGTCATCCGTGATCCTCACAGCGATCAGGTGATCGCCCACGGCGGCGACGCCTACGCCCACAGCGTGCTGCACCGTGTGGGCTTCGTTCCTGTGATGCGTCAGCACGACGCCTACCACCGGCTTCCCGCCGGCATGGATCTGGAGGAGGAGGTCAGGAGGGCCCAGGATGCGGTCGGCCTACTGACAGCGCTGGGCTATGACCTGTGGCACGAGCCGGAGTTCGCCCCCGACCGCCGCATGCTCACCGAGCCCTCCCTGGGCGCCGGGCTGCTGCACCAGGGCGAGGAGGTCGCACGGGCCACCCACACCCAGGAGGTCGCCGACGCGCTGAGCGACCTGACCGCCCCGGTGGACGGCGTGCTGCCCGCCACCGCGGAACTCCTCGCCGCGGTCGCGGACTTCCTCCAGGACCTGGGCACCGGCGCGGACTACCACCACGCCCAGCAGCTGCGCGGCATGGCCGGGCAGCTGGAGGCGTTCACCACCCGGCTCACCAGCGCGCGCACCGCCCTCGCCGACCGCTCCACGGACCATCCGCACCGCCGCCCCTGCGCCGGGGCCGCCGAGAGCGAACGGGAAACGGCGGCCACCTGCTCCTGCCCGCCGCCACCGGCGCTGCCGCCCGTGCCGCCGGCCATGCCCCCCACCTCCGGCCGCCCAGGCCGCTGACCTGTCCACCGTCCCCTGTTCTGAAGGAGAGTTCCCCGACCGTGACGATGGCCGACACGGACGACGTCGACGTGGTGATCTACCGCCGGCGCAACACCGTCTACGCCGACACCCGCACCAACCCCCAGCCCGCCCTGCTGGACCTGCTGCGGCGGGCGGGGCTGGAGAGCCACACCAGCGTGCTGTACACCTGGCGGCACCAGCTTCCCCCCGACCTGAACCCCGAGCAGGAGAAGCAGCAGGCCAGCCAGGCCGCCGCCGAGCTGGCGTGCGGCGGCTACCAGGTGCTGATCGACCACGAGCTGCTCGACGAGACCGTCCACACCGCCACTGTCGCGGACCTGATCGCCCAGCGCACCCGCACCCGGCGCACGTCCCGCCCGGCCCGGCACCGCCGCCGGCGCTGAACCCCCAGCCAGCCCCGCACGTCCCGCGCACCTCGCTTCCGCGCGAGTGCACTGCCGGCTCACCCCCTCTTTCAATTCTGTCACCTCGCGCAGGACCACCCCGCTCATGACCATGGCCGACAAGGAAGACGCCGATGTGGTGATCTGGCGCAAAGGCGGCACCGTCTACGCCGAGACCCGCACAGGCGCCCCGGCCGCCCTGCTCGATGCGCTGGACGCCGCAGGTCTGCAGCGCCGCACCCAGGCGGTCTACACCTGGCACGAAGTCCCGCAGAACCTGACCAAGGAGCAGGAGCGGCAGCTGGCCAGCCGGGCCACGGCTATGGCCGCTGATGCCGGGTACTACGTGCAGATCTCCCCGGAGCTGTTCGACCTGGGCGTGCACGACCAGGCCGTCACCGAGCTGGTCACCACCCGCAGGAACACTGAGTCACCGGCCGGTCCCGGCACCACACCGGCCACGCCGGCCCCTTCCACACCGCCTCGCCGGACGGGTCCCCGGCGCTGAACCAAGGCCTGCGGCCTGGCCCCACCTTTCCCACTCTGGAGTGCTCAGCTATGTCCCGCCCCCTTCCCCTTCGGCTGCCCGCACCGCCGCTGCCGCGGTGTGCACTGCGCGCACTTGCCCCGCCCGGCGGCAGTGATGTGGGCGCGGCCGCCCAGTGGCGGCGTCTGCTCGACCAGGCTGCCCGGCGCAGCCCGCACCACTGATGCCCGCAACCGGCCCCGCGCCCCGTGACGGACACCGGAGGGTCTTCGCCGTCACCCCGCGCTATCTCGCCGGACCCAGCGACAGCATCGCCTTCCCGGCCGCCCCGCTGGTGGGTGAGGGCTGGAGCCACCAGGAGGACCCGCAGACCGGAACCGCGGTGTTCACCTCGCCGGACCACCGGCTGCGCCTGGGCTACCGGCCCGGCACCGAGGGGGAGAACCGTTGGACCTTCACCGGCTGGGACTGCCTGGTGGAAGACGATGTGTGGCTGTTCGGCCAA
Organism: Streptomyces sp. YIM 98790; assembly: GCF_011421595.1. Taxonomy (GTDB): domain Bacteria; phylum Actinomycetota; class Actinomycetes; order Streptomycetales; family Streptomycetaceae; genus Streptomyces. The sequence goes on along the minus strand of NZ_WTLH01000002.1, from coordinate 29,955 downwards.
GTGGCGTGGATCGTCGAGTTCGACCCGGCCACGCCGCCGGAGATTGTGCGCTCTTTCGCCACCCGGCTGGCTGACCTGCACGCTGCGAGTCCGGAGGAGGTGCAGTCCGGACCGAGCTGGCCGCTCGGTGATGCGCTGGCTCCGCTGGTGGCGGCCGGCTGGCAGCAGGCCGACTCCCCCACCCGGATCGTGCTGCGCTCCCCCGATGAGCAGGCCACACTCGTCTGCCGCCGTGAGGCCCCCCGCCGGTCACCCGGCCGCCGGGTCTGGGCAACAAGTGGCTCGTCCGCGTCGCCAGCCCCGACGAGATGAGCGGCTGGGAAGCAGCCGCGACGGCCCACACGCCCATGGCTGTCGTCACCGCATTGTCCTGCGCGCTGGCCGATCCGGAACCGGTCCACCGCACCGGTGAGGAGCTCGCCCGGCTGCTGACCGTCCCCCTCACCGCCGAGCCGGTGCCCGGCGAGCAGCAACGTACGGCTGAGGAAGACGGAGAAGAAGAGGAGGAGAACAGGCACGCCGATGCGGTGCCCTGGCTGACCGATCCCGGCCTGCACGCCCGTCTGCGCCAGGGAACCGCCCAGCTGCTGCACCTGGCCCACACCCTGGCCGATGAGCCCTTCCTCGGCGGAGCATTCGGGATTCTCTCCGGCGAGGGCGTCCACGTATGCGAGACCGTCGGCCTGCCCGAGCACCTCGCTCCGGTCCTGGAGGCCGACGCCGCACACGCCCTGGCCCGCACGGTCGGCCTGCATACCCCCTCGCTGTTCGCGCCGGAAGCCACCTCCGTCATGCGGGCCCTGCACGCCCTGCCGTCTTCCGAGCAGCAGCGCCTGGTGCGCCGCGCCCTGCACCACCTGACGGGCCTGTACCCGCCCAGCTCAACGGCACCGCCGCCCGCACCGGGCCCCGCGCCGCCGGCGCCACCCGCACCCGGTGGCCGCCGTCACTGAAACCGCCCCGGCCTTCGCCGTTGTTGGAGGACCATGACCGAGAACACCCCGCACGCCGCACGCCTCGCACAGGAGGTGTGCGCCCAACTGGACTGGATAGCCGAGGACCTCACCCAGGCGGCTCCGGAGCAGGCCGCGAAGATCCTGGCCCCTGTCCTGGATGCAGAAGACGGCATCCTCGGCCGACTGGCCGCCCTGCTGGCCGCCGCCTCCCATTACATCGGCGACCGCGCCGCGGACTCCACTCCCGCACGGGCGGTGTGGGAGGGCCTGGCCCACGCCGCCGACACCCTCTACGACGTGGCCCTGGATCTGGAAGACCTGGAGCAGGAGTTCGCCCTGCTGCCCGCCGCCCCCGGGGGAACGGCCGGCCACGCCCGGTCCGGTGCCACACCGGTGCCACCGCCACCCCGCGCATCCGCCGGCATTCGCCCTGAACGGGCCGGCGGACACAGTGAGCGGTCACGATGAACAGGCGCCCCTCCGGCACCGGCACGGGTGAGGAACTGCCGCAGCCTCGCAGCCTCATCGCGCCGCGGCACCTGGCCGGCACCGGCGAGATCCGCCACATCACCGACTTCCTGCGCGCGGCGAACTGGCGCGAACGCACCTCCCGCTCGGGCGGACCGCTGGTGTTCGAGAGTCCCGACCACGCGGTGCGCATCGGCTACACCGCGGACACGATCCCGCCGCAGTGGATCCTCTCCGGACGCTCCCGCGGCCCGCACTCCCCCGCCTGGCACGCCACCCTCGGCGCGCAGTGCCCGGTGGAGATCGTCGCCGCCGTCTCCGACGCCCTGGCCGCACCGCCCCTGCCGCAGGACGCTGCGGAGGTGTGGCGTCCGCTGGACGCGCACGGCTGGACCACCAGTTCTGAGCCCGGCCGGCACCACACGGCGACCAGCGCCGATGCCACCGCGGTGCTGCGGTACCGCAAGGACGGCGACAGCGCGGTGTGGTGGGCCTGCGCCACCCCGCCCGGTGAGCGGTGGCCGCTGTGGAACGCGGTGTTCAGCCAGCACACCCCGCCCCACCTGCTGGCCGCCTTCGCCGCCGCCCTGGCCGATGCCCGGCCCGTGCTGCGCGCCCCGGGCACCGTGCCCGCCCCTGCCGTCGGGCATGTGCGCGCCGCACCGGTGTGGGTGCCCGCCGCCGAACTGACCGCCGCCCAGCGGGCCCGCCGCGCCGCCGGACGCGCCGCGGCTTACGCCACCGCCTGGGCCGGCCGGGCGTGGTCGGTCCACCGCCCGCGCACCGGCATCCCGCGCCCGCTCGCCCGCGATGACGCGCCCGCCAGGGGGCGGCGATGAACTCCGGCGGACCGGCCGAGGAGCCGAAGACGGTGCTGTTCGGGCTCACGCCCCGCCACCTGGCCGGCCCCGGTGACCCGGCGGTCCTGACCGGCCGCCTGCTCGGCGACGGCTGGAGCAACCACTCCCCGGCGGGCCGCCCGCAGGTGCTGCTCCTGTCCCCGCAGGAGACGCTGTATGTGTCGCTGTCACCGGTGGATCCCGATCCGAAGTCCCTGTGGTGGCGCATCGGTCACACCCAGCAGGGCTGGTCGGCCGGCTTCGGTGCCCGCTGCCCCATCGAGGCCATCGCCGCCTTCACCCACGCCCTCACCGCACCGCCCCCGCGGGAGGTACCGGAGGTCTGGCACGTGCTGGAGGACCGCGGCTGGACGCTGAAGGGGACGGTGGACCGCTACGCCCATTCCGCCGACGCCACCGCCGTCATCAGCCGGCGCCCGCAAGCCGGGGGCCAAACCGCCTGGACCAGCGAAGTCTGCGTGCCGGGGGCGTTCGGCCGCCAGCAGATGGTGTGGCGGGCCGTCGTACCCGAGTCCGCCCCGGCCCATGCGACGGCCGCGTTCACCGCCACGCTGGCCGACCCCTCCCCCGTGCCGCGTGCGCATGGCGCCCCGTCCTACGCCCACGGGCACGTCAGCGTTCACCACTCTGCCGCCGGCGCCGGGCCCGAAGCCCTCGGGAAACTGCCGGACCCGCCGGCCGGGCCGAATCCGCGAAGGAGGCGCTGACGTGGGGCCAGAGATGTTCCACAGCCAGGCCGCTGGGGCATTCGACTTCATTCCCCATGCCACCACCCCTGGCTACCTGGCCGGGGCCGGTGATCCCCGGTATGTGACCGAGGCCCTGCGCGCTGCCGGCTGGTCCGCCCACCAGGCCCCCGGCGTGCCGCACGTGCTGATGGCCAGCCCCACCTGGGCCACCCGCCTGCTCCTGGAGCCCGACCCGCAGCACATCCCCTCCTCGTCCTGGTGGCGCCTGCAGCACGGCGACGACACCACCGGCTGGTCCGCGTCCTTCGGCGGCCACACCCCGGTGGAGATCCTCGGCGCTGTCACCGACGCCCTGCTGCTCCCCGCTCCAGATCCCCAGCCGGACGCCGGGAGAGCGGTGTGGCAGGTGCTGGAGGGCAACGGCTGGGCGGTCGGCATCCGGGACGGCGACCGCTGGGCCACCTCTCCCGACCACCTCGCCCACCTGGCGCACAGATCTCTCGGTGAAGAGGGCGACCACTTCTACTGGATGGCGGAGGTCTGCCAAGGCCGCGCGGACGGGCCCACGGTGTGGCGGGCCCACTTCAACGGCAGCATGCCCGTCCACCTGATCGGCGCGTTCGCCGACGCCTTTTCCTCGGCCGAGCCGCTCTACCGGCCGCAGTACGGCACGCCGGTGTACTCCCACCAGGTCACCCAGGTTCCGGCCGCCCTGACCGGCGAAACGCTGGCCGCCCGCTACGAGCAGCGGCTGTCCGACGCCCGCGCCCAGGCCCGCGCCGCCCGCCGGGCTGCCCGCCGCGCCCCCACAACCCCCGAGACGGCCGCGCCGGCAATCCGCCCCGCATCGCCGCGCCGACGGCGCTGACCGCACCGGCGCCCCCACCCGCCGGACCGCTCTCCTCTGTTTCCCCGCTTCCCTGGAGCCGTGTGCCCTCCTCCCGTTCCCCCGCGCCCGCATCGTCCGGCGCCACCGATGTGCTGTTCCACCTGCTGCTGGGCGCCGCCGCCATCGCCATACCGCTGGCGAACCTGGCCTGGCTGGGCGGCAACACCGCCACCGTCCTGACCGGAGCCGGACCGTGGGCCCCCTACCGGCCCACCGACGCCCTACTGCACCCGCAGACGCTGTGGCCCAACACCGGCTCCACCGCCCTGCTGACCGGCCGCCTCATCGCCCCCCTGATCGTGCTCGCCGTCCTCGGGCTGCTGGTGCTGCGCTGGTGGCTGCGCCACCACAACGGAGGCGGCCGGCAGCGCAAGCGGGTAGCCGCAATGGCCAAACCGGGCCAGGTCTCCCCACTGCTGGCGCGGGAGATCACCGCCAAGGCCCGCTCCCTGCGCCCCAGCCTGGCCCGCCAAAAGAAGATCCCGCCCAGCGAGACCGGGGTGCTGCTGGGCAACCTCGCCGGCACCCGCCACGAAGTCCGCATGGGCTTCGAAGACGTCGCGGTGGCGATCATGGCGCCACGCTCGGGCAAGACCACCTGCCTGGCCATCCCCGCCATCCTCCACGCCCCCGGCCCGGTGATGCTCACCTCCAACAAGGCCGCCGGCGACGCCTACACCGCCACCCTGGACGCCCGCGCGGCAGCGGGGCGGACCTGGTCGATGGACCCCCAGCAGATCGCCCACGCACAGCGCGCCATGTGGTGGAACCCCCTGGCCGACGCCACCACCCTCGAAGGGGCAGGGCGGCTGGCCGGACACTTCCTCGCCGCAAGCGTGGACGCCTCCCAGCACGGCGACTTCTGGTCGAAGGCCGCCTCCAACGTCCTGTCCCAGCTGTTCCTCGCCGCCGCCAACGACCGCAGACCCATCACGGACGTGATGCGGTGGCTGGCCTTCCCAGCCGACCGCACCCCGCTCGATGTGCTGCGCGACCACGGCTTCGCCCCCGTCGCCTCCCAGCTCAAAGGCACCGTCGAAGGACCGCCCGAGACACGCGACGGCATCTACGAAACCGCCCGGCAGTACGCCGCCTGCCTGCTCAACGCCGACATCGCCGCCTGGGTCACCCCACAACAGGACGTACCCGAGTTCCGGCCGGCAGAGTTCGTCACCTCCCGCGACACCCTCTACCTGCTGTCCAAGGACGGCGGAGGCGGCGCCTCGGCACTGATCGCCGCCTGCGCGGACGCGGTGATGCGCACCGCCACCACCGCGGCAGAGCGCGCCGGAGGCCGACTGGACCCGCCGCTGCTGGCGATCCTGGACGAGGCCGCCAACGTCTGCAAAATCAGCGACCTGCCCGACCTGTACTCCCACCTCGGGTCACGGGGCATCATCCCGGTCACCATCCTGCAGTCCTACCGCCAGGGCCAGAAGGTCTGGGNCTCCCACCTCGGGTCACGGGGCATCATCCCGGTCACCATCCTGCAGTCCTACCGCCAGGGCCAGAAGGTCTGGGGCGAGGCCGGCATGGACGCCCTGTGGTCGGCGGCCACCATCAAGGTCATCGGCTCCGGCATCGACGACCCCGACTTCGCCGACAAACTCTCCCGCCTCATCGGCGACCACGACGTGCCCACCACCTCCACCTCCCGCTCCGAGACCGGCACCTCCACCTCCGTCTCCATGCGCCAAGAACGCATCCTGCCCCCCGATGCGATCCGGGCCCTGGCCAAGGGCACCGCACTGCTGCTGGTCACCGGCCTGCGCGCCGCCATGCTCACCCTGCGCCCCTGGTACCAAGAACCCGGCGCCGACCGGCTCGCCGCCGCCTCCGCCCGCGCCTCCAAGGCCATCACCGCACGCGCCATCGCCAAGGCCGAAGGTGGACATCGCGGCACCGGCGGCTTCACGGCCGCGGCCTGACCCGCCGCTTCCCCATCATGTGAAAGGAAGGCCCCTAGGTGTTCATCGACCCCGACGTCCTCTACGGCATCGACCCGCAGGGCGAAGGGCTGTACGTCGCCGTCCTGGGCGACCGCCCCGAGGCACACCACATCCTGCGCCGCCACGGCTTCGAGCCCCGCACCCTGCGCGGTCTCCCGCTCTACCAGCTGCCCACAGACCTGCCTGCGGAAGCCCGCGACCAGCTGGTACGGGAGTCCTGCCAAGCCCTGCTCGAACACGGCTACCTGGTGGTCAACACCCAGAACGTCACCGCCCTCACCCCGCAGACCCCCGAAATCGGGAAGGCGGACACCGGACCGCTGGAACAGCAGGCTTCCGCCCCTGCCCTGCCGGGCGAGCAGGCCGCCCACGCACCGCCGTCGCTCCCGCAGGCGCCGCAGACACCGTCATTCACCAGCCGGCTCCACCACCCGCCCCGCCCCCGATAACCACACCGAGGCCGCCACTGGCCCTGGTAAAGGGCCTGGAGCCGGACCGGGCCCGCCGTCGCCACCCCACTACTCCGGTCTCCCCCACGCCCCAGCCCGTTACGCCTGGCGGATCCGCGCCAGCCCTGCGCGAACCCTCCGCCTTTACGCCCGTTGCGAGGTCTCCGCTCATGTCCGCATCCACGATCCTGCTCATCGGCTCCGGCCACGAGCCCTACCGGCGCTATGCCCTCAAGGCACTGGCCGCCCGGCACCGCGTTGTGCTTCTGGAGGCCGCGCCCCCGACCTGGCAGCGCCCCTACCTTGCCGGTCATGCCGTGGCCGATCCTCACGACGAACAGGCCGTGCGTGCCATCGCCTGGGATCTGGCCGCGCGCCACCGGATCGACGGTGTACTGACCTGGGATGAGTTCGCCGCGGTGAACGCCGCCCGCGCCGCCCACGATCTGGGCCTGCCCGGCCCGGACCCGCAGGCCGTACACGCCTGCCGGGACAAGGCCCGCACTCGCGCCGCCCTGGAAGCACACGGGGTGCCCTCGGCCCGCTGGACCGCCGTGGCCGGCCTGGAGCAGGCACTGCGTGCGGCGGACCGGATCGGGTACCCGGTGGTGCTCAAACCGGCCGCGGCCGGCGGCAGTCTCGGTGTCATCCGCGCCGATGGCCCCAGCCAAGTGCGAGAGGCCTTCTCCTTCACCGCCCGCGCCGCCAGCCAGCAAGGTCCGGAGGGCACAGGGGTATTGGTGGAGTCCTACCTGGACGGGCCGGAGGTGTCGGTCGAGGTGGCCACCGCCGACGGACGGCACCACCCCGTGGCGCTGACCCGCAAGGAACTGGGCGCGGAGCCGTACTTCGAGGAGACCGGCCACGTGGTCACCACCGAACCCGACCCCGACTGGCCCGCCGCCGCCCAGGTGGCCACCGCCGCGCTGGACGCGGTGGGCATCACCTGCGGCATCTCGCACGTCGAGCTGCGTCTGACCGCCGCCGGGCCGGTGGTGGTGGAGATCAATGCGCGCCTGGGTGGGGACCTCATCCCGCACCTGGTGCACCTGGCCACCGGCATCGACCTGGTCGCAGCCGCCGCCGACCTGGCCCTGGGCCGCACACCCGACCTAACCCGCACCCGCAACCGGGCCGCCGCCGTCGGCTTCCTCTACCCCCACACCGCCGGCATCCTGCGCGGCCTGACCTTCGCCGAAGGCGTGGAGAACCTGCCCTGGTGCGAGCGCGTCCTCCCGCTCCTGCCGCCCGGTACTGCTGTCGCTCCCCCGCCGGCCGGCGGACTGGAGGCCCGCCTCGCCCAATTCGTCGTCACCGGCGCGACGGCCGCCCAGTGCCGGCGGCGGCTGAACAGCCTGACCGCCACCGTGCACGCCGACATCACCCCCGACACCACCTCCGGGGCCGCCGCCGCATGAGCGCCCCACCGACCTCCGCCCGGCAGACCACCACCGTCTGGTACAACCGGCCCGACCAGGCCCCGCCCGACACCACGCCCGCCGACACGCCGTTCGGCACCCGGGAATGGGCCACGGCCTGGACCCGTGCGACCACCGAGCAGATCCTGGCCCACCGCCACCTGCACCTGGACGACGCCACCTACGCGCAGACCGTCTCCTTCCACCTCACCCCAGGCGGCGGCAGCCCCTGCTGGAACCTGCTGGAGACCGCCGCTGCCATGGCGACGGTGTGGCCGGGCACCGTGCTGTGGGCCGGCTCCCCGCACGCCGAATACGGCGGCGCCAGCACCGCCTCCCCCGCCATCGCCGCCGCCACCGCCGCCAAGGCGCTCACCCTCGCCGCGCAGCTCGGCGCCTGCGCCGTGGTCTACTCCGGACTGAACGCCGAGCAGGCCGGCCTTGTGCACCGGGCCGTACCGAAGCGGCGGCAGTCGCTCAACCTGACCACCGCTGTCGCCCATACCCGGCCCCTGGGTGCCTCACTTCAGGAGTGGTGGGCGGCCACCCCGGGCCGCCACCGCCGCGACCTACGCCGCCAGTGGCGCCGCGGCACCGACGCCGGCCTGGCCCCCGCCGCCCTCACCAGCACCGATCTTCTAGCGGCTCTCCCGCAGTTCGCCCGGCTGGCGCAGGCCACCACCAGCCGGCACCGGACACCGCTGTACAACGCGGACCTCTTCCGCCTCCTCGCCACCGTACCTGGCGCTGTGCTCCTCACCGCCCGCGACAGTGCCGGGAACCTCGCCGGAGGGGTGTACGGCTGGCTGCACGGCGACTGCCTGTACCTGTGGGCGGCCGGCCTCGACTACAGCCACCCGACCGCCCGCCACATCTACACCTGGCTCATCACCGAAGCCGCCCGCTGGGCCATCGGCCACGGAGCCACCCGGATCGACCTGGGCCGCGGCAACTACCGCGCCAAGAAGATCCTCGGCTGCACCCCGCACCCGCTGCGCACCGTCGTCCACCTCACCACACCCGACGACACCACCAGCACAGCGCTGCGCGAACTCTCCACCCGCCTCGGCCGCCAGGCCGCCACCTACCTGCCGCCCGGCACCACCTGGTAGCCGCCCCCGCCCGGCCACGAGACACCGGTCAGGCGGCCGGCACCCCCGGCCCCGCGCATCCACTTCTCCACTTCCCCCGGTCCTTCGCACAAGGAGGAAACCCTTCCATGCCCTGGTCCGCTCTACGGCTGATCCACAAGGACGACGGAGTCTTCGCCGAAGGCATCTACAGCCAGGACGCCGCAGCCGTCCTGCGCACGGTCGGCTTCACCGAAACCTCCGAAGGCGCCCTGCACCTGCCGGCCAGCATGAAACGCGAGGAACGTGCCCAGCGCCTGGCCGCCGCGGTGGCCCTGCTGAAAGTCCTCAGGCTGCGTGACTTCGGGCGCGCCGGCCTCGAGGTCCACCAGGTCGTCTCCGCCGCGAGAAAGGCGCGCACGGTCCAGGACATCGCCCTGCTCGCCGAGACGCTGTGGGAGCACGCCGACAACCCGGCCCGCACCGTCGAAGAATTCGCCGCAGCCGTGGCCGACCGCGCCGCCGCGCTGGTCCCCGAACAGGCCGACCGGATCGGCGAGGCCGCCGAACGGTGCAGCCAGCAGGTGTACGACGCCGTCGCGGAACTCTGCGCCCTCGCCGAGGCACTGCCCGGCCCGCCACCCGCGCCCAAGCACACAGCGCCAACTCCGGTCCCCATACCGCCCGCAACTCCAGCCCGACCCTCCGGCCCCGCCCGCTGAGCCCCGTCACCGAAGAGGCAACCCCGTGCCCCAGCACCCGCCCTCCGACGACGCGCTGGGCACCCGCCTGGCCCGCGAGTTCCTCGGCGGCACCGACCCCGCCCACCTGCGACCCGACACCCCACACCTGGCGGGCCTGGCCAACCTGATCAGAGCCGCGGCGGACGATCTCGACGGCACCCAGCACGAACTGCTGCGCCTGGCGGAGGCGCTCCGCGACGAACTCGGACGCCTCACCAGCGGCCAGAACGCCGGGATTCTCCCGTCGGGCGACGGCATCCTCCAAACCCGCGCCGGGCGCCTGGACGGCCTCGCCATCCGCCGCGTGGAGCAGATGCGTCACCTGGATCGCCTGACCCGCCTCTACACCCGCAGCCTCCCGGACACCGAGCGGAGTCGCGCCGTCCCCACTTCCGGGCCCGCCGCTTCCCCGCCCGCACACGGCGCCCGGCCCACCCGCTGATCCCAGCACCCGCCCCCTCCGCGGGGCGCGCGCGGGCCCTGTCCTGTGCCGACACCATCCCGCACTCGCCCGGCGGCCAGCCCGGTCCACCACGCCGCCTGCGAGCACCGCGCCTCGGCTCCACCCACACCTGTGAGGAACCCCGCCCTTGACTCAGCCTGCCCTCCGCATCCTCTCCCTCGGCGCCGGCGTCCAGTCCACCACCCTGCTGTGCCTGGCGGCCGACGGCACCCTCCCGCGCCTGGATGCCGCCGTCTTCGCCGACACCCAGTGGGAACCGGCCGCCGTCTACCGGCACCTGGACCGCCTCGAAGCCGAAGTCGCCAAGCCTGCCGGCATCCCCGTGCTGCGGGTCACCTCCGGCCACATCCGCAACGACGCCCTCAACCCCGCCCATCGCTTCGCCTCCATGCCGCTGCACATCCTCAACCCCGACGGCAGACCGGGGATGGCACGCCGACAGTGCACAGTTATCTGCACCAACTCCCCTCGTTGATCGACGTGATGGTCAGTGCGATCGACGAGGAGGAACACCTTGGAACTGCGACAGGAACTGATCGAGGGGCGGGCCGAGCTGCCCCGGGTGGGGGCCGTTGTCCCCGCTCGGGGCGTCCACCCGCCGTACATCGTCGTGAACGCGTACGACGACGAGATCAAGGCGGCTACCGCCTACCTGCGGGATCTGGCGCTGAACGACTGCAGTCCGCTGACGGTACGCAGCTACGGGTACGGCCTACTGCGGTGGTTCCGGCTGCTGTGGCTGCTGGGGGTGGCGTGGGAGAAGGCGACCGAGGCTGAGGTCGCGGTGCTGGCGGGGTGGCTGCGGACGGCCTCGAATCCGCAGCGACGGCGGACTCAACCGGGCGGACATGTGCCCGGGTCGGTGAACCTCAGGACCGGCAAGCCGACGCTCCGTGCCGGATACGCGCCCAGGACGATCAACCATGCGTTGTCGGTGGTTGGCGGCTTCTATGGGTTCCACGCCCATCAGGGCAATGGGCCAGTGGTCAACCCTGTCCCCATCTCGCCGCAGCGCCGACATGCCCTTGCGCACCGGAGTCCGTTGGAGCCGCGGGCGGTTGTGGGGCGGTCCCGGCTGCGGCAGAAGGTCTCCGACCGTCCGCCCCGTTCGATTCCCGACCGGCTGTGGGACGAGCTGTTCGATCGCATGGGCTGTGAGCGTGACCGCGCCTTGCTGGAGTTCTACGTATCCAGTGGCGCCCGCGCTGTCGAACTGCTCGGGGTGGGGGTGAACGACATCGATTGGGCCGGCCAGCGGATCTACGTGATCTCCAAGGGCACCCGGGAGAGGGAAGCGGTGCCGGCCTCGCCGCAGGCGTTCGTCCGGCTGGCCCGGTATCTCGACGAAGCGGGCACGCCGGCGCGGGGCGAGTCGGTGTGGCGAACCCGTCGCGGGAGCGATCGCCCCCTGTCCTACTGGGCGATGCGGCGGATCATGCAGCGGGCGAACGAGCTGCTGGGCACGAACTGGACCCTGCACGACCTTCGGCACACGGCGGCGTCCCGGATGGCCAACGGCGGGAAGCTCACCCCGGTCGAGGTCCAAGCGATCATGCGGCACGCCAACATCCAGACCACCAGCCGCTACCTGACCGCGCGGGTGGAGGAGATGTTCGACAAGCTCGCGGAGCACTACAGCACGCCGCGGCCGGCGACGAGCTACCCCACTGGGTACTCCGCGGATGACATCAAGGCGGTGTTCGGTGGCTAGGTCCAGCACGACCACCGGGGTCAGCCGCCGGCACGGGCCCATCGCGGAGGGGCTCACCTTTCCCAGCCGGTTCGTGGGCGGTCCGATGAAGCCGCAGCCTGCGGTCTCGGAGCCGCCGCCGCAACCGCACGGAGAACTGTCTGCAGCGTCGATCAACCACATCTCCAAGCTGGCCTTCGACGTCTGGGAGGACGCTTCCACCGTTACCCGGCACCAGCGCGTTCAGGCCACCCGCGGCATCCTCCAGTACCTGTCCACCCACCCGGGGCACACCTGGCAGGAGAGGTGGGACGCCAGCCCTCTGGGCAAGGGGCTGATCAAGGCGAACAGTCTGGGTGCCCGCAGGACGACCGGCCTCGCGGTCACCCCGGGGGTCCGCACGCTGTTCTGCCTTCGCGTCGTCCAGCCCACGATGCTCGCCTTCCGGCAAAACCAGCTGAACAACTTCACGCCCTTGTTCATCTCCGCGCAGAACGACCCGCTGCTGGTCACCTTCGAGGAGCACATCGCCGCACAGGAGCTGCGGCTCAAGCACCAGCGGGAGGCAGTGCTCGACATGTGCACGCTCCTGACCTACCAGGGCGTCGCGCTGGCCGACGTCACGCCGGAGTCGATCCTCCAGTACGCGCACGACAACCGGCTGGCCCGCTGCCGTCTCCAGCCCGGGCAACCGGCCTCCAACCGCCTGTTCGGGCACGGGATGTGGACGGCCCTGATCACGATGGGGCGGTTCCCGGCCTCCACTCCGACGACTATGCGGGCGGCGATGATGCGCGGCCAGCGGACCATCGAGGAGCTCGTCGATCAGTACGGGATCCGCGATCAGGCCGTCCGCGGCCTGCTGATCGACTACTTCGGCCGGCGCCGAGCCGATCTCGACTACTCCAGCCTGAAGCAGCTCGCGCTCCTGCTGGTCAAGCACTTCTGGGTGAAGATCGAGCAGCTCAACCCAGGCCAGCAGGGCCTTCGGATCACACCGGACCTCTACACGCGCTGGCGCGAGACGATCCGTCTCAAGGACGACGGCACCCACCGGCGGGGTCAGGACGACATCGTCATCTCGGTCCGCAGCTTCTACTACGACCTGCACACCTGGGCTGCTGCTGAACCCGAACGCTGGGCGGCCTGGGTCGCGCCGTGTCCCGTCCCGCCCGGCGAGTTCCATGGCCTGGGTATCCGCCGGCGGAAGGGGACCGAAGGCTCGGCGGACCGCACCCGGCAGCGCCAGCCGCTCCTGCCCGTCCTGGTCGACCACGTCGAGTCCCGCTACGACCATGCCCGGCTCCTGCTCGAACGCGCCGACCAGGCCGCCGACGGGGAGGAGTTCACTTTCGCCGGCAACGCCTATCGCCGGGTGATCAGCGAGTCGGACCAGAAGCGGCTCCGGCACGGCGATGCCGTTCCCACCCGCGTGCTGGACCTTGGCTCCGGTGAACTGAGGCACATCGGCACGGAGGAGGAGGCCGCCTTCTGGGACTGGGCGGCAGTGGAGACCTTGCGGCACTCCGGCGTCCGCATCGAGGAGCTGTGCGAGCTGACCCACCTCAGCATCCGCCAGTATCAGCGCGCGAACGGCGAGGTCATCGCGCTGCTCGTCATCGAACCGTCCAAGACCGACCGCGAGCGCGTCATCCCGATGTCGGCCGAGCTGTTTCACGTCATCGCCTCGATCATCCGGCGCCACGGCCGGCGAGGAAGGCCGATTCCGCTGGTCAGCCGCTACGACCCGCACGACAAGGTCTGGAGTGCGCCGATGCCGTTCCTCTTCCAGCGCCAGAACGGAGCGATCGGATCGAAGATCTTCAACCCCGGCACCATCCAGAAGATGATCAGCCGACGGTGCGAGGACCTGGCCGAGACCCACCCCGGGTTCCGCGGGCTGAAGTTCACCCCGCACGACTTCCGGAGGATCTTCGCCACCGAGCTGGTCAACAGCGGTCTGCCCATCCACATCGGCGCCGCACTGCTCGGTCACCTCAGCATCCAGACCACCCGCGGCTACGTCGCCGTCTTCGACGAGGACGTGATCCGCCACTACCAGGCCCACCTCCACCAGAGGCGCCAGGTCCGGCCCTCGGAGGAGTACCGGGACGCCACCGAGCAGGAGTGGACCGAGTTCGAGGAGCACTTCGACCGCCGCAAGGTGGAGCTCGGCTCCTGCGGACGCCCCTACGGCACCCCCTGCCAGCACGAACACGCCTGCATCCGCTGCCCGATGCTCCACGTCAATCCCAAGATGCTCGCCCGGCTCTCCGAGCTCGAAGCCGACCTCCTGCAACGCAGGACGCAGGCCGAGGCAGAAGGCTGGATCGGTGAGATCGAGGGCATCGACCTCACCCTCACCTTCCTTCGCGCGAAGCGCGACGAGACCCAACGCCGAACCCAGCGACCAGCTGTCCACCTCGGCATCCCCGCACGCCGCCATCCGCGGGAGTCCGAATGACGTTCCCCAGACCGACGCCTCGAAGCAACGAGCTGTCACCGAAGGATGACGCTCACACCCCGTTCCTCGAAGATCTCCAGGAGGAGGTCGAACAGCACAAGCTCGCGATCACCGGCGGGCACGCGCTCCGCCAACCGCGTCCGAGCCTCGGCAGAGAAGTCCCAGTGCAAGGTGAACGGAGTGGTCGCGCCCCAGCCGCCTCTCAGACAGTCGTCCAGAGCGTCCAGGTTCCAGCCGAAGTATCCACCAGGTCCGTTGATGGCCTCACCGATCGCGCAGTAGAAGCTGTCTTCGTCGACGATGTGTCGGCCATCCAAGGTGAACACCTGGCCTGCAGGCGCATCGGGTTTCCCCTGACGGTGGTACTCCCGGGACCACAGGGCCACCGACAGCCACGCGTGTCGGTCCTCGGGTGCGAGTTCGTGCCACATTCCGGTGTGGTTCAGGAGACCGGTGCGGACCAGCTCCCACGGTCGTTCAGCTCCGGGCAGGGCGTTCTCGCACCAGAGCGTCACCGTGAGGTCGACGAGGCTGGCACCACCGGCGGAGGGCTTGACGTCGATGACGGTGACCTCGCCAACGAAGTAGGACCCCATGGCGGCACCGTCACCGTCGAGGAGCTCGAACCAGGCGTTCCCCGCCACGGCACGACGACTGCCGACATGGTCAACGCACCTCAGTAGGCCACCCTGCGGGAAACAACCCGCCAGGTGCACTCGGCGCGCTCCTTCCTCATCCGACAGGGGCGTGAACAACCCCTCGGCTTCCTGAGCGAAGCCCCAGAAGTCCCTGTCGTCCTCGTCCGAGGTCAGCGCGTACTTCTGCCCCTCGCCGCCCCGCCCTGATGTTCGCATCGCACCCCCATTGAGAGCGCTGATCTTACCGACGCGTGGGGATCTGCCCTGCGGTCGCCGGCGACACCACCCCTGACCCCATCCCATCCATCTCGGAGGCGCTTTGACGAATCACATACCCGCCTTCACCCATGAGGGTGAAGTGCAGAGAAGCACGGGCGAATACAAGATCAAGCCCATCAAGAAGAAGGTCCGCGAACTCCTCGGCTACCCCTATCCGGCCCGCATACCCAAGGACCTCTTCGTCGAGCAGTGGGTCGGCATCTCGGTGGACGAATTCCACCGTGCCAAGGACGCCGACGTGCGCTACATGCGCAACCGCCACCCGCTGATCGACCTGGGCTGGTCGAGGCAGGACTGCCTGCGCTACCTCGCCGCCCGCGACCTGTCCGACACCCCCAAGAGCGCCTGCCTGGGCTGTCCCTTCCACGGCAACGCCCAATGGCGGGCCATCCGCGACACCTCCCCCGAGGAATGGCATGACGTCGTGGAGTTCGACGCCGCTATACGCCAGGGCAACGCCCGCGCCAACGCCACCGGCAACCACCTGCTGGGACAGGCCTTCCTGCACCGCTCCCGCCTACCGCTCTCCCAGGCGCCCATCGACCACGTCACCGCAGCCGAATGGGCCGCCCGCCAGGCCACCCCGGAATCCACCGCCCCCACCGACACAGCCACAGCCGAAGACGACCTCGAGCACGGTGCCGGCGGCGGCTGTTCCCCCTGGGCCTGCCGCGGTGAAGGGGAGACGCAGACGACTTCGCGCGAGGACTACGGACTGGCCGCGTGACCACGGGCCAACGCTGGATCGTCGACCTGTTCGCCGGCGCCGGCGGATGGTCACAAGGACTGCGCCACCTCGGCGCGCGCGATGTCGGGCTGGAGTGGGACCGGTGGGCCTGTGCCACCCGGGCCGCCGCCGGGCACCTGACCATCCGCACCGATGTCGCCGCCTACCCCACGCATCCGTTCGCCGGGCGTACCCGCGGGGTGATCGCGAGTCCTCCCTGCCAGGCCTGGTCAGCGGCGGGCAAGCGGCTCGGGCTGCTGGACCAGCCCTACGTCCACCAGGCGGTGGCCGACCTCGCCGCCGGCCGCGACACTCGCGCCAAGCTGCTCACCTCCTGCCGGGACGACCGCTCCCTCCTGGCAGCCGAACCCATGCGCTACCTCCACACCCTCAACCGTGCCGGGGAACCGGAATGGGTGGCCATGGAAGAAGTCCCCGACGTCCTCCCGCTGTGGAAGCAGTACGCCGCCATCCTGCGCACCTGGGGCTTCTCCGTCTGGACCGGCATCCTCAACGCGGCCGACTACGGAGTACCACAGACCAGGAAGCGGGCCATCCTGCTGGCCTCCCGCACGCGCACCGCCGCGCCCCCGCCACCCACGCACGCGGCCCTCGCCGAACGGGACACCCTGTTCGGACCCGGCCGGGCGAAGTGGGTCTCCATGGCGCAGGCCCTGGGCTGGGGCGCGACCGACCGGCCGGTGCCCACCGTCTGCGCCGGCGGCACCGACGGCGGCGGACCCGAGCCCTTCCCCACCGGCTCCCGCCAAACCCTCACCGACGCCCGAGCCCGCGGAACATGGAAGCCACCCAGCCCCGGCCACCGAACACCACCCGCCCCACGCCGGAACCGCACCGGATGGTTTCTGCGCTCCAACAACCAGGCCAACGCCACCATTCGCCACGCCGACGAGCCGGCCGGCACTCTGTTCTTCGGCCACCGCGCCAACGAATGCGTCTGGGTCCCACAAGCGGCCACCGGCACAGACAGCACCGATCCGGCACCGCCGGAACCCATCCGGATCACCGCAGCCGAAGCCGGCGTGCTCCAGTCCTTCCCCCGCCGCTACCCATGGCGAGGGAACAAGGGACAGATCTTCTCCCAGATCGGCAACGCCGTCCCACCGCGACTGGGCGCCCACCTGCTCGCCGAGCACATCGGCGCCACGGTCTGTCCCGACGACTTCTCCCTGGCGGCCTGATGACACAGCCCTCCAGCATCCCCGGCGGACAGGACCACGACCCAGAACCACGGAAGGGCAGTGGTACCCCCGAGCCGGTCCACTACGCCGAGCAGGCACTGCTCGGTGCCCTGCTGCTCGACCCGGTGCACCGCGAGAGCATCGGCCCGCTGCAGCTGGCGCACTTCGGCCACCCATTCCACCGCGCGCTGTTCTCAGCCATCCAGGCCCTGGACCTGCCCGACCCGGCCGAGCACGCCTCCTCCCTGGTGTGGCTGGACGCCGTGCTGGACGCCGCCCGAGCCGAGACCCGCGGACTGACCGCCGGCTACCTGCACACCCTCATCCAGGCATGCCCGCGCACGGAGCACGCACCGGCATACGCCCGCATCATCAGGGCCGAGCACACCCGCCGGATGCTACGGATCCACGCCGAACGGCTCGCCCAGACCGCCATCGACCCCACACTGCCCGACCCCGTCCGCACCGTCATCGAAGAAACCGACACCCTGGCCCGGTTCCTGAAGGGCGCCGCCTCCCTCGCCGGCCACGCCGCCTTCCTGCCCCGGACCCCGATCCCCGCCGCCCCGGAACAAAGCCCCACCGAGGAGGAGCTGGAGGAGGAGCGGCTCCTGCTCGCCACCACAATCGCCCGCCCGGCAGCCATGACGGAAATGAGCTGGCTGCGGGCACAGGACTTCACCAGCCCGCTCCACGCGACGCTGTTCGCCTGCCTCACCACACTCGTCCGCCGCGGCGACCTGGTAGACCCGGTGACCGTGCTGTGCCACGCCCAACACCACGGCCTCCCACCCGACATCGACCCGGACGCCATCATTCGACTACTCTCCGCCCTGGCCGGACACCCGGAGTACTGGGGTGAACGCATCCTCCAACGCTCCCTACTCGCCCACACCCACACCGCCGCCGTGCACATCCGCACCCTCGCCGACGAACCGGCCAACACCATCGAGCAGCTCCTCACCGGCAGCCGCCGCGTCCTGGCTCACCTTCGTGCCGTCCAAGCCCGCTGGCAGGCCATCCAACCGGAGCCGCCGACCCCCGCCCAGCGCAAGACGGACCAGCCGACGCAACGCGGCCCGAGCCCGCCCTCACACCGGACAGGCTCCCTCGCCATCACGCGGGCCGGCCGCTGACCTCACCCGCTGCATAACGTGATCCCGTGGCGCTCATCCTGCGACTATCACAACTGAGCCCTGTCCCACCACTTTCGGTGTGACGAATACAGTACACTCCGTCACCACGGGATCTGAGGCAGGGCCGTTCGTCTTACAGGCCCGAGGACACCGTAGCCCTGGTGTAGTTGCCCGGTAAAGGCGATCAGGCGCGAGGCGCCTATACACCTTCGGAGGATTCTGTCGTACGAAAATCGCGAAACTGGAGGAGTGACGGCTTCCAAGACCCTAGTATGATCGCGAACGAAGGACTTCTGGGGGTGTGGTGAGGGGTAGGAGGCTGTACGCGCACAGCCGCAGCACAGTCTCGGGCGTCCGACACGAGTTGGTCGATCACTTACGTGGTTCGGCGGCTCTGGCACGACAGTTCGGTGCGGTGTTCGGAGCAGCCGAGTTAGCCGAGTATCTGGCACTGGTGCACGATGTCGGCAAGGGATGCTGTGCGTGGCAGGATGCGCTGATCCACAGGGCAGAGGCAGGCCACCAGCGGGTCGGTGTTCCTCATAAGGACGCCGGAGCGGGCCTGGCTGCCCAGCACGCCGGACTTCTCTTTGCCACAGTCGTTCACGGTCACCATGGGGGTCTCCATGACCGTGCAAAGGTGCGCGAGATTGTGCGTGCCTTGGCTGGTGATGATCGCGACGCGGCGAACGCCCGAGAAGCTGTGGAGGCCGTTTCCGCGTTGATTCCGGAAATCATCCGCTCAGAAGTGATCGCGCCGCCCTACTGGCTCAGGAAGCTGCCCGCCCGGCAAATCGGGCTCGGAAAGGATCTACTGGTTCGGCTGCTCTTCAGTTGTCTGGTGGATGCCGACTTCCTCGACACTGCCGCTCACTTCGACGGTACAGGAACGCCGCGCGTCGCGCCGGACACCGACATGGCGTCACTGCACAGCCGGTTCGAGACGCGGCGGCGCGCGTACCTCAAACGCAAGGAACCGTCACCGGTGGACGCGGTCCGTTCAACAGTGTACGAGCAGGCTCTCGCTGCCGCTGAGGGCAATCCGGGCGTCTATGTCCTCCATGTCCCAACCGGTGGTGGCAAGACCCTGGCCTCTGCCGGGTTCGCCTTACGGCATGCCGCAAGGCACCGGCTGCGCCGGGTGGTAGTCGCAGTTCCGTTCATCAGCATCACCGAACAGAACGCCGAGGTGTACCGAGACCTGCTGGATCCGGGTGAGGGCGAGGCCGGGGCTCCCGTGGTCCTGGAGCACCACAGCTCCGCTGACTTGGACGGAACCGGCGGCGCCAGCCGGTGGGCGCGGCTGGCGGCGGAGAACTGGGATGCGCCGATGGTCGTGACGACGACGGTGCAATTGTTCCAGTCTCTGTTCGCTAACCGGCCGGCGGCCATGCGCAAGCTGCACCGCTTGGCAGGGGCGGTGATCGTGCTCGATGAGGTGCAAGCCCTTCCTGATCGACTGCTCGCGCCGATTCTGAGTGCACTGCGCGGCCTGGTGGAGCACTTCGGTGCCTCGGTCGTGCTGGCCTCCGCCACACAGCCCGAGTTCTGGTCGCTTCCCGAGCTGGAAGGCTCC
Organism: Streptomyces sp. YIM 98790; assembly: GCF_011421595.1. Lineage (GTDB taxonomy): Bacteria > Actinomycetota > Actinomycetes > Streptomycetales > Streptomycetaceae > Streptomyces. The sequence goes on along the minus strand of NZ_WTLH01000002.1, from coordinate 10,289 downwards.
CCGCGCCACATGGTCATCGACGATGTCCAGGGCCTCTTCACCGAGCTGCGGCGGGTGAAGTACACCTGGCGCTCGGATGCGGACCTGTCGTGGGAGGAAGTCGCTGACGATATCGCCGGTGAACCCGAGTCACAGGTTCTGGCGGTGGTCAACACGACGAAGGACGCCTCTGTACTTCACAAGTGCTTGGTGAACTTGGCGGGGGCCGGGGAATCGGGCAGTGCAGCGTCAGCAGCCTCCATGGGGGACCGACTGAGGGCCCCGGGTCAGCCAGCGGTGCTCCACCTCTCCACCAGAATGACGGCGGAGCACCGCCGCGAAGTAATCAAGCTCATTCGTTCCAGACTCGCCGCCGGCCTGCGCACATTCGTGGTTTCCACCAGCCTGATCGAGGCCGGTGTCGATATCGACTTTCCCTGTGTGTACCGGGCGATGGCCCCGGCGGAGTCCTTACAGCAGGCGGCCGGCCGCTGCAACCGCGATGGGCGCAATGCTCAGGGCAGAGTAGTTATCTTTCGCCCGTCGGAGGGTGGCGACCCACGAGGCGGATCGTACGATGCCGCCAAGAGCGCCTCTGAGCGGAATTTTGGCCCAGATCTGGCTGATCCGGATGACCTTGCGGCACTGTCTCGCTACTACACCGACCGCTACGCAGCGCAGGGTACCGACGGCCGTGCTTTTGGCGAGGAGATCCAGCAGTTGCGCCGGGCGCTGGATTTCCCAGAAGTCGCCAGGGAATTCCGCATGATCGACGACAGCTACTCGCAACCGGTAGTGGTTGTGCGGCCGGAGAAGTCGGAAGAGGACCGCGATCGGATCGAAGCAGACATCAAGCGGCTCCGAGATCCGTATCCGACCGGACCAGAGGTGCTGCGGCGGCTCCAGCCGCATACGGCTTCACTGCCCCGGCACGAGGTGCTGAAGGCGTTGAGCAGTGGTATTGCGGAACCGATCGTAGGGGACTTGGTGGTGTGGCGCGGCTTCTACGACGCCGCACGCGGACTGGACAGTCAACGGACGGAGGATCCTGCTGCATTCTTGATCTGAGCAGATGATAGAGATGGGCATGCCGCAGTGTCACTGTGCAACGATGGGCGAGTCCTCCTGGGGCGATGGCGGTCTCTGAGCATTTTGTGAGCACGGAGGCCGAGAGTCGTAACGCTTGACGACTGGCAGTACAAGGTGCACGCGCCCCGCCGCACAGGTCATCCCGCGCGGCGGGATGCGTTCACTGTCAAACCCAGCGTGAGAGTCGTCGTCGCCGGGACGCGGACTACAACGAGGACGACGACCACTACCACGAGGAAAATCGTATCAGCGAGGGGATTCTGCATCGGAGAGCTCCTTTGCTTGTCGACTAGCAGTATCAGGCACCGTTCCAGTAGTGCGAGACAGTAGCCGACTCACCGACAACTGCCAGGTGCGCCACGCGGCCCGCTCGCCGGTCGTCAAGGCAACAGTTCGGGAAGCTGACTCGACACCCCCGAAGCAGCCGACATCTCGAATACCGGAGCGCTGGCGAAGTAAACGCGAGGCCCTGCACAGGACCACAGAATTCGAAGGGAACATCGGATGGGTTCGACAACTGCCACTGCGCGGCGTCTGGCGCGTGGCAATGGCGGATGGGCTTTTCCAGACCTTGTGGTCGAGGCATGGGGTGACCTGGCGTGCTTCACCCGGCCCGAGCTGAAATCGGAGCGCGTCAGTTACCCGCTGATAACACCATCGGCTGCGGACGGTGTACTCCGCGCGGTGTTCTGGAAGCCGGAGTTCCGCTACGTGATCCGGCGGATCGAGGTGCTCAGTCCGGTCCGATGGATGCGGGTCCGTCGGAACGAGGTGTGCTCGGTAACAACCGCTTCCCAGGTGGCGTCACTGCAGCAGGACAGGCACAGGCACTATGACGTCGAGGTCGACCGCGACCAGCGCAGCACAACGGCCCTTCGGGATGTGCGGTACCGCATCCACGCCCAGGTGGTCGTCTCACCCAAGGCTCGCGCCGGAGGTGGTGGGTTCCCGCCGGCGTCGGAGGAGAAGTACCGCGAGCAGCTGCGCCGCCGAGTGGAGCGCGGGGCCTGCTTCTCCCAGCCATTCTTCGGGTGCCGCGAGTTCACGGCGCACTTCGGCCCGTCCAGCAGCTTGCCGGCCCATACCGACTGGACCGACGAACTGGGCGTAATGCTCCACTCGATTGAATACACCCCGGCCGGCGAACGGTACCGCTGGTTCCGGGCCTCGGTGACGGAAGGCGTCATGCACGTACCCGAGCAACCGTTGCCCGATGACGCGGTCGCCACGCCGGGCGCCCCATGGCGAGCCGACACGGCCGGAGGGTAATCCCATGCTGCTGCAACGGCTGAGCGAGTACGCCGAGCGGGCCACCGACGAGCTGCCCGCCGAATACCATCGGGCCAAGGTCATCGACCGCGTGCTGCTCCTTGCCGAGGACGGAAGATCCGCGGAACTGGAGGACCGCCGCAAGCCGGCCAAGCTGCGGGACCAGGCACTGATCGAACACGTCCCGCACGTACAGCGGTCCGGGACGAAAGTCCCGCCGTACCTGCTGGTGGACACTGCCGAGTTCGTGCTCGGTGTGCCCAAGGTGAACGGCCGGAACGCGCCGACCGACAAGGACCGGGCTGAGGCCCAGCGCCGCCACGCCGCCTATCGCGAACTGGCGCTGCGCTGGGCGGACACCGCGCCGCACGACCCTGCCGCAGCGGCCGTCCGGACCTTTCTGACCGCACCGGACGCGACGTGGCCTGCCACCGAGGACGTGGGCCACAAGGAGATGATCGCGCTCCGGGTCGGCACCCGGTGGCTGCACACCCTGCCCTCTGTCCAGCGGCTGTGGGCCGAAATCGTGCGGGAACGAAAGGGCGGCGGCGAAGACCGTTCCGGACTGTGCCTGGTGTGCGGTACTCACGGAGCGCTGCTCACAACGATTCCAGAACCGGTCAAGAAGGGATCGGTTCCGACCGCCGGAGGCAGCAACGAGGGCCAGCTGGTCTCCATCAACAGCACCGCCCAGGGACGCAATGGAATCCAGCAGCTCACCAACACCCCAATCTGCCACCGGTGCGGCAGCCGCGCCATGGCCTCCCTCAACCACTTGCTCTCCTCCCGCACCCAGTGTCGGCGGTTCAAGGACCATGGCGCTTTCGTCTGGTGGACCCGTCGGCCGGGAGAAGACCCGGATCTCGTCACCACTCTCAACGACCAGCCGGACGAGGCCACCATCGCGCGGCTCATCGGCAGCATCCAGGACCAGCCGACTCATAGGGCAGTCAGCGGAGTCGACACCGATGCCTTCTACGGGCTCACCATCGGCCTGAACAACGCACGCATCGTCGTCCGCGACTGGCTCGACGTGCCTGTCGCCGACGTCAAGCGGACCCTCGGCCTGTGGTTCTCCCAGCACGGCATCCACGAGGGGTGGAAAGGCCGTATCCGCCATATCCCGGTGTGGCTGATGGCTCTGTGCTGCGGTCGCTGGAACGGCGAGCGCTACGTGCGGGACAGCGCCCCTGTTGGGCTGGAGACTGAACTGCTGTTCGCAGCACTGCACGGGTCCCGGCTCCCCGCACGTGTTCTGCCGATGCTGATGCAACGCATTCACGCCGACCGGCATATCGACGCGCCGCGCGTCGCCCTCATCCGCCTGGCCCTCAACCGACTCGACGAATGCAGGAAAGCCGAGATGCCCGACGCTCTTGATGACGCCGACAACCACCCCGTTTACCTCTGGGGCAGGATGTTCGCCGTGCTGGAAGAGATCCAGCGCAGCGCGATCCCCGACCTCAACACCAGTCTCCGGGACAAGTACTTCTCCGTCGCCGCAACGGCTCCCCGCGCGACGATGGTGCAGCTGCTGAGAAACGCCAACGCCCACCTCAAGCGGCTGGGCCGCGACAACCGCGGAGCAATGACCGCTCTCGACTCACGCCTGCGTGAGTTCATGGGCCGCGTCCCGCGCACCGGTCTCCCGCAGCACTTGAGCGTGCTGGAGCAGTGCGACTTCGTCATGGGCTATTACCACCAGCGGCAGGCCGACTTCGAAGCGATCCAGGAGCGCAAGTCAGCCGATGGCAGCACCGATGAGAACGCTCACGGTGACAACACCCCGCCCCACGAAGCAGCCGAGTAAGGCCCTCTCACCCGACCGTTACCCGACTCTCCTCAAAGGACACCGGCAATCGTGACCGCACCGCATCTCGACCCCGGCCGCAAGCACGACTTCGTCTTCCTGATCGAGGCCCTGGACTCCAACCCGAACGGTGATCCGGACAACGGCGGCATCCCCCGCACAGACCTGGTCACCGGCCAAGGGCTCATCACCGATGTCGCTATCAAGCGGAAGATCCGCAACACCGTCGCACTGTTCAACGCCGTGGAGAAGAGGCCCGGATACGAGATCTACATCGAGGCGGGCACCGCACTGAACTCCCAACACGAGCGGGCGTACCACGAGGGCGGCGCCACCAGCAAGGACTCCGCCCAGCAGTGGATGTGCAAGAACTTCTTCGACGTGCGCATGTTCGGCGCCGTCATGACGACTGGCAAGCGGGAGAGATGGGCTGGTCGAGTCCAGGGCCCCGTCCAGCTTGGATTCGCACGCACCATCGACCCCGTCACCCCACTCGATGTCGCCATCACGCGGGTCACTCCCACCCGCGTAGAGGAACTGGCTGCCTGGAACAATCCGCAGCCCGAGACCAAGTCCGACAAGGAGAAGAAGGGCAACGCCAAAGAAACCGAAATGGGGTCCAAGCACATCATCCCCTACGGCCTCTACAAGGGGACCGGTCACTTCAGCGCGCCCCTGGCTGCCAAGACGGGCATCACCAGCGATGACCTCGCCATGCTCTGGCGTGCGTTCACCCTCATGTTCGAGCACGACCGCGCTGCCGCCCGCACCGGCCTGAGCCTGCGCGCCCTCCACATCTTCACCCACGACGACGCCTTCGGCCAAGTGCCCGCACACAACCTCACCGACCTCGTCACCGCCACCCGACGAAGGGATACGCCCGCTCGCTGCATCGACGACTACACACTCTCTGATCCTGCAGCCGCCGACCTCCCGGTCGGCGTCACCCTGACGACTCTCGCCCGCCCCACGGCCTCTGCGCCGGCATGACGGAGTCGCCTGGTTTCCAGGGCGGAGAGGGGAACGTGCTGCAGGTTCCCCTCTCCGCCCTGGAGCACTACGCCTACTGCCCCCGCCAGTCCGGGCTCATCCTCCTGGAGGACGCGTTCGAAGAAGACGCCGCAACCGTCCGTGGCACCCTTCTCCACCAACGTGTCGACACCCCGGGCAACCGCGGAAGAGGTTCCGTCCGCACCCTCCACGCCTTGCCCGTCTGGAATGACGCCCTCGGCCTGGTCGGCGTCTGCGACACCGTCGAACTCCACGCAAATGGTCGCGTTTTGCCCGTCGAGCACAAGTCCGGCCGTTATCGGCCCGCCGGCCCCGCCGACGTGCAAGCCGCCGGGCAGGCCATCTGCCTGGAAGAGATGTTCCGCACCACGATCACGCAGGCCGCTGTGTACTCAGCCGCCGATCGAAGACGTCATCTCATCGCCGTCGACCAGCCACTGCGCGAGCGGGTGGCTGAACTGACCAGCGTCATCCGGCGCATGCTCACCTCCAGCACCCTTCCCCCGCCGGTCGCCGACAGCCGCTGCCGACGCTGCTCCATGGCCAACTCCTGCATGCCCCGCGTCCTCGCCGGCGACCGCCGTTATCGGCAGGCTCTCCGCGATCTCTACCGCATCGCCCCCGCACCGGAGCGCGCATGACCACCGAACTTCTCAACACCCTCTACGTCCAGACCCAGGGAGCCGATCTCCGCCTCGAGGAAGATTGTGTCCGTGTCCGCGTTCCTGAAGACACCGGCCGCCGCACTCTTCCGCTGCGCCGCCTCGATGCCATCGTCGTCTACGGACACGTCAATCTCTCCACCGAACTGATCACCCGCTGTGCCCAGGACGCCCGACCCATCACCTGGATGAGTCGCAGCGGTCGTTACCTGGGACGCCTCGACGGCGCCGTACGCGGCAACGTTCTCCTCCGTCACGCCCAGCACCAGATACACGACGACGAGGACGGCTGCCTCGAGATCGCCCGCAGCATCGTTGCCGGAAAGATCCGCAACAGCCGCTGGATCATCCTCCGAACAGCCCGCGACGCTCCCCGTTCAGCGCAGGAAGCGATGCGCGCCGCCGCCTCGAAACTGGCCGAGAGTCTTCCCTCCACCGCTTCGGCTCCCCATCTCGACGCCCTCCGCGGCATCGAGGGTGACGCCGCACGCCTCCACTTCGCCGCCTTCCGCAACGCGCTTCGCCCCGCCGAGGGAATACCTCCCTTCGAACGCCGAGCCCGTCGGCCGCCGACCGATCCGGTGAATGCCCTGCTGTCGTTTCTGTATGGACTTGTGCGCGGCCTCGTCCACGGTGCGACCGAGCAGGTAGGCCTCGACCCCTACGTGGGCTATCTCCACGGCATCCGGCCAGGCAAACCCGCGCTGATCCTCGACCTCATGGAGGAATTCCGCCCCATCCTCGCGGACCGTCTCGCACTCACCCTGCTCAACCGCCGGCAGCTGCGCGTCGAACACTTCGAGGAACTGCCCGGCGGAGCCGTCCGGCTCACAGACGATGGCAGAAGCGACGTACTCCGCGCATGGCAGGACTGGAGACAGCAGCACTGGCAGCACAGCATTGCTGGTCGCGATGTCCCCGCCGGACTGCTCCCGGTCATGCAGGCCCGCCTGCTCGCCCGCCACGTCCGCGGAGACCTTCCCGGCTACCTGCCCTGGACGGCTGCATGATGGACCTTCTCCTCACCTACGACGTGGACACCACCAGCCCAGAAGGCGCCAAGCGACTCCGGCGCGTCGCCAAACTCTGCGAAGGCTACGGCCTCCGCGTCCAAAAATCGGTCTTCGAAATCGTCGCCGACGACGCCGACTTGCTCCGACTCTTGGCACGTATCGACAGCACCATCGACACCGAACGCGACAGCATCCGGATCTACCGCCTTCCCCACAACGGCCTTGCCGATGTCCAAACCCGCGGGATCGCCCGAGTACAGTCACACCGGGACGACCTCGTCCTCTGATCAACTCGCTTCGGAACCACAAGTGCACACGCCAAACGCAACTCACACCGAAGCAAAATGTTGGAAATGAGTGAAACGCCAGGCGCAACTTCCGCCTATCGCGACACGCAGTTCGGCGTTATCCCTGGCCAGAAACCGTGGCGGCCGTCCTCCGGGACGGCCGAGAGTCGCAACCTCGTCGTATCCCGAGAGTTCGGTGGCCCGGTAGTGTGGCGGCCGTCCTCCGGGACGGCCGAGAGTCGCAACTTGGCGATCCGGGTGCCGACTGCTGACTTGAAGATGGTGGCGGCCGTCCTCCGGGACGGCCGAGAGTCGCAACAGCGCATGCAATGGTGGATGCGCCCTGGGCAGGGCTGTGGCGGCCGTCCTCCGGGACGGCCGAGAGTCGCAACGACGGCTCGAAGACCCGGGACGCCACCGCGCTGGTGTGGCGGCCGTCCTCCGGGACGGCCGAGAGTCGCAACTCCGCGGGCCGGCGCAGGTTCGCGGACGGCACGATGGTGGCGGCCGTCCTCCGGGACGGCCGAGAGTCGCAACGTGCTCTCCACCACGCCCGAGACCCGGGCGGTCCCGTGGCGGCCGTCCTCCGGGACGGCCGAGAGTCGCAACGATTCCGGCCGGGCCGTCCGTCACGTCCCACGGGCGGTGGCGGCCGTCCTCCGGGACGGCCGAGAGTCGCAACCAAAATCCGGCCCCGGACCGAGGCCCGGGGGTGTGGTGGCGGCCGTCCTCCGGGACGGCCGAGAATCCTAACGCGATGGCCAGGCCTGCCTTCGGTACCGAGCTCGGCGCTGGCCGTCCCCGGGCGACCCTGCACAGCGGTAGTCGCGCTAAACAGCCAGTTGGAGGGCAGCGTCGAGGATTTTGGCGGCTTTGTTGATGCTGCCGGGCATCAGGTGCCTGTAGGTTCGGTAGGTCTCTTCGATGGACTTGTGGCCCATCCATTCGGCAACGTCCGTGATCGGTATGCCGTTGCCCAATGCGTTGGAGGCGAAGAAGTGACGGAAGCCATACATACCCACCCCCTTCTGTGGAGGCAGCTTCTCGAACAGTTTTCGAACGCGGCGCCGCTCCATCGGTTCCGTGAAGTATCCGCCGGGACCTCGGAGAAGATAGCCATTCGGCGAGGCGCCATGCTTTTCTGCGAACCGTTCCATGGCACCCCGCACCGTGCATGGCAACGGGACCTCCCTGAACTCACCCGGTTTGCGATGCTTCAGCTTGGCGGGCATATGCAGGTTCGAGTGTATTTGTTCGGTCACTCGGTACACGTCGAAGGCGACCATGTTGTTCAGATTGACGGCGCGAGCTTCGCCATTACGCAAGCCACAGCCGACCATCATGATAATCTCCATGGCGAGGAATTCGTCCGCCACCGTCAATGCCTTCGTGATGTATTCAAGTGTGGGAATGACAACGGTCTTCGGAACATACTCCGGGTCCTGCACGCCTTTGACAGGGTCGTCCGCCATCGCACCTTTGTCGTATGCATCCCGGAGCAGGGACTTCAAGACGCGGTAAATATTCGACTGATGGCCTCGGCCCACGCCGCTGGCCTCCAGGTCATCCAGGAATTTCTCCACCACGACCGGAGTGACGGAGATCAGCTTCCGCGAGCCGAGGGCCGGGTTGATGTGGACCTTGAAGTAGCTGGCTACGTGCTGCGCCGTCGAGTATTCGGTCATCTTGCGCTGACGTGGCAGCCACGTCTCGGCATATTCCTCGATGCTCCGCTGTCCCAGTTCGCGGCGACTCTCGGCGACTGTGGGGGAAGTCTTCTTCCGTTCCGCGTAGAGCTCTGTCAGGCGCTCAATGGCGCCGTCCTGCGTGCTGTAGCCGGCTTCCTCTCGCTGCTTGCCGAGGGCATCACGGAACCGGATCGTGTACGGGTGCGGGCAGCGGGTCGGGCGGGTGCAGTCGCAGGGCTTGAAGAAGGAGCCCATGCCGCGGGCCAGCTGTCGAGCCAAGGAAGAGCCTTCCGGTCCGCCGGGAGGCACCTCTCCGGCCTCCCGTTGCCGTGCCCGGGGGCGGGACAGCGGGCCCCCTGGGACCGATGCTGACCGATTGCTGACCCGGGCCCCGTCATGGTGGCTCTGACCTGCGCCGATGTCCAATCACCAGGTCTTGGGGACTTCAACATGGTACGCAGCATTGCGGCACTCCTGGATGTTGGCTCCCTGCCTGCATATTCGCAGGTCAAGGGCGGTTTCCGTACCCTGGGGCAAGTCGCGCGTCCGGCCGGCTTTCACCAGGTTTTGCAGGACTCTTGCTGACCGATTGCTGACTTTCCTGACACATCGTNACATGGTACGCAGCATTGCGGCACTCCTGGATGTTGGCTCCCTGCCTGCATATTCGCAGGTCAAGGGCGGTTTCCGTACCCTGGGGCAAGTCGCGCGTCCGGCCGGCTTTCACCAGGTTTTGCAGGACTCTTGCTGACCGATTGCTGACTTTCCTGACACATCGTCACGCAGCGACGGAAGGCTTGCGCCGGCACTCCGGCCCCTGCCGTGACGACGCCCCCAGGGTACGCAATCGCCCCCTGCCCCATACCTGGGGCCACCTCCACCCGCAGTCGCACCGCTCTCACCCCCGGCGCGCGGACCGACACGACCGCGCCGCGGATCCGACGGGACGCGGTCTCCGCCGTGCACATCGGCGCAGCGTGCGCCGCCCTCACTCGCGGCCCGCCAAAGAAAGGTCGGGAAAATAGCGGATCATCGCCGGTTGGCCAAACCGGGCCGTACTCCGAACATGGCGTTTATGACCGTCAGGCACTGACCAGCGTCCACGGTCGGATTCCGTGACCCTACGAAAATGGTACGACCGTGACCATGGCCAAAGGCAACGTTAGCCATCAGGCATGGTCAGCAGGACAGCTCTACTGGAGAGGCTCAATGCCCGTTTCCTCTATTACTCAGTCGCAAAGTAGTGTCCCGTCCTCCAGCCGAACGGGGAGAGGGCGTCAGTCCGAGCCGATCCTGATGGACACCGCTGAACTGGCGATCATGCTCAACATGTCCGTGAGCTGGGTCTACCGCGAGGCGGCAAAGCTGGGCCTGAAGGGCTACAAACTCGGCCGCGGCCGAAATGCCAAGGTCTTGTACAAGCGGACCGAGGTCCTGAAATGGCTGGAACAACAGAAGATCCACTGAGCGCCTATGCGGTC
>NZ_WTLH01000199.1 GCF_011421595.1 Streptomyces sp. YIM 98790 | reverse complement strand
CCGCGCCGCCCGCGCCGGCACGAACCCGGCCGGCCGCCCGCGCACCCCAGCGGCGCACGCCGCCGTGCACAGTGCCGCTGCCCGGTCCGGTGCGGAGCAGGCCGGGGGCGGGCCGGTTACGGCGTTGTTCAATGTGTAAGAAGAGACGTGGAGCTTTGTACATCTCCTCGAAGAGAACGGCCCGGGAAGGAGCGATAGCCTGAGCCCCGTGATCAGCGCGATATCCGCGGGAGGCAGCGTCGCCCCCGCCCGCCGCGCGCCGCGTCGTCGCGGCCGCGGCCGTATGCCGTACGGCTTGCCGCTGGTCGCGTTCCCCGGGAGCATCCCCTGCAGGACGACCGAGCGCCGCCCGGTGACCTCCCGGGGCTCCTCCCGGACGTTCCCCCGGGTACCGCCCCGGACGAATTCCCGGCGTCACGCAACGGCGCGCGACAGGAGCCAGAGGACATGCACACCAAGCTGGATGAGGCCAAGGCGGAGCTGCTGGAAGGTGCCGCGGAGGTAGCGGCACAGGGCAGAGCGGGCGCCCCGCCCGCGCCCGGGATGGAGGGCGAGCGGCTGCGCAGCTACCTCCAGCGCTACTACATGTACGTCGCCCCCGAGGACATCCAGGGCCGCGACCCGGTGGACGTCTACGGCGCCGCCCTGACCCACTGCCGGCTGGCCGCGCACCGCCCCCAGGGCACGGCCAATGTCCGGGTCTACACCCCCACGGTGGACGAGATGGGCTGGGCGTGCAGCCACACCGTGGTCGAGGTGATCACCGACGACATGCCCTTCCTGGTGGACTCGGTCACCAACGAGCTCTCCCGCCAGGACCGCGGCATCCACCTGGTGATCCACCCGCAGATGATCGTCCGGCGGGACGTCACCGGCCGGCTGCTGGAGGTGCTGGACGCCGGCCGCGACCCGCAGAGCCCGGCCGCCAACACCTACCGCCCCGAGGAGCTGCCGCGGGACGCGCTGATCGAGTCCTGGATCCACGTCGAGATCGACCGGGAGACCGACCGCTCCGACCTGAAGCAGATCGAGCACGACCTGCGCCGGGTGCTCAGCGATGTCCGGGAGTCCGTGGAGGACTGGGAGAAGATGCGCGACCGCGCGGTCCGCATCGCCGAATCCCTGCCCACCGAGCCCACCGGCCCGGTCGGCGACCAGGAGATCGCCGAGGCCCAGGAGCTGCTGCGCTGGCTGGCCGGTGACCACTTCACCTTCCTCGGCTACCGCGAATACCGGCTGACCAGGATCGACGGCGCCGAGCACGACACCCTCTCGGCGATCCCCGGCACCGGCCTGGGCATTCTGCGCTCGGACCCGGTGCACCACCTCGACACCCGCAGCGAGACCGGCACCGCCGAGCACACCGCCGCCACCGAGGGCAGCACCGGCGCCCCCGCCACCACCGGCCGGCACTCCACGCCCACCTCCGCCGCGTTCAGCCGGCTCTCCCCGCGCGCCCGCGCCAAGGCCCGCGAGCCGCGGCTGCTGATCCTCACCAAGGCCAACAGCCGGGCCACCGTGCACCGCCGCTCCTACCTGGACTACATCGGCGTCAAGACCTTCGACGAGCAGGGCAACGTCATCGGCGAGCGCCGTTTCCTCGGGCTGTTCTCCTCCGCCGCCTACACCGAATCGGTGCGCCGGGTGCCGGTCATCCGGCGCAAGGTCGCCGAGGTGCTCGCCTCCGCCGGTTTCTCCCCGGACAGCCACAGCGGCCGGGACCTGCTCCAGATCCTGGAGACCTACCCCCGCGACGAGCTGTTCCAGACCCCGGTCGATGCGCTGCACAACATCGCCATGGCCGTGCTCCACCTCCAGGAGCGGCGCCGGCTGCGGCTCTTTCTCCGCCAGGACGAATGGGGCCGCTACTACTCCGCCCTCGTCTACCTGCCGCGCGACCGCTACACCACCAACGTCCGGCTGCGGCTGATCGACATCCTGCGCGAGGAACTGCGCGGCACCAGCGTCGACTTCACCGCCTGGAACACGGAGTCCGTGCTCTCCCGGCTGCACTTCGTGATCCGGGTCGCCCCCGGCACCGAACTGGCGGAGCTGACCGAGACGGACGTGGACCGCATCGAGGCCCGGCTGGCCGAGGCGTCCCGCTCCTGGAGCGACGGCTTCGGCGACGCCCTGGTGGCCGAGCTGGGCGAGGAGCACGCCGCCGAGCTGAACCGCCGCTTCCACAACGCCTTCCCCGAGGGCTACAAGGCGGACTTCCCGCCCCGCGCCGCCGTGGCCGACCTCCAGCACCTCATGGAGCTCCGGCCGGAGGAGGGCCGCGACTTCGCGCTCAGCCTGTACGAGCCGGTGGGCGCCGGGCACGGCGAACGCCGCTTCAAGATCTACCGGGCCGGCGAGCAGGTCTCGCTCTCCGCCGTGCTGCCCGTGCTGCAGTGCCTGGGCGTGGAAGTGGTGGACGAGCGCCCCTACCGGCTGCGGCCGGCGGACGGCGGCACGTCCTGGATCTACGACTTCGGGCTGCGGGTGCCCGAACAGCTCGCCGACCGGCTCGCGCCCGACGCCCGGGAGCGTTTCCAGGAGGCGTTCACCGCCGTGTGGACCGGCCGGGCCGAGAACGACAACCTCAACGGACTGGTGCTGGCGGCCAACCTGACCTGGCGCCAGGTGATGGTGCTGCGCGCCTACGCCAAGTACCTGTGGCAGGCCGGTGCCCGGTTCGCCCGGGAGACCATGGAAGAGACCCTGCTGCGCAATGTGCACACCACCCGGCTGCTGGTCAGCCTGTTCGAGGCCCGGCTCGCCCCGGAGCGGCAGCGGGCCGGCCGCGAACTGACCGACGGCCTGCTGGAGGAGCTGGACGGCGCCCTGGACCAGGTCTCCAACCTCGACGAGGACCGCATCCTGCGGGCCTTCCGCACCGTGATCCGGGCCACCCTGCGCTGCAACCACTTCCAGCAGGGGCCGGACGGCCTGCCCCACCCCTACCTGGCCCTGAAGCTGGACCCGCAGGCCATGCCGGATCTGCCCGAACCCCGCCCGGCCTACGAGATCTGGGTCTACTCCCCGCGGGTGGAGGGCGTGCACCTGCGGTTCGGCAAGGTGGCGCGCGGCGGGCTGCGCTGGTCCGACCGCAAGGAGGACTTCCGCACCGAGATCCTGGGCCTGGTCAAGGCGCAGGAGGTGAAGAACACGGTGATCGTGCCGGTCGGCGCCAAGGGCGGCTTCGTGGCCAAGCGGCTGCCCGACCCGGCGCAGGACCGGGACGCCTGGCTGGCCGAGGGCATCGCCTGCTACCGCACCTTCATCTCCGGGCTGCTCGACCTCACCGACAACATGGTGGCCGGCAAGGTGGTGCCGCCGCGCGACCTGGTGCGGCACGACGGGGACGATCCGTACCTGGTGGTCGCCGCCGACAAGGGCACCGCCACCTTCTCCGACATCGCCAACGGCGTGGCCGACGAATACCGCTTCTGGCTGGGCGACGCCTTCGCCTCCGGCGGCTCGGCCGGCTACGACCACAAGGGCATGGGCATCACCGCGCGCGGCACCTGGGAGTCGGTCAAGCGCCATTTCCGCGAACTGGGCCACGACACCCAGACCCAGGACTTCACCGTGGCCGGCATCGGCGACATGTCCGGGGACGTCTTCGGCAACGGCATGCTGCTGTCCCGGCACATCCGGCTGGTGGCCGCCTTCGACCACCGGCACATCTTCCTCGACCCGGACCCGGACCCGGCCGTGTCGTACGCCGAGCGCCGCCGGCTGTTCGAACTGCCCCGCTCCACCTGGGCCGACTACAACCCCGAGCTGATCTCCAGGGGCGGCGGGGTGCACCCGCGCAGTGCCAAGTCCATCGCGCTCACCCCGCAGGTGCGGGCCGCGCTCGGCGTCGGCGGCGCGGACGGCGGGGACGGGCCCGCCGCCATGACCCCGGCCGAGCTGATGCGGGCCATTCTGCGGGCCCCCGTGGACCTGCTGTGGAACGGCGGCATCGGCACCTATGTGAAGTCCTCCGCCGAGAGCCACCACGACGTGGGCGACCGGGCCAACGACGCCATCCGGGTGGACGGCCGCGAACTGCGCGCCAAGGTGGTCGGAGAGGGCGGCAACCTGGGCATGACCCAGCTCGGCCGCATCGAGTACGCCACGTACGGCGGCCGGTGCAACACCGACGCCATCGACAACAGCGCCGGGGTGGACACCTCCGACCACGAGGTCAACATCAAGATCCTGCTCAACTCCGCGGTCGCCAACGGCGATCTGACGGTCAAGCAGCGCAACCGGCTGCTCGCCGAGATGACCGGCGAGGTGGCCGCGCTGGTGCTGCGCACCAACTACGCGCAGAACGTGGTGCTGGCCAACTCGGTGGCCACCGCGCCCGGGCTGCTCCCCGCCCACCAGCGGATGATCCGCCGGCTGGAGCACACCGGACGCCTCGACCGCAGGCTGGAGTTCCTGCCCGACGACGAGGAGATCGCCGAGCGGCGGCACGCCGGGCAGGGCCTGACCCAGCCGGAGCTGGCGGTGCTGCTCGCCTACGCCAAACTGGTCGCCACCGAGGACCTCCTCTCCACCGACCTGCCGGACGACCCGTATGTGCGGCGGATGCTGGAGGTCTACTTCCCGGCCGCGCTGCGGGAACGCTTCCCCGAGCGGATCGAGGGCCACGCCCTGCGCCGGGAGATCGTCACCACGGTGCTGGTCAACGACACCGTCAATGTGGGCGGCCCGTCCTTCGTGCACCGCATGCAGGAGGAGTCCGGGGCCTCCACGGAGGAGATCGTGCGCGCCCACACGGCGGCCCGCGCCATCTTCAACCTGCACCAGATCTGGGACACCGCGGAGCGGCTGGACAACGAGGTGCCGGCCGAGGTGCTCACCCGCATCCGGCTGCACTCCCGGCGGATGGTGGAGCGCGGCACCCGCTGGCTGCTGAACAACCGGCCGCAGCCGCTGCGCATCGGTGAGACCATCGATTTCTTCACCGAGCAGCTGGGCCGGGTCTGGCAGGAGCTGCCCAAGCTGCTGCGCGGCCGGGATCTGGAGACGCACGCCGAGACGCACGACGAGCTGGTGTCGATCGGGGTGCCGGCCGATCTGGCGCAGCAGGTCGCCGGGTTCAACGCGGTCTTCCCGGCGCTGGACGTGGTGGCGGTGGCCGACCGCACCGGCAGCGAACTGCTGGACGTGGCGCGGGTGTACTACCTGCTCGCCGACCAGCTCGGCATCTCCCAGCTCCAGGACCGGATCACCCGGCTGCCCCGGGCCGACCGCTGGCAGTCCATGGCGCGTACCGCGATCCGCGAGGACCTGTACGCCGCGCAGCAGCTGATCACCGCGGATGTGCTGGCGGCCGGGCGGCCGGGGGACGGGCCGGAGGAGAAGGTCGAGGCCTGGGCCCGTCGCAACCACTCGGTGCTGGTCCGGGCGCGGGCCACGCTGGCCGAGATCCAGTCCTCCGACACCTTCGACCTGGCCAATCTCTCCGTGGCCATGCGTACCATGCGCACCCTGCTGCGCAGCAACCGCTGACCCGCGGCACGCCTCCTCCCCCTCCCGGGCCGGGATGACCCGGGAGGGGGGATAAAAGGGGTGCGGTGGAGGCGGGTTTCCTAGGCTGGGAGTCATGGAGCCCGCACAGACAGTCACCGGTTCAGGGATGGCCACTCTCGGCAAGCCGGCCGCGCTGCCGCCTCTGGCGGGCGCGGGCCGGCTCGTCACCAGCAGACGGGTGCGGTACCGGGACTGGTCGGGCACCGCCGTCACCGTGGTGATGCCCACCTACAACGAGGCCGGGAACCTGCCCGGCATGGTCGCCGCGCTGATGGCCCTGCCGCTGCCCCGGCTGCGCCTGCTGATCGTGGACGACGACAGCCCGGACGGCACCGGGCCGCTCGCCGACCGGCTGGCCGACCGCTACGCCACCGGCACGGACAGCCCCCGGATCGAGGTGCTGCACCGGGACGGCAAGGAGGGCCTCGGCCGCGCCTACGAGGCCGGCATGCGCCACGCCCTGGCGGCCGGCGCCCCCTATGTGCTCCAGATGGACGCGGACGGCAGCCACCCGGCCACCGCCGTCTGTTCCCTGCTGGAGACGGCCCACCGCAGCGGCGCCGGGCTGGTGGTCGGCAGCCGCTATGTGCGCGGCGCGTCCCTCTCCGGCGGCTGGGGCGTGCACCGGCGGCTGCTCTCCTCCTGGGGCAACGCCTACGCCCGCAGCATCCTGCGGGTCCCGCTGCGCGACCTGACCGGCGGCTTCAACCTCTGGCGGGCCGATGTGCTGCGCACCGTCGGCCTGACGGCCGAGGGCGGCAGGTCGCTGCGCAGCGCAGGCTACGCGTTCCAGGTGGAGCTGAAGTACCGGGCCGCGCGGAAGGGCTTCGAGGCCGTGGAGGTCCCCATCCGCTTCGGCGAACGGCTGCGCGGCTCCTCCAAGATGTCGCTGGCCGTGCAGTGGGAGGCCGCTCTGCTGCCGTGGCGGCTGCTGCTCGCCGGCCGCTGACCCGGGCACCCTCCTCGCCTCCCGCCCCGCCGTCCCGTGCCGGGAGGGGCGGCGGCACGGGAGGGCCGCCCGGCGGCTACGGCCGCTCGTACGGGCTGGGGAAGGGGAAGTACGCCTGGAGGAAGGGGTCCATCACCGCGCGCTGGGCCGCCATGCCGTCCTCGTCCGAAATGGTGTCGTTGAGGCAGAACACCGTCCGGTTGCGGGCGTGCAGCAGCCGCCCCAGCCGGGCCGCGGTGTGCGGATGCGCCATGTCGAAGTAGTCGTACGGGATCGCCCCGGCGACCGCCCGGCCGGTCAGGAAGCCGTAGTAGTGGTGCAGCGAGGAGGTGACGGAGATGTCGTCCAGGCTGCGGAAACGGTTTCCCGCGGTGGCCCGGTGCCGGTCCGGGAACACCTCCTCGATCTCCTGCAGCACGCTGCGCCGCAGCGGGTGCGGCACGTGCTTCATCTTCTGGGTGATCATCCGGCCGAACCGCCCCCTGAGCAGTTCCCGGTTGTTCTTCCCGGCCACCGCGACCGGCACGTCCTCGGCGGCCGGCGCGCCCTGCGGGATGTGCGCCTTGGAGAGGAAGAACCGGGTCAGCCCGTTGGCGAGGAAGAACTCCTGCGGCACGGTCAGCCGGCCGAAGAAGACGTCGTCGTTGAGGTAGAGGAAGTGCTCGGCCAGGCCGTCGATGTGGTGGAGCTGGCTCTCGATGGCGTGCGAGTTGAAGGTGGGCAGCAGCGAGTGGTCGCGGAAGATCTCCCGGTGGCCGACCACCGTGATGCCGGGATGCGAGGTGTCCAGCCAGGACGGGGTCTGGTCGTCCGTGACGAGGTAGACGTGCCGGACCCAGGGCGCGTACTGNAGGTAGACGTGCCGGACCCAGGGCGCGTACTGGTGCAGCGAGCGCAGCGAGTAGCGCAGCTCGTCGTGGCTGACGTAGCGGGCCGCGTTGGCGGCTTCGGCGTGGTAGGTCTCGCCGGAGTGCCGGGCGCGCCGCCGCAGCCATTCCGGGTCGGTGCCGTCCACCCAGGTGTAGACGGCGTCGATGGGGAAGTCGATGTCCTCCGGCAGCCGCTCCGCGAACACCGGCAGGGTGCGGACCTCGGGCGGTGACTCGGTGCCGGCGGGCAGCAGCGGGCTCAGCCGGGTCAGCGGCGCGGTGACGGTGCCGGCGGCGGCCGGGACCCGGTCGGTGCAGCGGTTGCGGCGCGGGGCGGCCAGCATCTCCGGCTCCTCCGGGTCCGCCGGCCAGAACTCCACGGCGCAGCAGTGACGTTCACCGACCGCCGCGGCGCCCTGCTCGTCGGTGAAGTACCAGCAGAACCGGGCGGACTGGGCCTTGGCGAGGGCGCGCCGGGCCACCGGCGAGCTGCCCGGCACGGTGCGCCGGCGGACCCGGCGGCGGCGCCGGCCGTTGCCGCGCACCCCGCCGCCGAGCACCAGGTAGCCGGCGGTCTCCGCGCACAGCCGGGTGAGGGCGCGCAGCGCATGGGCGCGCTGGCTCTCCGGGACGCCGACGGTGGCGGTGGCGGCGAACAGTCCGCGCACGCAGAAGTGGCGGACGCCGGCCGCCTCCAGGGCGTCGCACACCTTGCGCAGGGCCTCGGTCTGGGCCTGGAGCGGCGAGGGGTGGCGGCGGACATGGGCGGCCTTGGGGCGTCCGCCGACCAGGACCAGGCGGCGGTCCTCGCCGGAGTACAGGGCCGGGGACCGCCGCGCGGCCCGGCCGGCGCGGAACGCGGCCAGGCGCTCGCCGAGCGCCTGGTGTCTGGTGAGGGAGACCTTGAGCCGGGTGCGCGCGGGCAGGGAGATCCGGTCGGCCACGGCGCGGCGGGCGCGCAGCGGCACGATCCGGCGGTACAGGGTGACCAGCGGGGTGGCCTCGGGGTTGCGGGGCGGCGCCGGGGGGTGTCCGGCCCGGGCCCGGCGGGCTTCGTGGGCCGTGGCGCGGCGGTCCTGTTCGGTGTCCGGGTCCGCGGCGGGGTCGGCGTCCGCTCCGGAACCCGGCTCGGCATAGGTGTGCTTCACATGTGCGGTCATGATGCTGGCTCCCCGGAAGCTGTCTGTGGTGCGCTCTGGGCCCGTGCATCGCGCTGGGTGGCCCAGCGGTTGCTCCCGGGGCCCGCGACCGTCCGGCCGTGCGGGCCCCGCGGCTGACGACACTATCCGTTCAATCGGGCTCTTCCCCGTATTTATAGGGCGTATTGCTCACGGCCGGGGCGGTGCCGGCCAGTACCGTGCGGGGCGCGGGCTCCGGCAGTGGCAGGGGAGGCTTCCGGGGCTGGTGATTCTGCTGGTGCCGGGGGCCGTGTTCGTGCCGGGGCAGCGGGCGGGGAGCGCGTGCGCGGTGGGGGTGGGGAACCGGCTGCCGGGACGGGCCGCGCACCGCGGCCGGCACCGGGCGGCGGGCCGCCATCGGCACCACCGGCGGGATGCCGTGACCGCTGAGGAAGAAGCGGCGCACCACGCGCTCGGCTGCGTAGCCGTCGTCGCAGGGGCAGAACCGGCGGCGGAACGCGGCGCGGGCCACCGCGGCCTCCGGGTCGCTCCACAGCCCGGTGGTGAGCCGGTGCAGCAGTTCCTCCTCGGTGCGGGTGACCGGGCCGGGCGGCGCGGCCGGCAGATCGAAGGTGACGCCCCGCACCGCGCGGTAGGTCTCCCAGTCGTCGGCGTGGACGATGATCGGCCGGTCCAGGCCGGCGTAGTCGAACATCACCGGGTGGTAGTCGGTGACCAGGGCGTCGGCGGCCAGGCACAGGTCGGTCAGCGGGTGCCCGGTGACATCCCGCACCCCCTCCGCCGGGGGCGGGGCGGGCGTCCCCGCCGGGCGGCGCAGCAGCAGTACGAAGCCGGGGCCGAGCCCGCGGGCGATCCGCGCGGTGTCCAGGCGCGGCGGGCGGCCGGGCAGGTACTCGCGGGGCGCCGGGGCGTAGAGCACCGCGGCGGTGCCGTCCGGGATGCCGAGCGCGGCCCGGATCTCCCGCACCCGGCCGGGCGGGGTGGTGTGGAAGACATCGGCCCGCGGCGAGCCGTACTCCAGGGTGGTGTACTCGGCCGGATAGGCGGCCTCGTGGGCGAGGGTGGAGTGCCGGTTGGCGGAGAGGCTGTAGTGCCAGCGGTCGATCTGGCGCAGCAGCCGGGGGACGTCCAGCCCGGGTGCCGCCGCCGGGCGGTCCAGCAGCTCCAGGCCCGGCGCGGCCAGCGGGGTGCCCCGGTGGGTCTGGAGGCGGCGCTGCCCGGGCCGGTCGGCGGGGGTGTCGGGGAAGTCGCCGTCGCCGACCACATAGGCGGCGCGGGCCAGCGCCCGCGAGGCGGCGGCCGAGCCCGGGCGCAGCCACCGCGCCCCGGCCGGGAGGCCGTGGGGGCCGTCCGCCAGCCAGAGGGTGCGGATGTGCGGGGCGAGCCGGCGCAGCGCCGCCTCGATCGCGGCCGGCTGGCCGCCGTCGCCGTCCACGCCCTGCCCGTCGGGCGCGGGGCGGGGGACGAAGACGGCCAGCCGGGTGTCCAGGGGGCGGCGCAGCTGCGTCCGGTAGTGCAGTGTCAGCAGGGCCGCGCCCAGCCGCCGCCGCACCGGCCGCAGCAGAGCGGCCAGCCGGG
>NZ_WTLH01000198.1 GCF_011421595.1 Streptomyces sp. YIM 98790 | reverse complement strand
CCGGCCGCGTGCGCGGCGGCCACCTCGCCGAGGCCGGTGCCCGCGACCTGGCCGGGCGTCAGCCCGCACGCCTCGGCCAGCCGGTACAGGGCCGTCTGCCCGGCGAACAGCACGGCACCGGCCCAGGTGTCCCGGTCGTCCGGCAGCGGGCCGCCGCCGTCGCCGCCGCCGTCGCCGCCGCCCGGCGACAGGGCCCGCAGCGGGCGGCCCAGACGGTCCCCCAGGCGGGCGTCGAGCAGCGCGCACACCTCGTCCAGCGCCCGGCGGAACACCGGGAACCGGGCGGCCAGGGCACGCCACGCGTCCGGCGGGAGGCCGTCCGCGCCGGGCGGCGGGCCGGGAAAGAACACCGCCGTGCCGCCGGTGACCCGCCGGCCGGTGACCAGGCAGGCGGCCGGCTCTCCGGCGGCGAGCGCGGCGAGGCCGGCCCGGAAGTCCGCCGTCCGCTCGGCGACGAGGACGGCGCGGTGCCGGAACGCCGAGCGGGTGACGGCCAGCGCATAGCCCAGGTCGGCCGGGTCACGCCCGGCTTCCGGGGCGGGGTCGGCGTCCAGCAGCGCGGCCAGCCGCTCCGCCTGGGCGCGCAGCGCGTCCGGGGTGCGGCCGGACACCACCCAGGGCAGCGGCCCGGGCTCCGCGCGGGAGCCCTCCGCGGCCGGGGCGGAACCCCGCGCGGCGGGCCCGGCCCCGGGCGGCGCCTGCTCCAGGATGACGTGCGCGTTGGTGCCGCTGGCGCCGATCGCGGTGACGCCCGCCCGGCGGGGCCGGCCGGTGTCCGGCCACGGCACCGACTCGGTCAGCAGCGACACCGCGCCCGCCGACCAGTCCACATGCGGCGTGGGCCGGTCCACGTGCAGCGTCTTCGGCAGCCTGCCGTGCCGCAGGGCCATCACCGTCTTGATGACGCCGCCCACCCCGGCCGCGGCCGCCGCATGGCCGACATTGGACTTGTACGAGCCGAGCAGCAGCGGGCGGTCGGCCGGCCGGCCCTTGCCGTAGACGGCGATCAGCGCCTCGGCCTCCACGGGGTCGCCGAACACCGAGCCGCTGCCGTGCGCCTCGACCGCGTCCACCGCGTCCGGCGGCAGCCCCGCGTCGGCCAGCGCCTGCCGGATGACCTGCTGCTGGGCCAGGCCGTTGGGCGCGGCCAGGCCGTTGGTCGTGCCGTCCTGGCCGACCGCGGAGCCCCGCACCAGGGCCAGCACCCGGTGGCCGGCGCGCCGGGCGTCCGAGAGCCGCTCCAGCAGCAGCACGCCCACCCCCTCGGCGAAGCCCATGCCGTCGGCCGCCGCCGCGAAGGACTTGCAGCGGCCGTCGGCGGCCAGGCCCTGCCGCCGGCGGAACTCGGTGAAGACGTACGGGGTGGCCATGAAGGACACCCCGCCGGCCAGTGCCATGGTGCAGTCGCCCGCCCGCAGCGCCCGGGCCGCCAGGTGCAGGGCGACCAGGGAGGACGAGCAGGCCGTGTCGACGGTGAGGGCCGGTCCCTTGAGGTCCAGCGCGTAGGCCACCCGGCCGGAGGCGGCGTTGCCCACCGTGCCGGTGGACAGGTAGTCCGCCAGGCCCTCCGGGGCGTTCTCGTACACGCCCGGGGCGTAGGGGCTGTGGGTGAGCCCCAGGTACACACCGGTCGGGGAGGCGCTCAGCGACAGCGGGTCGATCCGGGCGTGCTCCACGGCCTCCCACGACGCNTCCGGGCGTGCTCCACGGCCTCCCACGACGCCTCCAGCAGCAGCCGCTGCTGCGGGTCCATGGCGAGCGCCTCGCGGGGGGTGATGCCGAAGAAGCCGGCGTCGAAGCCGCTGCCGTCGTCGAGGAAGCCGCCCTGCCCGGGCAGGTCCGCCAGATCCTCCTCGCGCCAGCCGCGGTCCCGCGGGAACCCGGAGATCGCGTCGCGCTCCCCGGCGACCAGCCGCCACAGGTCGTCCGGGTTCCGCACCCCGCCGGGGAAACGGCAGCTCATGCCGATGACCGCGACCGGGTCGGGCTCCGGCGACTCGAACTCCCGCAGCCGGCGGCGCATCTCCTCCAATTCGGCCGTCGCCTTTCTCAGGTAACGGCGCAGTGTCTCCTCGTCTGCCATTGCGCGATCCACTCCTCATTCCCGCCGCTGACACCCCGCACCGGATTCGGGCACCGCCGAGGATTTCTCTCCGGCCGGAGACTATCGGGGCACCGGCCGGGGCCAGAACCCCTGACCGGGCCCCTATTTCCACCCCTATGCATTCCGCATTCCGCCGCCCGCACCGGTACGGGGTCCCGGGAAAATCCGGGAAGTCAGCGGAGAACGCGCGCGACCGCCTCCGCCATCACCCGGTAGCCGGTGTCATGGGGATGCAGGTGATCGCCGCAGTCGTAGGCGGGCCGGATGCGGTCCTCGTTCTCCGGGTCGGCCATGAGCCGGTCGAAATCGATCACGGTGTCGTACGCGCCGGAGGTCCGTATCCACGTGTTGACCTCGTCCCGGATCTGCTCGCCGTGCTCGGTGTAGTAGGCGGCGCCCTGGTACGGCAGCATCGTCGCCCCGATCACGGTGATCCCCAGCTCGTGCCCCTGCCGGATCAGCTCGCGGTGCCCCTCGATGAGGTCCTGTGCGGTGATCCGCGGCGGGTTGCCGACGCACGGGTGGGTGCCCGTGGCGCCGATGTCGTTGATGCCCTCCAGCACCACCACGGTGTGCACCCCGGGGTGCAGCGCCAGATCCCGGGAGAACCGGGTCACGCCGGCCTCGCCGAGGCACGGCGCATCGCTGAGCAGGCGGTTCCCGCTGATGCCCAGGTTGACCACGCCCTGCGGCGGGCCGTCCTCGGCCAGGATCTCGGCCAGCTCGTCGGGGTAGCGGTTGTTCCCGTCGACCGTGGAGCCGTAGCCGTCGGTGATCGACGCGCCGAAGGTGGCGACCGTGCCGGTGTGCCGGTTCCGGGTCAGCACGTCCACGCCGGACAGGTAGTACCAGGACTGCGTGGTCTCGGTGAAGGCGTCCCCGCGCGCGTCGGTGCGGTGGTCACCGTCCGCCAGATAGCTGGTCGCGCCCGCCCACGGGTGGAAGGTGGCCGGCCCGGTCGGCTCCGCCAGGTACAGCGTCACGGTCAGCGACTCCAGGGGCCGCGCCCGCAGCCAGGCCGGGTCGCTGACCAGTTCGCCGCCCGGCGGCACCGTGCCCGCGAGCCTGCCGTTGAACGTCAGGGGGCGCAGGGAGTACGGGTGCACTCCTGCCTCTCCGGCGCTGCGGGCGACGGTCGCGCCGGCGATCCGCAGCGGTGTGGTGCCGTACGCGTTGGACAGCCGCACCCGGACCGCGTCGCCGCCGGCGGCGATCCGCACCACCTGGCGCAGCGTCTGGTCCTCGAATCCCTGTTCCGACCAGTTGGGCCCGAGGCCCTCGCTGGGCCGGGTCATGGCCGATCCCCAGCTCGCCGTCCAGTGCCGGCCGTCCGCCGTGTCCGCCGCACCGGCCGGCGGGACGGCCAGGGTCAGTGCCAGCAGGGTGCCGGCCAGCGCGGTCAGCAGCGGCCGGACCCTTCCCGCCGGGCCGCGGCGGGCGGCGCCCGGCCGCCCGCGGATCGTGTTCCTGTGCTGCCGTTCCATGGCTTCCTTCCGGAGCCCGGCGGCGGACCGGCAGTCGCGCCGCGGCCGGGAACCGGCCCGTTCCCGGCCCGTTTCCCCGCCCCGTCCACCGCGGTCCGCCCCGCCTGCTCTCCGATTGGTCAGTAATTTCCTGTCATACCGCCGACCGCAATCCTTGGGCTCCTTTCGGAACGCTTCAACCCCTAATCCGGCCCCCGGCGCCGGGCCGCCCGATATTAGGGGCACGCGGTTAGGGGGCACTTAGGGGCTGACCTCGCCCGCCCGCTCAGTAGCCTTTCTCTGCGAAAGTCCTCCACCATGCCCGGGGGCGGCCGGTCCGACGAATGCCGCACCAAAACAGCGCCTCGTATTTCTCCTTGTCCGCTGCGGAGACGATCGGAGCTGAGCAGCAGATGATGTCCGAATCCGACAGGGCGGACGCGCCCGGCACCAGGGACGCGGGTTCCGTTCCCGTCGCCGTCGTGGGACTGGGCTGCCGCTTCCCGGGCGGGGTCCGGGACCTGGACTCCCTCGGCCGGCTGCTCTCCTCGGGCTCCGACGCGGTCGGCGAAGTGCCGCCCGACCGCTGGGGCGACGAGTTCCACCGCCCGGACTCCGGAGCGGGGACCATCAGCAACCGCCGCGGCGCCTTCCTCGACGACATCGACCGGTTCGACGGCGCCGCCTTCGGGATCTCGCCCCGGGAGGCCGGCTTCATCGACCCCCAGCAGCGCCTGCTGCTGGAGGTGACCTGGGAGGCCATGCTCGACGCGGGCCGGCCGCGCGAGGAGTGGCGGGGCTCCCGCACCGCCGTCTACGTCGGGATGCTCACCAACGACTACAGCCTGCTGCACACCAAGACGCTGGGCACGGCCGGCATCGGCCCGCACTACGCGGTGGGCGTCGAGCCCAGCTTCGCCGCCGGGCGCCTCGCCTACGCCTTCGACCTGCACGGCCCCACCGCCACCCTGCACGCCGCCTGCTCCTCCTCGCTGCTCGCCGTCCACCAGGCGTGCCAGAGCCTGCGCTCCGGGGACTGCGAGGCCGCCCTCGCCGGCGGGGTGAACCTGCTGCTCGCCCCGGACATCAGCGTCTTCATGAGCCGCATCGGGGCGATCTCCCCCACCGGCCGGTGCCGCCCCTTCGACCGGGACGCCGACGGCTTCGTGCGGGGCGAGGGCTGCGGCGTGGTGGTGCTCAAACGGCTGCCCGACGCGCTCGCGGACGGCGACCGGGTGTACGGCGTGATCCGCGGCTCGGCCGTCAACAACAACGGCAGCAGCCTGGGGCTGACCTTCCCCAACGCCACCGCCCAGGAGGCGCTGCTGCGCACGGCGCTGCAGCGGGCCGGGGTCGGGCCGCACGAGGTCGACTACGTGGAGGCGCACGGCACCGCCACCCAGCTCGGCGACATGATCGAGCTCCAGACGCTGAGCGAGGTCTACGGCTCCGGCCGGGGCGGCGCCCCCGCCCTGCACGTCGGCTCCCACAAGGCGGTCTTCGGGCACATGGACGCGGCGGCGGGCATGGCCGGCCTGCTGAAGACGCTCTGGGTCACCGGCACCGGCCGGGTGCCCGGCCAGCCCCACCTGGACATCCGCAACCCCGCGGTGGACTGGGACGGCGGCGGCATCACCGTGACCACCACCGGCGCCGAATTGCCCGACGCGGGGCGGCCGGTCCGCGCCGGGGTGAGCGCCTTCGGGCTCAGCGGGACCAATGTGCACATGATCGTGGAGGCACCGCAGCCGGACGGCGAACCGGCCCGCGCGGGCACCGGCGAAAGCGGCGGCGAGCACGGCGGTGCAGGCCGCGGCGAGCACGGCGACGGGGACGGGGACGGGGACGGGGACGGGGCGGCGCGGGGGAGGCCGTACGTGCTGCTCGTCTCCGCCTCCCACCGGGACGGGCTGGCCGAGCAGCTGCGCCACTACCGGACCCGGGTGGCCGAGGCCCGCGACGGCGGCTACCTGCGCGACCTGCTGGCCTCGGCCGCGGTCCGCCGCGGCCCCGAAGCCCACCGCTACGCCATCGCCGCCGCCGACCCGCAGGAACTCCTCGCCGCGCTCGACGACCCCGCCGACCCGCCGGACGGCGCCTACCCCGGCACGGTGCCGGACCCCGGCAGCGCACCGGCCCCGGTCTTCGTCTATTCCGGCGTGGGCAGCCAGTGGCCCGGCATGGCGACCGACCTCCACCGGACCGCCCCCGCCGTCCGGGAGACGCTCGACGAGTGCGACGCCCTGATCCGGGCCGAGGCCGGCTGGTCCCTGATGGACGAGCTGCGGCGCCCCTCCGACGACAGCCGGCTGAACCGCATCGACATCCTCCAGCCCGCCGTCTTCGCCGTGCAGGCCGCCCTCACCCGCTGGCTCACCGGCCACGGCGTCCTCCCGTCCGCGGTCGTCGGCCACAGTCTCGGGGAGATCGCCGCCGCCCAGGCGGCCGGCTGCCTGTCCCTGCCCGACGCGGTGAAACTCGTGGTGCGCCGGGCCGAGTTCATCGCCGGCACCGCCGGCACCGGCGGCATGTACGCGGTGGAGGCCGACCGGGAGACCGTGCAGCGGGTGCTGGACTCCCTCGGCGCCCGGGGCGGCCCGGTGGGCGTGGCCGCGGTGAACGGGCCCGACTCCGTGGTGGTGAGCGGCCCCACCGAGGAGATCGAGGAAGCCGCACGGGCCCTGTCCGCGGCCGGCCACCGCTGCAGGCGCGTCCGCACCGACGTACCGCTGCACAGCCCCGCCATGGCGCCCGGCGCCGCCCGGCTGCGCGCCGCCATGGACGGCCTGGAGCCGGGCGCCCCCTCCGTGCGGCTGCTCTCCACCGTCGAGCCCGGGCGGGAGGACATTCCGCGGGACGCGGCCTACTGGGAGCGCAATCTCACCGACCCGGTGCTGCTGTGGCCGGCCGTCGACCGGCTGCTGGGCGAGAACGACGCCGCCCTGGTGGAGGTCAGCCCGCACCCGCTGCTGCTGCCGCCGCTGACCCGGGCGATGCGCCGCCGCGACCGGAACGGGCCGGTGCTCGGCGTGCTGCGCCGGGACCAGCCCGGGCCGCTGGCCGCGCACCGCGCGCTGGCCCGCCTGCACGCGGCCGGTGTCCCGGTGGACTGGGAGAAGGTGACCGGACGCCCGCGGCGGTACCGGTCCCTGCCGGTTCCCTCCTGGGGCGGCGGACGGTACTGGCTGCCCGGGGTGCCCCGCGGCCGGCAGACCGGTGCCGCGGACGCCGCACAGCCGGCCGGCGCGCCGCCCGCGCGCATCCGGCTCAGCCTGCTGGACGCGGAGGGGCGGGTCACCGGCGAGATGGTCGCCACGCCCGCGGGCACGCCCGGACCGGACGTCCCCGGGGCGCCCGCCCCGGCCGCCCCGGCCGCCACACCCGCCCCGGCCACGGAGCAGCAGGCGGTCCTGCCTCCGGCAGGACCCGCCGCCCCGGCCGCGCAGCGGACACCGGCCGGGCCGGTGGAAACCGTCGAGGCCCTGGTCCGGGAAGTGCTCCGGCTGCCGGAGGGCCACCCCGTGGCCCGGCGGCGGGGACTGTTCGAGCAAGGGCTGGACTCGGTGACAGCGGCGGAACTGCGCGACCGGCTCCAGGCCGGTTTCGGCGTGCCGCTCCCGGCGCCCGTCATCTTCGAACGGCCCACCGTCGCGGCCCTGGCCGAGTACCTGGCGGAGGCCGCGCCCGCCGCGGACTCACCGGGTGCCGTCCCCGCACCCGCCGCCGACGACGACGGCCACGGCGCCGCCGGCGACGACGACCGGCACCGTCCCGCGCCCGCCCCGTCCGGCACCCGGGCCCGCACCCGGGCCGCCGGCGAAACCGGCAGCGAAACGGAGACCGGCGCCATCGCCGTCATCGGCATCGGCTGCCGGTTCCCGCACGCCTCCTCCCCCGCCGCCTTCCGGAACCTGCTCCTGGAGGGCCGCAGCACCGTGTCCGGACCGCCCGCCGGGCGGCGCGACGACCCGGTGTGGCAGGAAGCCGGCCCCTCGTTCCCGCACCGGGGCTGCTACCTGGACGACATCTCCGGCTTCGACGCCCCCTTCTTCCGCATCTCCCCCCGCGAGGCCAAGTCCCTCGACCCTCAGCAGCGGCTCTTCCTCGAAGTCGCATGGGAGGCCCTGGAGGACGCCGGCTGCCCCGCGCACCTGCTCAAGGACCGGCCGGTGGGCGTCTACGCCGCACTGACCGACTCCGACTACCGGCAACTGCTGGCACGCGACCTGGAGAACGCGGATCTCTACTACGGCACGGGCACCTCGTTCTCGACCCTGGCCGGGCGCCTGTCCTACTTCCTGGGCCTGACCGGTCCCAGCCTGGTCGTGGACACGGCCTGCTCCTCCTCCCTGACCGCCGTACACCTCGCCTGCCAGGCACTGCGGTCCGGCGAGTGCGAGGCCGCCGTGATCGGCAGCGCCACCACCATCGCCGCGCCCAACCCCCTGCTCGCCTCCATGGCGGCCGGCGGCGGCCTGTCCGCCGACGGCCACAGCCGGGCCTTCGACGACAAGGCCGACGGCTTCGGCTTCGGCGAGGGCGCCGCGGCCGTCATTCTCAAACCCCTGGACGCCGCCGTACGGGACGGCGACCGGATCTACGCCGTCCTCCGCGGCAGCGCCCTCAACCAGGACGGTGCCAGCGGCGGCCTCACCGTGCCCAACGGCGCCGCCCAGGTCTCGGTAGTGCGCCAGGCCCTGCGGCAGGCCGGCTGGGCACCGCACGAGGTGGACTACGTCGAGACGCACGGCACGGGCACCCCGCTGGGCGATCCCATCGAGGCCCGCGCCCTCGCCGAATCCCTCGGCCCCGGCCGCGACGAGGACCACCCCCTGCTCATCGGATCGGTGAAGGCCAACATCGGCCATCTCGGCGCGGCGGCTGGACTGGCCGGACTGCTCAAGGTGCTCCTCGCCCTGCGGCACCGTGAGCTGCCACCGCATGTGGTGGACCGTCCCTCCTCCCGCATCGAGTGGGAGCGCATTCCGGTCTCCCTGGTGACAGGGCCCCAGGAGTGGCCGGACCCGGGACGCCCGCGCCGGGCCGGCGTGAGCGCCTTCGGCTTCAGCGGCACCAACGCCCATGTGCTGGTGGAGGAGTACACCCGGCCCGCCGGCACCCCCGCACCGGGGCAGACCGCCGGAGCGCCGTACGTGCTGCCCGTCACCGCCGCCACGGCGAGCGCCCTGCGGGCAGTGGCCCGCCGCCTCGCCGGGGTCCTGCGGGAACGGCCGGAGGAGGTCGCCGACGTGGTGTTCACCGCCACCCACCGGCGCTCCTGGCTCGACCACCGGCTGGCCGTGGTGGGCTCCGACGCCGCCGGGCTGGCCGCGGCGCTGGAGGAGGCCGCCGCGGGCGGCCGGCCGCCGGGCGCCCGGTTCGGCCGGCCCGCGCCCGACGAACGGCGCACGGTCGTCTTCTGGTACGGGGCCGAGCCGCCCTCGGCTAAGGCCCGCGAGCACCTTGCCGCGACCGGGCCCGCATACCGGCAGGCCCTCGCCGACTGCGCCGCCGCACTGGAACGGATCACCGGCGTGCCGTACGACCTGTCCGGCGATGCCCCGTCCGGCGAGGCCCCGTCCGGCGACGACGGGCCGGTACGCACCTTCTGCCACCAGGTGGCCGCCACCCGGGCGTGGGCGGCGGCCGGAATCGTGTCGCAGGGCGTCGGCGGCGAGGGCACCGGAGAGACGGCGGCCGCCTGGGCGGCAGGCCGGCTCACCCTGGACGAGGCCCTGCGCGCCGTCCTGGGGCTGGTCCGGACGGACGAGCTCACGGAGCGGCCCGGACGGCTTCCGCTGTTCCGGACCACCGGCGGCCCGGCCGCGACCGCGGAACGGATCGCCTCCGAAGGGCTGGACGCGGTGCTCGACGTGACGCTCGGTGAGCCGCCGCTCGGCGGACGACTCGCGCTCACCGAGGACGCCGGGGAGGCGCCCCGCGATGTCGCCGGCACCGTGGCCCAGCTGTTCGTCACCGGCTACCTGCCCGCGCCCGTACCGGAATCGGTGCGGCGCCACCCCGTTCCCCTGCCCGGCTACCCGTGGGAGCACCGGCCGTACTGGTACCGCACGCCCTCGGTGCTCAGTGGTGGTGGCGGCGGTGTGGTGTCGTGGGTGGTGTCGGGGGGTAGTGGTGGGGGTTTGCGTGGTCAGGTGGAGCGGTTGCGGGATTTCGCTTCGGGTTGTGGTGATGTGGATGTGGTGGGGGTTGCGCGGGGTCTGGCCGGTCGTGCTGCGTTGCGGCATCGGCTGGTGGTGCAGGGCCGTGATGGTGCGCAGTTGCTGGCGGGTCTGCAGGCTCACCTGACGGGCACCGTCCCCTCTCCCGCCTCCTCCTCGTCTTCCGCCTCCTCCTCGTCTTCCTCGTCTTCCTCGTCGTCTTCTGTCTCCTCGTCGTCTTCTTCTTCTGCCTCTTCTTCTGCCTCTTCTTCTGCCTCTTCTTCTGCCTCGTCGTCTTCGTCGTTGGTGGTGCGGGGGGTGGTGGGTGAGGGTTCGGTGGTGTTCGTCTTTCCTGGGCAGGGGTGGCAGTGGCCGGGGATGGGGCGGGGG
>NZ_WTLH01000197.1 GCF_011421595.1 Streptomyces sp. YIM 98790 | reverse complement strand
TGCCGGGCGCGTCGGTCCAGAACGAGTAGAAGTACCCGCCGTGGTTGCCGGTCTGGTTGGAGTTGATCGGGTTGGCGTTGGCGCTGCCCGTCGGGACCAGAACGGCCGCGACCAGCGCGGCACACGCGGCACTGATGAGCAGCTTGATGCGCCCGGCACCGCGGACCTTGGGCAGCAGCCTTCGGCGGCTGTGTCTGCGGCTCTGGGGGGTGGGGGCGTCGTTCACGTGCAAGCTTCCTCCTTGTGAGGCTGGCCGGAAAGCCAGGAAGCGTGTTACGAGCCGGCGCGGCTGCCGATGGCCCGGCGGAGGACCACCGCGCGTCGGCGTCGTAAAACGACGGTGGGGGGTTGGCCGGTCGTCGAGCGGCCGACGACCGGAGACATCAGGTCACGCGGGGTGACCTCAATCGACAGTGCGTGAGGTCTGTCGATGGGCATAGTGTTGGACCGACTCCCAGAGTTGTCAACAGTTTTCGGCGAGATCCCGAAAGTCTAGGCTCGGCTGACGTTCCGTTGGGCAGGTAATTCGCCTGGTCAAAGGCGTAGCATCGTTTGTGAACTCGGCAAGCGCCTCGTTTTAACGATCAAGACGAGCGCTGCTGTTGACGCAATCTTCGGAAATATTCCGGAAAAGTTTCGGACTTCTATCGGGGTGCTCTGGCGGGCTCCGGCACGCGGCGCGGCCGGCGGCGGCAATGGAAAACCGGCCGCCCCCGAGGGGGACGGCCGGTGTGCCGGAAGGGAGCCGGCGCCCGCTGCGGACGGGCTCGGGCCGGGGCGGTCAGGGCTTGCGGCCGACCCCGCCGAAAGCGGTCACCGGCTCCGGCGGGAACGGGGAGGGCTCGGGCCGCCAGTGCGTGCAGCTCACCACGCCCGGCTCCAGCAGTTCCAGGCCCTCGAAGAATCCGGCGATCTCCTCCGGGGTGCGCAGCGTGTAGGGCACCGCGCCCGTGCTGTCGTACTCCTCCTGGGCCTTCTCGACCTGGTCCGGCCGGCGGGTCTGCGCGGTGCCGTCGTTGAGCGAGAGGAAGCTGCCGGACGGCAGGGCGGCCAGCAGTTGGGCCACGATGGCACGGGCCCGGCCGTAGTCCGGCACATGGCCCATGATGCCGCTGAGGATCAGCCCCACGGGCCGGCCGAGGTCCAGCAGTCCGGCGGCCTCGGCCAGAATCCGCGGCGTGTCCCGCAGATCCGCGTCGATGTACCTGGTCGCCCCCTCCGGGGTACTGGTCAGCAGGGCGCGGGCATGCGCCAGCACCAGGGGGTCGTTGTCCACGTAGACGATGCGGCACTCGGGGGCGGCCCGCTGCGCCACCTCATGGGTGTTGTCCACGGTGGGCAANATGCGGCACTCGGGGGCGGCCCGCTGCGCCACCTCATGGGTGTTGTCCACGGTGGGCAACCCGGTGCCGATGTCCAGGAACTGCCGGATTCCGCACTCGCCGGCCAGATGGCGGATGGTACGGGCCAGGAAGTGCCGCGAGGCGCGGGCGGTGTCCCGCACCCCCGGGAAGGCGGCCGCGTAGGCATCGCCCGCCTCGCGGTCCACGGGGTAGTGGTCCTTGCCGCCGAGCCAGTAGTTCCACACCCGGGCACTGTGCGGCGTGGAGGTGTCGATCTCACCCATGCCTGGCAACTCCTTCTGCACGCAGGGGAACAGACACCGTATCAGCGCGAACGGGCGTCTCCGCCGGGGGCGGACGGTCCGCCGGGCACAGGGCCGCCGCGGAACCCCCAGCGGCACGGACCGCCGCGCGGGCGAGCCACCGGACGGCGGAACGCCCCGCCTCCCCTCCGGGCCCGAAGGAGGGGCGGAGGGGAAGCGGGGCGTCGCCGGGTGCCCAGGCCGTGATCAGACCAGGTCGAACCGGTCCAGGTTCATGACCTTGTTCCAGGCCGCGACGAAGTCGCGGACGAACTTCTCCTTCGCGTCGTCGCTCGCGTAGACCTCCGCCAGCGCGCGCAGTTCGGAGTTCGACCCGAAGACCAGGTCCGCCCGGCTGCCGGTCCACCTGACCTCGCCGGTGGCCGCGTCGCAGCCCTCGAAGGTGCCGGCGTCCCCGGCACTCGCCCGCCACGTGGTGCCCAGGTCGAGCAGGTTGACGAAGAAGTCGTTGGTCAGCACGCCCGGGGTGTCGGTGAACACCCCCAGCCGGGACTGCTGGTGGTTCGCGCCCAGCACGCGCAGGCCGCCCACCAGGACCGTCATCTCGGGAGCGCTCAGGGTCAGCAGGTTCGCCCGGTCGACCAGCAGGTACTCGGCCGGCAGCCGGTTGCCCTTGCCCAGGTAGTTGCGGAACCCGTCGGCGGTGGGTTCCAGGGCGGCGAACGACTCCACGTCGGTCTGCTCCTGCGACGCGTCCACCCGGCCCGGCGTGAAGGGGACCTCGATGTCGAAGCCGGCGTCCCTGGCGGCCTTCTCCACGGCCGCGGCACCGGCGAGCACGATCAGGTCCGCCAGCGAGACCTGCTTGCCTCCGGTCCGGGCGGCGTTGAACTCCTCCTGGATGCCCTCCAGGGTGCGCAGCACCGCGGCCAGCCGCTCGGGGTCGTTGACCTCCCAGTTGCGCTGCGGCTCCAGGCGGATGCGGGCGCCGTTGGCGCCGCCGCGCTTGTCGCTGCCGCGGAAGGAGGAGGCCGACGCCCACGCGGTGGACACCAGCTCGGAGACGGACAGGCCGGAGGCGAGGACCCGGTCCTTGAGGGAGGCGACGTCCCCGGCGTCGATGAGCTCGTGCGTGACCGCGGGCAGCGGGTCCTGCCACAGCAGCGTCTCGGAGGGGACCTCAGGGCCGAGGTAGCGCACCACCGGGCCCATGTCGCGGTGGGTCAGCTTGTACCAGGCGCGGGCGAAGGCGTCCGCGAACTCCTCGGGGTGCTCCAGGAAGCGCCGCGAGATCCGCTCGTAGACCGGGTCGAAGCGGAGCGACAGGTCGGTCGTCAGCATCGTCGGGGCGTGGCTCCTGGACGGGTCGTGCGCGTCCGGGACGGTGCCCTCGCCGG
The DNA here is from genome assembly GCF_011421595.1 of Streptomyces sp. YIM 98790. Taxonomy (GTDB): domain Bacteria; phylum Actinomycetota; class Actinomycetes; order Streptomycetales; family Streptomycetaceae; genus Streptomyces. The sequence continues at coordinate 7,412 of NZ_WTLH01000197.1, read as the reverse complement.
CGCCCCCCCTGGGCCGCCACTGGTGCGCGCCCGCGGGGCTCTTGAACAGCTCCCACTCGTAGCCGAACAGGGTCTCGAAGAAGCTGTTGTCCCAGGTCACCGGGGTGGGGGTCCAGGTGCCCTCAAGGCCGCTGGTGATGGTGTCGCCGCCCTTGCCGGTGCCGAAGGAGTTCCGCCACCCCAGGCCCTGCTCCTCGAGCGAGGCGGCCTCGGGGTCCGGGCCGACGTGGTCCGCCGGGCCCGCGCCATGGGTCTTGCCGAAGGTGTGCCCGCCGGCGATCAGGGCGACCGTCTCCTCGTCGTTCATCGCCATCCGGCGGAACGTCTCGCGGATGTCGCGGGCGGCGGCGACCGGGTCGGGGTTGCCGTTCGGGCCCTCCGGGTTGACGTAGATGAGGCCCATCTGGACCGCACCGAGAGGGTTCTCCAGCTCCCGGTCGCCGGTGTAGCGCTCGTCGCCGAGCCAGGTGGTCTCGGGACCCCAGTAGACGTCCTCCTCGGGCTCCCAGACGTCCTCCCGGCCGCCGCCGAACCCGAAGGTCTTGAAGCCCATGGTCTCCAGCGCGACATTGCCGGCCAGGATCATCAGATCGGCCCAGGACAGGCTCTGGCCGTACTTCTTCTTCACCGGCCACAGCAGGCGGCGGGCCTTGTCCAGGTTCGCGTTGTCCGGCCAGCTGTTGAGGGGGGCGAAGCGCTGCTGGCCGGCCCCGGCGCCGCCGCGGCCGTCGCTTATCCGGTAGGTGCCCGCGCTGTGCCAGGCCATCCGGATGATGAACGGGCCGTAGTGGCCGAAGTCGGCCGGCCACCAGTCCTGCGAGGTGGTCAGCACCTCCGCGATGTCCCGCTTCACGGCCGGGAGGTCGAGGGACGCGAAGGCCTTGGCGTAGTCGAAATCCTCGCCCAGGGGGTTCGCCACGGCGGGGTTCTTGGCGAGGATCTTCAGATTGAGCCGCTCCGGCCACCACTGGCGGTTGCCGCCGCCCTGGGTGGGATGCGGAGCCCGGGCGTGCGCGACGGGGCAGCCGCCGCTTTCGCCCTCCGTCTTCGCGTCGACGACGATTGCATCATGGTTCTCGGTCATGGGAATCCTTCCGGCCCGGGCGGGATCACGGGGCTCAGGAATCGGGCGATGGGACATCCGGGGCACGGCCCCGGTGGGCGGTGTGAACACTGAGGTGAAGGGTGAGGGTGGGACCTCGGCCTCGCCGGCCGCGGCACCGCGGTCGCCGGACAGGGTCAGGGAGGGGAACTCGCCGGCGGCGCGGCCGGTGTCAGGGACGGCCCATGGCGTCCGGCCGGCCGGACCGGGCGTACGCGTCCCGCCGCGGTGAGCGCGCGGCGGGCCTCACCCGAAGTCCGGCGGGGGAGAGGGCTCATGCGGTGGCCGCGCACCCCGGGAGGCGATCTCCGTCACGTCACTGTCTCCTGCCACTGGAGTCTTCCTGCATCTGCACCTTGGCGAGCGCCGGAACTGATCCTACGATAGACAAAGTTCAAGTCAAGAAGTACCCCAATCCCCTACTCCCTCGGATCCCGGACGCCCGCCGGCCGGCCCGGGCACCCCGGAGGTGAACAGGTGAACCGACATGAGTGACCTGCTGGAACGGCTGCGAGGACGTGGCTGGCGGATGACCTCCCAGCGGCGTGTGGTCGCGGAGGTCCTCGACGGCGACCACGTGCATCTCACCGCCGACGAGGTGCACGCCCGCGCGGCACGGCAGCTTCCCGAGATCTCCCGGGCGACCGTCTACAACACCCTGGGCGAGCTGGTGTCGCTCGGCGAGGTCATCGAGGTCACCACCGACGGCCGCGCCAAGCGCTACGACCCCAACGCGCACCGCCCGCACCAGCACCTGGTGTGCTCCGGCTGCGGCACCATCCGCGATGTCCACCCGGCGGGGAATCCGCTGGCCGACCTCCCGGCGGAGGAACGGTTCGGCTTCACGGTCTCCGAGGTCGAGATCACCTACCGCGGTCTGTGCCCGGCCTGCGCCGGGGCCCGCTCCGCCTGACGGCCGCCCGCCACCGGAACCGGCCCGGAACCGGGAGCGGCGCGGCTTCCGGACGGCGGGACGGGACCTGTGCACCGTCCCGCGGGCAGCACGGCGCCCGGCGCGGACCGTCTGCGGCTGTCGGAGGGCCGTGCGATGCTGGGGAACGTGATGCTGGAGGACCTGAAGCGGCTCCGCCGCGCCCGGGACATGATGGACCGCGACTACGCCCGGCCGCTGGACGTGCCCGCGCTGGCACGGGTCGCCCTCATGTCGCCCGGCCATTTCTCCCGCAGCTTCCGCGCCGCCTACGGCGAGACCCCGTACAGCTATCTGATGACACGCCGTGTCGAACGGGCCAAGGCGCTGCTGCGGCGGGGCGACCTGAGCGTGACCGAGGTCTGCTTCGCCGTCGGGTGCACCTCGCTGGGGTCGTTCAGCTCACGCTTCACGGAGCTGGTCGGCGAGAGCCCGAGCGCCTACCGGGCCCGCCGCCACGAGGCGGGCGCCGCGATCCCGGCCTGCGTCGCCAAGATCGCCACCCGCCCGGTCCGGAACGGCGCGCGCACCGGCCCGGGCCGGCCGGCGCAACAGGTCAGTATCGGAGAAGCGTGATCGGCCTCCGCCCCGTAGCGTCGGAGGCATGGACATCAAGCTCGCACAGTGCTTCATCGCCGTCGACGACCACGACAAGGCGCTCGCCTTCTACCGCGACGTCCTCGGCCTGGAGGTGCGCAACGACGTCGGGTTCGAGGGAATGCGCTGGGTCACCGTCGGTTCACCGTCCCAGCCGGACGTGGAGATCGTCCTCGAACCGCCGCTCGCCGACCCCAACGCCTCGCCCGCGGACCGGCAGGCGATGGCGGAACTGCTCGCCAAGGGCATGCTGCGCGGGGTGATCTTCGCCACCGACGACGTCGACGCCACCTTCGAACGCATCCGGGCCGCGGGCGGGGACGTGCTGCAGGAGCCGATGGACCAGCCCTACGGCGTGCGCGACTGCGCCTTCCGCGATCCGGCCGGCAACATGCTCCGCTTCAACCAGCCGCGCAAGGGCTGACGGGCCGGCCGCGGCCGGCCCGGCCCCGGGGACCTCCGGCGGGGGCCGGGGAGGTCACTCCCTGCGTCCGGTCGCGGCCACGGTGACGCCGAGGCCGATCATCATGAGCCCTCCGGCGCCGCCGACCAGGGAGAGCCGCCGCGGAGAGCGGGCGAACCAGGTCCGCGCGGCCGCCGCGGCCAGTCCCCACACGCTGTCGCAGACCAGCGCGATCGCGTTGAAGACCAGCCCCAGCAGCAGCATCTGCGCGGTGACGTGCCCCTGCCCGCGGTCGACGAACTGCGGCAGCACGGCGGCGAAGAACACGATCGTCTTGGGGTTGGCCACGCCGACCGCGAAACCGTCCCACAGGGTGCGCGGGCCGCCGCGACCGGAGACGTCACCGGTGGCCGCGGCCGGGGCCCCGCCGCGCCCGCGCCACGCCTTGACCCCGAGATACACCAGGTACGCCGCGCCGGCCAGTTTGAGCACCGTGAAGACGACGACCGAGCGCTCCACGACCGGCCCGACGCCCAGGGCCACCGCCGCCACGAGCACACCGGCGCCGATCGTGTTCCCCGCGACGGTGGTCAGCGCGGCACGGCGCCCGTGCGCCAGCGCCCGTCCGATCACGAACAGCACGCTGGGCCCCGGCACGGCGATCAGCAGGAAGGACATGGCCGCAAAGGCGAGCAGCCGGTCGGCGGACACCACGTCCCCCATGCAAGCACGGCAGCGGCCCGTCCCTCAGGCCGTTTTCCCCGGGGGATCGGGGGTCGCCGGCTGGTAGGCCCACCATGGTGAGGTGTCGCGTATGCGTCAGCGGAGACGCGTGCACGCCTTGATGGAGCAGCGGAGTCGCCTCGGGAGCGACCGATCCCGTCCGTGGCCGGGAAACGGTCCGGCCGGAGCCGCCGCCGGTGGGACGAGGCGGGGCTCCGGCCGGACCGGACGGGAGACGCTCAGCCGTTCCGGGCGTCCTTGAGGGTGGACTGCAGGGCGAAGAAGGCCGGCTTGCGGACGAAGTCCTCGGTCATCACCGTGGCGGAACCCTGTCCCTGGAAGAACACCGGCACCCAGGAGTACTTGTCGGTGAAGCCCCAGATGGTGAAGGAGTTGCAGTTGGCCACGGCCAGGCAGGCCGAGAGCGCCTGGTCGTAGTAGTCCGCCTGCTGCTCCAGCTGCGCCTCGGTGGGCACGCCGCTCTCCGGCAGGTCCATGCGCACGTCCAGCTCGGTGATGGCCGTCTCCAGGCCGAGCGCGTCGAACCGGCGCAGGTTCTGTTCGAGGTCACCCGGGAAGCCCCAGCGGGTGCTCAGGTGCCCCTGCGCGCTGAACCCGTGCACCGGCACCCCCTCGGCGAGCAGGTCCTGGACGAGCTCGTAGTAGGCGTTGCTCTTGGCGTTGCGGCCCTCCACGTTGTAGTCGTTGAAGAACAGCTTCGCCTCCGGGTCGGCCTCGTGGGCCCAGCGGAAGGCGTCGGCGACGATGCCCGGCCCGAGTTCGCGGATCCAGATGTTCTGCTCGGTGCGCAGGTTGCCCGCGTCGTCGAAGATCTCGTTCGCCACGTCCCACTGCTGGATCCGGCCGGCGTAGCGGCCGACGACGGTCTCGATGTGCTCCCGCAGGATGGCGCGCAGTTCCTCGTCGGTGAAGTCGCCCTGCTCCAGCCAGGCGGGGTTCTGGCTGTGCCACAGCAGCGTGTGCCCGCGCACCACCTGGCCGTGGCGCTCGGCGAAGTCGACGATGGCGTCGGCCTCGTCGAACCGGTAACGGTCGCGCTCGGGGTGGATGAAGTCCCACTTCATCTGGTTCTCGGGGGAGACCGAGCTGAACTGACGGCTCAGGATCTTCCGGTACTCCTTGTCGTAGGTGAAGGGGTCCGGGTAGTCCTGCTCGAGGTGGTGACCGCCGCCGGCCACGGCGGTGCCCACGAAGAAGCCTTCGGGAGCGGCGTGGCGCAGGCGGTCGAACTTGGCGTTGGAGTGCGGTGCGGCCTGGTGGTCGCTTCCCGGGTCTGCCGTAGCCGGTATCGCCGCCAGCGGGAGGGCCAGGGCGGTGGTGGCAAGTGCGAGGGTGACAATGCGGACGGGTCTCATCGGAGGTCTCTCCTGGCCAACGGTGCCGAAAAGTTTCGGAAGATTTCCGAAAGGATGGCTACGGACGTTAAGGGGACCGGCGCCGGGGCGTCAACGGTCCTGCAGGAGGCAAGTGGAAGAAGTCCCTCCGTGGGCCCGGAGTGCGCAGCGGTCCGCCGGCGGGTGCGGCCGCGCCCGGGCATACCGGGAGACACGCCTGCGAGCTGGGGAAACGATGACCGTGTGCACCGCCGGCCGGCCGCTGCGGGCCGCTGCCGGACGGCGGGGCCCGCGGGAACCGGCCGGCGGTGTGCACTCCCGGCGCGAGCCGGGCTCACCCTCGGGGGGACCGGAGAAACCCGTCGTGGAGCACCTCGCCCTGCCCTGAACCCGCCGCGCGGGCAGCGGCCGGGCGTGCCGACGGGACGCCCGCGCGGCGGACGCCCCGTCGGGGAGAAGGAGCGGAGTGTCAGGCGGCGGCGCAGAGGCTGCCGTTGAGGCTGAAGGAGGCCGGGGCGGGGTTGCTGCTGCCCCGGCTGCCGAGGAAGCCGAGGGTGACGGAGCCCCCGGCCGGGATGGTGCGGGTCCAGTCGGCCGGGGTGACGCTCACCGTGCCGCCGCTCTGGCTGGGCGTGCCGCCCCACATGTTGGTGATCGTCTGGCCGCCGGTGAAGGCGAAGCCCAGGGTCCAGCCGTCGAGGGCGGCAGTGCCGGTGTTGCGGATGACGATCTCGCCCTGGAAGCCGCTGCCCCAGTCGCCCACGACCCGGTAGCCGACCGAGCAGTCCCCGGTCGTGATCTCGTGGGTGGTGAGGGTGACGGTGTCCGAGCGGGCCGAGCGGTTGCCGGCCGCGTCCCGGGCGTACACGGCGAAGGTGTAGGTGGTACCGGCGGTCAGGCCGGTGACGGTGACCTGGTTGGTGGCCGAGGCGGCGGCCGGGGTCTCCGTGCCGTCGCCGACCCGGACGACGTCGTAGCCGGTGACGCCCACATTGTCGGTGGCGGCCGGCCAGCTCAGCGTGGCGGAGACGGCGGTCACCGCGGTGGCGACCGGGGTGCCGGGCGCGGTGGGCGCTTCGGTGTCGTCGGTGCCGCCGCCGAAGACGGTGGCCTCGCGGGCGGTCTCGGCGATGCCGTGGGGACCGTGGAGGAAGCGCTCGCCCCACTCGCTCACCCGGCTGGGGTCGAAGTCGAGCACCATGTCGAGGATCGGGTCGGTGTTCCCGCTCCAGGACCAGCCCAGGTAGCCGAGGTCGAGTTCCTCGGCGGTGGCCATCATGGTGTCCTCGTCCGGGTCGCCCCACTGGTCGGCGGGGGCCCCGAACTCGCCGATGAGGATGGGCAGTCCGGCGTCGACGAAGGCGTTCAGGTAGTCGGTGATCTCCTCGGCCGTGTCGTAGACGCTGTACATGTGGATCGAGAAGATCAGATTGCCCGTGGGGTCGGCCTCGTAGACGTCCGGGGCGTTGGCGCGCATGACGCCCTGCCAGTCCTGGCCCCAGTTCGGCGCGTCCACCATCAGGGTGTGGGCGAACCCGGCGTCGCGGAGCTTCTGGACGGCAGCGATGGTGGGCCCGGTCCAGCCCTCCGGGTCGGTGTTGCCCCAGGGCTCGTTGCCGATGTTGATGATGACGTAGTCTTCTTCGCCGTCCAGGACGTCCTTCAGGCCGATCCAGTAGTCGGCCGCCTGGTCCAGCGAGGCGGCTGCCGCCTCCTCGCCGTAGCCGGTGGTGTCGTGCACCTCCAGCACGCAGATCAGCCGGTTGGCCTTGCACAGACCGATGACATTGGCGACGTCCGCGGGGCTGTTCGGGCCCCAGCGCTGGCCGCTGCCGAGGACCACGCGGACGGTGTTGGCGCCCGTCGCCTTGATGTCGGCGAACGACTGGGTCTCGCCCTGGTACCAGGTGTGCGGGTGGTTGATGCCGCGCATGACGAAGTCGTTGCCGTTGGCTTCGAGCAGGCGGCCTCCGCTGATGTGGAGGCCGGGCGCGGCCGGGGTGCCGGGCTCCTCGGCATGGGCGGCGGGGCCCAGTCCGCCGCCGAGGCCGAGGAGGGTGGCCAGTCCCGCCAGCAGGACCCCCAGCGTTCTGGTGCTTCTTCTCATCGCGACTCCGGAAGTGGACGGAAACCGACGTGGGTTTCCGGTGGGTTTTGGGAGCGCTCCCATGCTTCTCGCCTTGTTGAGTCCGCGTCAAGATGGCGGGTGTTGGAACCCGTGCTTTTCCGGGGTTTTCCGGGGAGGTCGCGGGGGCCGCAGGCGGAGAGGGCGGCGCGGCGTGCCGTGCCGCCGCCCCGGCC
>NZ_WTLH01000196.1 GCF_011421595.1 Streptomyces sp. YIM 98790 | reverse complement strand
CGAGCCGCTCCGCCGCGGCGGTGGGCCGCGGCGCGGGCGGGCCGTCGGCCGCGTCCCCGCCGGCCTCGGGGCCGGCCAGTTCGTCGGCGACCCGCTTGGCCAGGTCGTCCACGAGTGAGGCGCGCCAGGCGGACCAGGCGGCCGGGCCGGTGGCCAGGGCGTCGGCCTCGGTGAGGGCGTGCAGCAGTTCCAGGGCCTCCCGGCTGCCCACCGCGCGCGCCACGTGCTGGACGGTGGCCGGGTCGTCCAGGTCGCGGCGGGTGGCGGTCTCCACCAGCAGCAGGTGGTGACGGACCAGTACGGCAAGGGTGTCGGCGTCCTCGTCGCCGAAGCCGATGCGGGCGGCCATGTCCCGGGCGATGGTCTCGCCGGCCTTGCTGTGGTCGCCGGGCCAGCCCTTGCCGATGTCGTGCAGGAGGGCGGCGGTCAGCAGCAGGTCGGGGCGGGACACGCGGCGGGTGAGGGCGGAGGCGCGCACCGCGGTCTCCACCAGGTGGCGGTCCACGGTCCAGCGGTGCACGGGGTTGCGCTGCGGGCGGCAGCGGACCCGTTCCCAGTCCGGCAGCAGCCGGACCACCAGGCCGGCGGCGTCCATGGCCTCCCAGACCGGCACGGTGTCCCGGCCGGCGCCGAGCAGGGTGACGAACTCCTCGCGGGCCTCGGCCGGCCAGGGCACCGGCAGCGGCGCGGCGGACTCGGTGAGCCGGCGGACCGCGGGCAGTGCCAGCGGCAGTCCGGCCTGGGCGGCCGCGGCGGCGGCGCGCAGCGGCAGCACCGGGTCGCGCTCGGGGCGGGCGGCGCGGGCCAGCACCACCTCGCCGTCCTGCTCGACCACGCCGTCGGCGAGCGGGGTGCGCTCGGTGACCGGCGCGGGGGCCCGTCCGCGGCTGCCGAGCAGGCCGCGCAGCCGGCGGCCGGGGCCGGAGCGGGCGGAGCGGGCCCGCAGCACCCGGCCGACCTCCCGCCAGGTGACGTCGGAGGCGTAGGCGACGGTGCGGGCGGCCTCGTAGACCCGGCGCAGCAGGGCGTCCGGGTCCAGCAGGCCGAGCGCGTCGGCGACCTGGGGCTGGTCCTCCTGGGCCAGCCGGTCGGTGGCGCGGCCGGTGGTCAGGTGCAGCGCGTCGCGCACGTCGAGCAGGATGTTGCGGGCCTCCTCCAGCCCTTCGCGCGGGGCGTCGGCCAGCCAGGAGGCGGCCACGGCGCGCAGTGCGGTGATGTCGCGCAGGCCGCCGCGGGCCTCCTTGAGGTCGGGTTCCAGGAGGAAGGGGAGTTCGCCGTGGCGGCGGGCCCGGTCGCGGCCCATCTGGTGGAGTTCGGGCAGCCGGGCCGGGGCGTGGGCGCGCCACTGGGCGAGGACGGCGCCGCGGAGCTCCTGGGTGAGGGTGTCGTCGCCGGCGAGGTGGCGGGCGTCCAGCAGGCCGAGCTGGACCTTGAGGTCCTCGGCGGCCGTGGTGCGGACCTCCTCCGGGGTGCGGACCGAGTGGTCCAGGGCGAGGCCGAGGTCCCAGACGGGGTACCACAGGCGGTCGGCGAGCGCCGCCACGCTCTGCGTGTGCTCCGCCTGCTCCGTGCGGGTCGTGCGGCCCGCGCGGCCCGGGCGGCCCCCGTCGGCCGGGCCGTCGTGGAGCAGGAGCAGGTCGAGGTCGCTGCGCGGGGAGAGTTCGCCGCGGCCGTAGCCGCCGACCGCGACCAGGGCGGCGCGCACGCCCTCCGGGGGTTCGCCGAACAGGCCGGCGAGCCACTGGTCGGTGAGCCGGGCGAGTTCGGCACGGCGCGGCGGCCCGGTCTGCTCCTCCCCGGCGAGGAGGCGCAGCCGGGCCGCCGCGTAGGAGCCGTTCGGGCCCGCCTGGCTACCGGAGCTGCTGCTTGTCGTCTCGGCGGTCATGCGGTCGTCGGCTCCCATGGTGTGTTCCGTGGTTGTCGATGCGTGGTGGGTGCGGTCCGCTCCGGCGGTGCCGGACCCGGTCCGGTGGCCGGGAGCCGCGCCGGGGCGCGGCTCCCGGCGCGGATCAGAGGGCGTCGGGGCCGACCTCGCCGGTGCGGACCCGGACGGCGGTCTCCACCGGCACGCTCCAGACCTTGCCGTCACCGATCTTGCCGGTGCGGGCCGCCTTGACGATGACGTCGATGAGCTGCTCGGCGTCGTCGTCCTCGCAGAGGATCTCCAGTCTGGTCTTGGGCACCAGGTCGACGGTGTACTCGGCGCCCCGGTAGACCTCGGTGTGCCCGCGCTGCCGGCCGTAGCCGCTGGCCTCGGTCACGGTCATGCCGTGCACGCCGAACGCCTGGAGGGCGTCCTTGACCTCGTCCACGCGGTGCGGCTTGATGACCGCGGTGATGAGCTTCATGCGTCCACCTTCTTCTCACCGGACTCCGCGACCGCCGTGCCGGCGGCGGCGGAGGAAACGCTGGCGGCCGGGACCGGACCGCCGGACTGGCTGAAGTCGTACCCGCTCTCGGCGTGGAACACCTGGTCGAGACCGGCGACTTCCTCCTCCTCGGAGGCCCGGAAGCCGACCGTGGCCTTGATCGCGAAGGCGATCAGCAGGGTGGCCAGGAAGGAGTACACCAGCACCGCGCCGGCCGCCAGGGCCTGGAGCAGGAACTGCTTGATGCCGCCGACCTCCATGGCCAGGAAGCCGACCAGCAGGGTGCCGACGACGCCGCCGACCAGGTGGACGCCGACCACGTCGAGGGAGTCGTCGTAGTTCAGCTTGTACTTCAGGCTGACCGCCCAGGCGCAGACCACGCCGGCCACCAGGCCGATGGCGATGGCGCCCATCGGGTTGACGTTGGCACCGGCCGGGGTGATGGCGACCAGACCGGCGATGGCGCCGGAGGCCGCGCCCAGGGTGGTGTAGGCGCCGTAGCGGAGGCGCTCGTAGGCCAGCCAGCCGCAGATCGCGGTGCCGGTGGCGACCATGGTGTTGAAGCCCATCAGCGCGGCCACGCCGTCGGCGGCGAGCTCGGAGCCGGCGTTGAAGCCGAACCAGCCGAACCACAGCAGGGCGGCGCCCAGCAGCACCATCGGCAGGTTGTGCGGACGCATCGAGGAGTCCTTCTTGAACCCGGTCCGCTTGCCGATCACCAGCACCGCGGCAAGGGCGGCGATACCGGCGTTGATGTGCACGGCGGTGCCGCCGGCGAAGTCGATGACGTCGTACTCGCCGCCGAAGACCTTCTCGCCCAGGGTGTTGATCCAGCCGCCGTCGCCCCAGACCCAGTGCGCCACCGGGAAGTAGACCAGGGTGACCCAGGCGGTGACGAAGATCATCCAGGAGCTGAACTTGACCCGCTCGGCCAGCGCGCCGGCGATCAGCGCCGGGGTCAGGACCGCGAACATCAGCTGGAAGAGGGCGAAGGTGATGATCTCACCGGTGCCGTCCAGGCCGATCAGGTCCTTGAAACCGACGAAGTCGAAATTGCCGAGGACGCCGCCGCCCTCTCCGTTGACTCCGTCGCCGAAGGCGACCGTGAAGCCGTAGAGGACCCACAGCACGCTGACGATGCCCGTCGAGATGAAGCACATCATCAGCATGTTGAGGGCGCTCTTGACCCGGATCATGCCGCCGTAGAAGAAGGCAAGACCCGGAGTCATGATCATGACCATGGCGGACGAGATCACCAGGAACGCGATGTTCGACGGAATTGCCGCCTGTTCCAAAATTTCTTCTGGTGTCAAGGTGAGATCTCCTTGAGATAACGACCCGTGCGGGCAGGATCTGGGCGGGTCAGGATGGGCTTCAGGCTGCAAGAGCGCCGTTTCCTGCGATGCCCGGCGATGTTTCGCGCCCGTGACGATGGCCGTCTGCGTGTTACACGCCCATGAACTCGGCATGGCGCGCCGCACGGCGGGGCCGCGGTGTGCCGCACTGTTCGCCCAAGCGTGATGAAGCCGCAAGCTGCGGCGGCCCGTTGGGCCGGGAGAATCCCGCGCCGCGCGGTGCCCTCCGGCGGCCGGCGGCCGGTGTACGCGGACCGGCCGCGACCGCCACCCGGTGTGACCTGGCATGGGGGAGCCGAGTCGGGTTGTCCGGGGTGGAGGCCGCGGCCGGGGTCGTGGCGTCCGCGGGGCCGGTCAGACGGCCCGGCGGACGGAGTTCTCCGGGAGTTCCTGGGTGACGTGCTCCAGCAGCGAGACCACCTCGGCCACGTCGCCGTACTCCCGGGCCGCGTTGACCGTGGTCTTGCGCAGCCGGTTCGAGACCCGCTCCGAACGCAGCGTCTTGGCCAGCACTATCGCCTGACCGGCCCGCTCGGCACAGGCCTCGGGCTCGTTCTCCAGCAGGTGCACGGTGGCCAGGCCGATCAGATTGAGTGCATACGAACGGTGCGGTCCGTGTTCCTCACGCGCGCACTGCTCCCCGAACAGCTCGACCGCCTGCTCCATGTGCGGCCTGGCCCGGGAGACGTGCGCCGGGCTGCGGCCCGCCACATAGGCAAGGTCACGGTAGGAGTGGGCGTTCTCGGCGTGCAGCTCGGCCAGCGAGAAGAAGCGGATCCAGTCCGGGTCGCCGTCGTCCCGCGTGATGTCGCCGAAGGTCTCCTCGGCCATCCGCACCGCGCGGTGGCACCTGGTCCCCTGGCCCAGGGAGGCATGGGCCCGCGCCTCCATGGCGAAGAGCATCGACAGCGTGCGCGGGGTGGCCTCGTCCTGGCCGCCGTACTGGGCCAGGTGGATCAGCTCCAGGGCGTCCTCGGCGCGGCCCAGATGGATCATCTGCCGGCTCATCTGGGCCAGGATGTACGCCCCGAGCGCCCGCTCCTCGGCCTCCTTGGCGGCGTGCAGGGCCAGCACGAAGTACTTCTGCGCGGTCGGCTGGAGCCCGATGTCGTAGCTCATCCAGCCGGCCAGGGCGGCGAGTTCGGCGGTGATCCGGAACAGCCGGCGGCGCACGGCCGGCGGATGCGACTCGTGGAGCAGATCGGTCACCTCGTGCAGCTGGCCGACCACCGCCTTGCGGCGCAGCCCGCCGCCGCTGGAGGCGTCCCACCGGCGGAACATGGTGATGGTCTCGTCCAGCATGTCGAGCTCGGGGCCGGACAGACCGGTCAGGCGGCGCCGGGTGCCGGCCTGCGCGGGCACCGTGCCCAGGCCGCCCGCCCCCCCGCCCCCGTCACCGGGGACGGCGGGGTCCGGCCCGCCGGCGGTGGGCACCAGCCAGCGCTGCATCGGCTCTATCAGGGAGGCCCCGGCCGAGATGGTGAGCGAGGTGCCCAGGAAGCCGCGCCGGCCGAGCATCAGATCGCTGCGCGAGAACTCGTTGATCAGCGCGGCGGTCTGGGTCCCGGCCCAGGGCAGGTCCACGCCGGAGATCGCGGCCGACTGGCGGGCCACCCGCAGACCGAGATCCTCGACGGTCACCACGCAGCCGAACCGTTCGGAGAAGAGTTCGGACAGGATGCGCGGAATGGGCTCACGCGGCTGTTCGCCGTCCAGCCAGCGGCGGACCCGGGAGGTGTCGGTGCTGACATGACCGGCCCCCATCTGCCGGGCACGCCGGTTCACCTGACGGGCCAGCTCGCCCTTGGACCAGCCGCTGCGCTGGAACCAGGACGCCAGCCGCTCGTTGGGGAGCTTGGCGGCCGTCGTGCCGCCCTCGTTTCCGCTCACCGTCACGCCCCCATCCCGGCCCGCCGCCACCGCGGGCCGTAGGTCGTCGTCGTTCGGCCGCCCGTGCCGCGGCCCGGGAGGGGCCGGCACGGCCGGGAATCACTGCCGCTGCTGCGCTTATGCATCTGTCCGTCCGGTGCCGGAGGGCGGGGCGGATGCCCGGGGACCGCGCTCCCCGGCACCGTGCCGCCCCACGATCCCACGATCCGGGGCTGCCGGATCCCGTCCCTCCGGACCGCCCGGTCCGGCCGCCGGGCTGCGGAGTCCCGGTCGGCGACCGGTTGTTGACCGGTAAAACTGACGGGGCGTCGACGAATGGACCGAACGTAACCCCGCCGGCCGGGGGTGGCGACCTGCGTGACGGAATCGCCACCATTCGCCACCCCTCTGTATGAAGCTATCGCCCGTGCGACGCGATTCACTTGGCACAGCGCTCCCGGCAGTGGGGCGGAGCGAAGCACTGCGGGGGCGCGCGGCGACCAGTGCGCTCCCTGTGCCCCCGGCCCGGCTGCGATCCGCCGCACCGGACTGGGCAGTCCTCAGGGAGTCAGTGCGTGACCGGACCACTCGGCTGAGTGACAGCGGAGCGGCCGGCGAGAGTAACCATCGGCGTCCGGGACCCGTTGGAGGGGGCATGGGCTTCACGATCGGCGGTCTGCGCGAGGTCCGGGAGATGCGGCTGGTGCCCGGGAGAACGCGGCGGCTGTGGCCCGCGGGGCGCCCGGCACGCACTCCGCAGGCCACGGCCGCCGCCGAGTACACCGCCCTGTGGGGGTGGGACGTGCGGCCCGGCGCGCGTGCCCGGCGCTATCCGGGCGGCCGGCTGGAGTGCTCCTGCGGAGCGGACTGCGGAGCGCCCGGCGCGCATCCGCTGGCGGCGGGCGAGGAGATCCCGGCCGGTTCCTCCCCGGCGCAGGCGGTCAGCGCCTGGACCCGCACCCCGGGCGCGGCGGTGCTGCTGCCGACCGGGCGGGCGTTCGATGTGATCGAGGTGCCGGCCGAGGCGGGCCGGCGGGCCCTGCTGCGGATGGAGCGGATGGGCCTGCCGCTGGGCCCGGTGACCGAGTCCCCGGCCGGGCGGGCCTGGTTCTTCGTCGCGCCGGGCGCAGCCGAGGAGGTGCCGCGGCTCCAGCACCGGATGGGCTGGCCGGACGGCCTGCTGGAACTGCTCGACCTGCGGGTGCTGGGCCCCGGCGGCCATGTGCCGGCGCCGCCGTCGGAGCACGGCGGGCACGGGCACGTGCGCTGGCTGCGGCCGCCCTCGCCGGAGGCGGCGGGCCGGCCGCCGCAGGCCCGGCTGCTGCTCGGTGCCCTGGCGTACACCTGCCACACCCGGGCCCGGGGCGGCGGGGCCGGCACCGCCCGCTTCCCGCGCGAACTGCCCGTGTAGCGCTGCCGGTGCAGCGCTGCCCGCAGCGGCGGCGGCCACGGCCACCGGGGCCCCCGCCGTGCGGACCGGGCGGGCGCATCCGGCGCCGCCGNCCGGGGCCCCCGCCGTGCGGACCGGGCGGGCGCATCCGGCGCCGCCGGGCGGCTGCGGCTGCGGCTGCGGCTGCGGGTCATCCCTCCAGCAGGGCGTCGACAAAGGCCTCGGGTTCGAACGGGGCCAGGTCGTCCGCGCCCTCGCCCAGGCCGACCAGCTTGACCGGCACACCCAGCTCCCGCTGCACGGCCACCACGATGCCGCCCTTGGCGGTGCCGTCCAGCTTGGTCAGCGCGATCCCGGTGACGTCCACCACCTCGGAGAACACCCGGGCCTGCACCAGACCGTTCTGGCCCGTGGTGGCGTCCAGCACCAGCAGCACCTCGCTGACCGGGCCGTGCTTCTCCACCACCCGCTTGACCTTGCCGAGCTCGTCCATCAGACCGGCCTTGGTGTGCAGCCGGCCGGCGGTGTCCACCAGCACCACGTCGGCGGCCTCGGCGATGCCCTCCTTGACCGCGTCGAAGGCCACCGAGGCCGGGTCGCCGCCCTCCGGGCCGCGCACCGTGCGGGCGCCCACCCGCTTGCCCCAGGTCTCCAGCTGGTCGGCCGCGGCGGCCCGGAAGGTGTCGGCGGCGCCCAGCACCACCGAGCGGCCGTCGGCCACCAGCACCCGGGCCAGCTTTCCGGTGGTGGTGGTCTTGCCGGTGCCGTTGACGCCGACCACCAGGATCACCGAGGGGCGCTCCTCACCCTGTGCGGTGATGCCACCCGCGGTGTTGACGGTACGGTCCAGGTCCGGGCCGATCAGGGTGAGCAGTTCCTCGCGCAGCAGGCCGCGCAGCTCCTCCGTGGTGCGGGTGCCCAGCACCCGGACCCGCTCGCGCAGCCGCTCCACCAGCTCCTGGGTGGGGCCGACGCCGATGTCGGAGGTGATCAGCAGGTCCTCGATCTCCTCCCAGGTCTCCTCGTCCAGGTTGTCCCGGGAGAGCAGGGAGAGCAGGCCGCGGCCCAGGGCGTTCTGCGAGCGCGCCAGGCGGGCGCGCAGCCGTACCAGCCGGCCCGCGGCCGGCTGGGGTGTCTCGATCTCCGGCGGCGCGGGCGGCGGCACGGTGGCGGAGCCGCCGGGCAGGTCGACGTCCTCGATGGTGCGGCGCGGGGTCTCCACGGGTTGCGCCGCGTCCTCTCCGACCTGCGGCTCTCCGGGGGCGAGGGTGTCGGCCGGATGCGCCCCGGCGCCCTCGGCCGGTGCCCCGGGAGGCGGCGCCTCGCGTACCTTGCGGCGCCGTCCGCTGATGACCAGTCCGCTGACCGCGGCGATCGCGATCACGGCGATGGCCACGGCAAGGATGAGGTATTCCATCGGTGTCCTCGGCTAGCCGGGTGCCGGGCCGGTGGTCCACCCCGGCAGTTGTCGGTTCCCCAGTATCACCGACAGCCACCTGCCGCACCGACCGGCCCCGCCGCCGCGTGCCGCGGCCGCCCCGGGCGGGGGCACGGGAGCGGCGGCCCGCCCGGCGGGGGGCCGTCAGCGGAGGCGCTGGCTGATGACCTTGGAGACGCCGTCGCCCTGCATGGAGACGCCGTAGAGTGCGTCGGCGATCTCCATGGTGCGCTTCTGGTGGGTGATCACGATGAGCTGGGAACTCTCCTGGAGCTCCTTCATGATCCGGATCAGCCGCTGGAGGTTGGTGTCGTCCAGCGCGGCCTCCACCTCGTCCATCACGTAGAACGGGCTGGGCCGGGCCTTGAAGATGGAGACCAGCAGGGCCACCGCGGTCAGCGAGCGCTCCCCGCCGGAGAGCAGGGACAGCCGCTTGACCTTCTTGCCCGGCGGGCGGGCCTCCACCTCCACTCCCGTGGTCAGCATGTTCTCCGGGTCGGTGAGCACCAGCCGGCCCTCACCGCCCGGAAAGAGCCGGGAGAACACACCCTCGAACTCCCGTGCCGTGTCGTGGTAGGCGGCGGTGAAGACCTGCTCCACCCGCTCGTCCACCTCCTTGACCACCTGGAGCAGATCGGCGCGGGTCTTGCGCAGGTCACCGAGCTGCTCGCTGAGGAACTTGTGCCGCTCCTCCAGGGCGGCGAACTCCTCCAGGGCCAGCGGATTGACCTTGCCGAGCTGCTTGTAGGCGCGTTCGGCCGCCCTGAGCCGCTTCTCCTGCTCGGCGCGGACGAAGGGGCGGGGCCGGTTGCGCGGATGCTCCGGGTCCTCGGGCAGCTCCTCGCCCTCGGCGGGCGGGGAGGGCGGCACCGGCTGGTCCGGGCCGTACTCGGCGACCAGGACCTCCGGCTCGATGCCCAGCTCGTCCAGGGCGCGGGCCTGGAGCTGCTCGATGCGCAGCCGCTTCTCCGCCCCGAGCACCTCGCCGCGGTGCACGGAGTCGGTGAGCTTGTCCAGCTCGTCCTTGAGCTCCCGGCCGCGGCGGCGTTCGGCGTCGAGTGCGCGCTCGTGCCCGGCGCGGGCCTGCTCGGCCTGGCGGCGCGCGGCCTCGGCGCGTTCCAGCGAGACCTCGACATGGGCCAGCAGCTGGCGGGCGCCGGCCGCCACGGCGGCGGCCACCTCGGCCTCGTGGCGCAGACGGGCGCGGCGGCGCTCGGCACGCAGCCGCGCCTCGCGCTCGGCGCGGGCGGCGCGGTCCAGCGCGTCGGCCCGGCCGGACAGGCCGCGCACCCGCTCCTCGTGGGTGCGGAGCTGGAGCCGGGCCTCCATTTCGGCCTGGCGGGCGGCGGTGCCCCCGGCGGCCAGCCGGTCGCGTTCGGCGGTGTCCGGCTCCTCCTCGGCGTCGGCGGACTCCTCGGCGACCGCGAGCTGTTCGGCCAGTTCCTCGGCCTCGGCGGTGGCGCGGGCGAGTTCCTCCTCGGCACGCTCCACGGCCTGGGCGGCGCGGTCCGCCTCACCGGCGGCGGCGCGGGCCTGGCCGGCCAGGCGGCCGAGGTCCTGGGCGACCCGGGAGCGTTCCCGGTCGGCGGCGGTCCGGCGGCGGCCGGTCTCCTCCAGCGCGGCGGCGCATTCCCTCCGGCGGGCACGGGCCTGTTCGAGTGCGGTGGCGAGGTGCCCGCAGCGCGCGGAGAGCTCGCGGAGTTCGGCGGCGGCCTCGTCCACCGAGGCCTGCACCTCCAGCAGGCTGGGCGCCCCGGCCGAGCCGCCGCGGGCCAGGTGGCCGGCGAGCACATCGCCCTCGGCGGTGACGGCGGTGACGCCGGGGCGGTGGCGGAGCAGTTCCCGGGCGTCCTCCAGGCCGGCCACCACGGCCACGTCGCGCAGCAGCGCCCGCGCCGCCGCGGCGACCCCCTCCGGGCCGCTGACCAGCCCCTCGGCCGAGACGGCGGGCACGCCGTCCGCCGCGGCGACCGGCCGTTCCCCGGCGGGCGACGGCAGCGGCACCGCGGTGCG
>NZ_WTLH01000195.1 GCF_011421595.1 Streptomyces sp. YIM 98790 | reverse complement strand
CCGCCGCGGCCCACCGCACGGCCACGGACCGCTGCGCCGAACTGGACCGGCTCTCCGCCGAGGCCGCCGCCGCGGTCCGGCGGCTGGCGCCGCTGCGCGAGCGCAGCGCCCGCGTCACCCGCCTCGCCGACCTGGTCCGGGGCCGCACCGCGGACAACGCCTACCGGATGCGTCTGGAGACCTATGTGCTGGCCGCCCGGCTGGAGCGGGTCGCCGCCGCGGCCGGCGGCCGGCTGGCCGCCATGTCCGGCGGCCGCTACGCGCTCACCCACACCGACGTCCCGGTCTCCCGCGGCCGTTCCGGCCTGGGCCTGCGTGTGGTGGACGCCTGGACGGGCCGGGAGCGGGACACCGCCACCCTCTCCGGCGGCGAGTCCTTCTACGTCTCGCTCGCCCTGGCCCTCGGCCTGGCCGACGTGGTCGCCGAGGAGGCCGGCGGCCAGCGGCTGGACACCCTCTTCATCGACGAGGGCTTCGGCAGCCTGGACGAACAGACCCTCGACGAGGTGCTGGACGTGCTCGACGGGCTGCGGGAGCACGAGCGCAGCGTCGGCATCGTCAGCCATGTTCCCGATCTGCGCGGCCGCATCCCGGCCCAGCTGGAGGTCCTCAAGACCCGCTCCGGGTCGGCCCTCCGCCACCGCACCGCGCCCCGGGCACCCTGACCCGCGCCCCGCTCCTCCGACCCCGCTCCCCGGACCCCGCTCCCCGGACCCCGCGCGATGACGCCGTCCGCGGTGGGCGTGCCGGACGGCACGTCCGTGCCGTCCGGCACGCCCACCCGTCACCGTTCCGTCACAGGGCGGCCAGCTCCTCGCGCAGGTCGTCCAGGCCGAGCGAGCCCAGCGACAGCGCGGCCATGTGCCAGCGCTTGGCGTCGAACGCCTCGCCCCGCGCCGCCCGGGCCGCCTCCCGCCCCGCCAGCCAGGTCCGTTCGCCCAGCTTGTAACCGATCGCCTGGCCCGGCATGCCCAGATAGCGGACCAGTTCGCTCTCTATGAAGTCCGCCGGCCGGCCGCTGTGCCTGCCGAAGAACTCCTGGGCCAGTTCCGGCGTCCACCGCTCACCCGGGTGGAATCCCGAGCCGGCCGGGATCTCCAGGCCCAGATGCATGCCGATGTCGATGATCACCCGCACCGCCCGCATCATCTGGCAGTCCAGGTAGCCGAGCCGCAGTTCCGGATCGGTCAGGAAGCCCAGCTCGTCCATGAGCCGCTCGGCATAGAGCGCCCAGCCCTCGGCGTTGGCGCTGACCATCCCGGCCGTGGTCTGGAACCGGGACAGCTGCCCGGACACGTGCACCCACTGCGCCAGCTGCAGATGGTGCCCGGGCACCCCCTCGTGGTACCAGGTCGACACCAGGTCGTAGACGGGGAACCGGGTCTGTCCCAGCGTCGGCAGCCAGGTCCGCCCCGGCCGTGAGAAGTCCAGCGACGGCGGCGTGTAGTACGGCGCCGCGGCACTGCCCTCCGGCGCGATCATCGATTCCACCCGCTTGACCTGTTCGGCCAGTTCGAAGTGGGTCCCGTCCAGCGCGGCGATGGCCTCGTCCATCAGGTTCTGCAGCCAGGCCCGGATCTCGGGCACTCCCTCGACCGCACGGCCGTCGGTGTCCAGATGCTTCAGCGCCTCCCACGGCGAGGAGCCCGGCAGGATTTTGTCCGCCTCCGCCCACATCTCGGCCAGCAGCCGGTGGTACTCGGCCCAGCCGTAGGCGTACGCCTCCTCCAGATCCAGGTCGGTGCCGTTCCAGTACCGCACCCAGAGCGCGTACCGCTCGCGCCCCACCACGTCCGGCGTGCCCTCGGCGGCCGCCGCGTAGTCCGCGGCCAGCCAGTCCCGCAGCGCCGCCACGGCCCCGGCCGCCTCGGCCGCCGCCGCGTCGAGTTCGGCCCGCAGCCCGGCCGGCCCGTCCGCGGTGAAGGCCGTGAACCAGTCCGGCCGGGAGCCGTTCCCGAGCCACTCGGTGAGCTGCCCGCCGACCGTGGCGATCTGCCGCGGCCCGGCGGTCAGCCCGCGCGCCGCACCCTCGGCGAGCGCCGCCCGGTACCCCTCCAGGGCGGCCGGCACGGCGCGCATGCGCCGCGCCACGGTGGCCCAGTCCCCGGCCGTCTCCAGAGGCATCAGGGTGAAGACGTTCCGCACGTTGTGCGCGGGCGAGAAGAGGTTGCTCAGGGCGCGCAGCGTCTCCCCGGCGTCGTGCACCGCGAGCTGGGCGGTCAGCCGCTCGCGCAGCAGCCGGGCGCAGCGCCGCTCCACGTCGGCGTCGCCGCCCGGCAGCGACTCGGCGTGCGGCAGCCGGGCCAGTACCGCCCGCTGCAGCGCGGCGGTGCGCTCCAGGCCGGCGGGGGAGTAGTCGGGAAGACGGCCCGCGCTCTCGGGCACGCCCAGATAGGTACCGGTGACCGGGTCCAGCTCGATGAGCGCGTCCAGGTAGGCGTCGGCGAGCTGTCGGGGCAGCAGATCTTTCGTGAGATCCAGGGTGTCGGACATGCGCCCATCCTCATATGTGAACTGGACGGATGTCACTACTGTCCTGCGCTGCCCGCCCGGGGCCGGGGGCCGGGTGCGGCGCCCGGCCCGGACCCGGTACGGGCCCCGGACCGGGCGGCTCAGCCGCCGGCCGGAGCCGGCAGCGCGCCCGCCGCCGCCCCCGCCGCCAGCCGTGCGCTGATCACCAGCACGCCCTCCGAGTAGTCGTACTCCAGCGGCAGCCCCGTCGACCGCATGGCCGCCCGCATCCCGGTGTTGCCGGCCTGGGTGACCGCGTAGACGCTCTCGCAGCCCGACTCCCGGGCCAGCACCAGCAGCCGCCGCAGCAGCGCGATCCCCACCCCGCGGCGCTGCCAGGCGTCCTCCACCAGCAGCGCGAGTTCGGTGTCGTCGCCGTCCCAGAGCACATGTCCCAGCGCCACGATCTCCCCGCCGGGCAGTTCGGCCGCGACGGTGTGGCCGTGCCGGGGGTCCAGCAGGTGCCCCAGATACCGGTCGGCGTCGCCCACCGGCCCGTGGTATCGCCGGCTCAGGGTCCATGGCGAGCAGCGCTCGTGCATCGCCCGTGCCGCCCGGGCGTCGCCCGGACCGGCCCGCCGGATGACGAGACCCTCCGGCCCGGGGACCGCCCGGATTCCGGCGGGCGCGGAGGTCACGGGCACCGCGGCGGCCGCCGGCAGCGGGTTCTCCACCGCCTGGCAGCCCCGTACCGGGCCGGGGGACGGACGCCGGCCGTGCCGGCCGCCGGGCCGTACCGTGCGGTGGGAAGAGGACTCAGCCATGGGAGCACTCTCGCTCCCGGGTGTTGCGTGATCACAAACGTCTTGTGACTCGCGGGTTAAGGAGGCATTCAACCGAAAAATCCATTTCGTCACCTCGGGTCACCCCGCTTTCCGTTCTCCGTGCGCACCGTCACGCCGTGCCCCCTCGGCACCGTGTGACGGCTCATGAACCGGCCCATGTCCCGGTCACCGCCCTCTCCTCGCCCGGCCGGATCACCGGCCCTCACTCCTGCCGCCGGGAGAGCCGTCCGGGAACTCGTCCAGGATCGCGCGCAGCGCCGCTCCCACCCAGTCCGGCGCGGACGCGCGGAACGTCTCCGGCGGCAGTTCCGCCGCCCGTTCCGGAATCACGCCCAGCACCGGCACCTCCGCGACCACCGGAAGATCCTCCCGGTTGCACTCCTCGGCCACGCCCGGCTGGGCGGGCCAGCTTCCGATCACCAGCCCTGGGCAGCGCAGTCCGCGTACCCGCAGTGCCTGTGCCGTCAGCGCTGTGTGATTCAGCGTCCCGAGCTCCGCGGATGTCACCACCACGACCGGCGCGCGCATCAGCAGCGCCAGATCGGCCAGCGTCGTGCCCTCGCCGTCGAACGGCACCAGCAGTCCGCCCGCGCCCTCCACCAGCACCAGCCCGCCCCGGTCCGCGAGGTCCTGCACCGCCGCGACCACCGCCCGCGGCCGCAGCGCGGGCAGCCCGGAGCGCCGGGCCGCGGCCGAGGGCGCCAGCGGCTCCGGATAGCGGGCCAGCTCCACGCCGGTGACCCCGTCCCCCGCCAGGCGGCGCACCTCGTGCACATCCCCCGGCTCGTCCGGCCCCACCCCGGTCTGGGCCGGCTTGACCACCGCCGTCTCCAGACCCGCGGCGCGTGCCGCCGCGGCCAGCGCGGCGGTCGCCACCGTCTTTCCCACTCCGGTACCGGTACCGGAGACCACGGCTATCCGGGTCACGACTGCTCCGCCCTCACAGGATCGCGCCGGGTGCGTACCCGGCGGCCTCCGGGTGCTTCTCGGTCAGTTCCGTCACGGCCCGCACCACCTCCGCCGTCTGGTGGCCCGCCGCTCCGGTGAAGGACAGCGGCTCGGTCAGCAGCTGGTGCAGCCGCACCGCGGTCAGCGGAATCCGCTCGTCCGCGGCCAGGGACGCCACCAGCGGGTTCTCCGCGGCGCCGGCCCGCAGCGAGAGCGCCGCCTTGACCGCGTGCTCCTTGATGGCCTCGTGCGCGCTCTCCCGCCCCACCCCGGCCTTCACCGAGGCGATGAGGATCTTGGTGGTGGCCAGGAACGGCAGATAGCGGTCCAGCTCGCGGGAGACCACCGCCGGGAACACCCCGAACTCGTCCAGCACCGTCAGAAATGTCTCGAAAAGGCCGTCCAGTGCGAAGAAGGCGTCCGGCAGCGCCACCCGGCGCACCACCGAGCACGAGACGTCCCCCTCGTTCCACTGGTCACCGGCCAGCTCCCCGGCCATGTGGCTGTAGCCGCGCAGGATCACCGCGAGCCCGTTCACCCGCTCGCAGGACCGGGTGTTCATCTTGTGCGGCATGGCGGAGGAACCGACCTGGCCCTCCTTGAACCCCTCGGTCACCAGCTCGTGACCGGCCATCAGCCGGATCGTCTTCGCCAGCGACGACGGCGCGGACGCCAGCTGCACCAGACAGCCGAGCACCTCGTAGTCCAGCGACCGCGGATACACCTGCCCCACCGAGGTGAGCACCGCACGGAACCCCAGATGGTCCGCGACCCGCCGCTCCAGCTCGGCCAGCTTCCCGGTGTCCCCGCCCAGCAGGTCCAGCATGTCCTGCGCGGTGCCCACCGGGCCCTTGATGCCGCGCAGCGGATAGCGGTCCAGCAGCTCCTCCAGCCGCCGGAACGCCACCAGCATCTCGTCCGCGCAGCTCGCGAACCGCTTGCCCAGCGTGGTCGCCTGGGCCGCCACATTGTGCGAACGGCCCGTCAGCACCAGCTCGGAGTGGTCCGCGGCCAGCCGCCCCAGCCGGGCCAGCACCGCCACCGCGCGGTCCCGCACCAGTTCCAGGGACCGGCGGATCTGCAACTGCTCGACGTTCTCCGTCAGATCCCGCGAGGTCATGCCCTTGTGGATCTGCTCGTGCCCGGCCAGCGCGTTGAACTCCTCGATCCGCGCCTTCACGTCGTGCCGGGTGACCCGCTCCCGCGCCGCGATGGACTCCAGGTCCACCGACTCCAGCACCGCCCGGTAGTCCTCGGCGGCACCCTCGGGAACCTCGACCCCGAGATCCCGCTGGGCGGCCAGCACGGCCAGCCACAGCCGCCGCTCGGCGACGACCTTCTGCTCGGGGGACCAGACCCGTGCCATGTCCAGGGAGGCATAGCGGTGGGCCAGAACGTCGGGGATCTGCGGTTTCGCTGTCACGGACAGCGATTCTACGGCGGATGCCGCGCGCTCCGGCGCACCCCGCTAGCCGGCCGCCTCCAGGTCCGCCGGCGGCGCCTGGCCGCCCGCCGCGGCCGCCCGGCCGGCCCCCGGGACCGGCCACGGCAGCAGCTCCGGCCGTTTGCACGGCCGCCCGTCGCCCGAGGATCGGCCGGCCAGGCGCCGCCCGATCCAGGGCAGCAGGTGCATCCGGGCGAACCGCAGATCCGCCCGCCGCCGCTGCATCCATCCGGGCGGCGGAACGAGGGGGAGGGGAGCGGTCCAGTCCCACTCCGGCGCCCGCCCCAGCGTCTGCCACACCGCCTCGGCCACCCGGCGGTGCCCCTCCGCGGTCAGATGCAGCCGGTCCTCCGCCCACAGCCGCGGATCCGACAGCGCCTGTGAGGTGTACAGGTCGGCCACCACCGCGCCGTGCCGGGCGGCCAGCTCGTCCAGGATGCCGAACAGTGCCTCCATCCGCGGCCGGTAGCGCTCCAGCACCGGGCCCCGGCGCCCCGGGCTGCGCATCAGCACCAGGGTCCCGCAGGACGGGGCCAGCGTCTCCACCGCCTCCTCCAGCCGGTCCCGCACCCGGCCCAGGTCGTAGCGCGGCCGCAGCAGGTCGTTCAGCCCGCCCACCAGCGTGACCAGATCCGCGCGCATCGCCGCCGCGGCCGGCACCTGCTCCTGCACGATCTGGCCGATCAGCTTGCCGCGCACCGCCAGATTGGCGTACCGGAATCCCTCGGTCCGGCTGGCCAGCCGCTCCGCCAGCAGGTCCGCCCACCCCCGGTAGCCGCCGTCCGGCCGGAGGTCGGACATGCCCTCGGTGAAGGAGTCCCCCACGGCCACGAAACTGCGGATGTCCGGCTGCATGCTATCCATGGCGGGCAACGATGCCAAAACCCGGGCCGCCCCGGGATGACGGCCGTCACACGGGAACCGCCGCCTACCGGCCGCGTCCCTCGCCGCGCAGCCGGTCCAGCTCCCGCCGCTCCCGCTTGGTCGGCCGCCCGGCGCCCCGCTCCCGGCGCGGCGCCGCCGCCAGCAGCTCCCGCGGCGGCGGGGGAGGGCTGTTGTCCACCAGGCACTCGGCGGCCACCGGGGCACCCACCCGCTTGCGCACGATCCGGGTCACGATCACCACCCGGTCGCGGCCCTCGTGCCGCAGCCGCACCTCGTCCCCGGGCCGCACCGCGTGCGCGGGCTTCACCCGCTCGCCGTTGACCCTGACATGCCCCGCCCGGCAGGCGGCCGTCGCCTGCGAGCGGGTCTTGAGCAGCCGGACGGACCAGATCCAGGTGTCCACCCGTGCCGTCTCCGCCGTCTCCTGCGCTGCCATGCACCGACTGTAGAACGTCCGCGGTCATCCGTGCGTCACCCGCCGGAGTTCTCCGGGCGGGCAGAGGTTCCGCCAACGGTCATCCCGCGTTGGGCGGGCGCCGGCGGCCGGCCGCCTAGCGTGAACGCGGCTGGATTCCGCCTTGCCGTCGCATGGCGTCGCATGCCTGCCGCACCACGCATGCACCGCACGTGAAAGGACTCCCATGACAGGCACGTCCACCGCAGGAACCGACCACCCCGGCTACGGACGGCGCGGCATTCTGCGCGGCGCGGCCGTAGCAGCCGCCGCCTCCCTCCCCTTCCAGGCCCTGGCCGCCCGGACCGCCGCGGCCGCGCCCGCCGCACCCGCGCGGCACGGCGCGGACCCCGGCTACGGCCCGCTGTACCCGGTGCGCGACCAGACCACCGGCCTGGAGCTGCTGATGCTGCCGCGCGGCTTCGAGTACATCTCCCACGGCTGGACGAACGACCTGATGGACGACGGGGCGCCCACCCCCGGCTCCCACGACGGCATGGCCGCCTTCCGCAACGGCCGGCGGCTGCACCTGGTCCGCAACCACGAGCGCGGCGCCGGACCCGCCTTCACCTCCCCGGTCTACAACCCCGAGGCCGGCGGCGGCACCACCACCCTGGTCTTCGACCCGGACGCCGGGCAGTGGCTGGAGTCCTACGGCAGCCTCGGCGGCACCATGCGCAACTGCGCCGGCGGCCCCACCNGCACCATGCGCAACTGCGCCGGCGGCCCCACCCCCTGGGGCACCTGGCTGACCTGCGAGGAGACCTTCTCCACCGTGGCCGGCAAGCGGCACGGCTACGTCTTCGAGGTGCCTGCCGCGGGCAAGGGCGACCCGGAGCCGCTGACCGCGATGGGCCGTTTCAACCACGAGGCCGTCGCCGTGGACCCGGCCACCGGCTGGATATACCAGACCGAGGACCGCGGCAACGCCTGCCTGTACCGGTTCCTCCCCGCCGTCCCCGGCGAGCTGTCCCGCGGCGGGCGGCTGGAGGCGCTGCGCATCGGCACCTCCGGCTACGACACCCGCGCGGACGGCGAGCGCTCCTACGGCACCGTCTCCTGGGTGCCGGTGGAGGAGCCCGACCCCGAGGGCGACACCGTGCGGGCCCGGGCGCAGGCCGCCGGTGCCGCGGTGTTCGGCCGGCTGGAGGGCGCCTGGTACGGCAACGACCGGGTGTACGTCATCACCACCAACGGCGGCCCGGCCGGCCAGGGCCAGGTCTTCGAGCTGGACCCGGCCACGGACGAGTTGCGGGTGCTGTTCGCCTCGCCCGGCGCCGAGGTGCTCAACGCCCCCGACAACATCTGCGTCAGCCCGCGCGGCGGCCTGGTGCTGTGCGAGGACGGCAGCGGCACCGAGTACGTGCACGGGCTGACCACCGACGGCGAGATCTTCCCCTTCGCCGCCAACGCCGTGGACCTGCGCGGCGGCACCGGCGGCAAGAACGTGAACGCCGCCGACTACCGGGGCTCGGAGTGGGCGGGCTCGGTCTTCGAGCCGAAGAACGGCAACTGGCTGTTCGTCAACATCCAGAGCCCCGGCATCACCTTCGCCATCACCGGCCCCTGGCGCCGCGGCGCGCTCTGACCGGCCGGCGTCCCCGCGCCGCGGTGCCCGTCCGGCCCCGCGGCGCGGGGCGGCACGGGCCGCTACTCCGCACCGGCGGTGACCGCCGTCCCCGTACCGGTCCACAGCAGCAGCCCCACATCCGCCACCGCCACCAGCAGCACCGCGTGGAACGCCGCCCGCGACCCGGGCCGGCGCCCGGCCAGCAGCCCCGCCCCCACGATCAGCACCGCCGCCGGCAGCACCGCCAGGCGTCCGCCCGGCGCCGTGCCCGGCGGCCCCAGCACCAGCAGTGCCGAGGCCGCCAGCACCAGCACCCCCGCGGCGGCCCGGCCCCGGTCCGCGCCCAGCCGGTGCGGCAGTCCCCGCACACCGGAGGCCGCGTCGTCCGCCAGATCCGGCAGCACGTTCAGAAAGTGCGCCGCGCAGCCCAGCAGCGCCCCGGCCGCCACCAGCCACCACGGCGGCAGCGGCGCGCCCGGCAGGCCCAGCACCACGAACGCCGGCAGCAGGCCGAACGACACCGCGTACGGCACCAGCGACCAGCGGGTCGCCTTCACTCCCAGGTCGTAGCTCCACGCGGACACCAGCGCCAGCAGATGCGCGGCCGTGGCGGCCGGACCGGAGAGCAGCGACAGCACCACGGCCAGCACCGCCGCCGTCACCACCGCCGTCCGTACCGCCGGGCGCGGCAGCCGCCCGTCGGCCACCGGCTTGCCCGGCCGGCCGGCCAGCGCGTCCCGGTCGGCGTCCAGCAGATCGTTCAGCCAGCCCACCGACAGCTGGCCGGCCAGTACCGCCGCCGCCACCGCCGCGGTGCCCGCCGCACCCCGGCCGAAGGCCGCCGCCAGACCCGCAGCCACCAGCGTCACCGCCGCCGTCGGCAGCGGATGACAGGCCGCCGCCCACGCGACCGGCCGCGCCGACACCACGTCCGAAAAATGCCGCATGGCAGGGATTGTGACAGCCTGTCCGCATGCTGTCGTCCCTTCTCGACCGTCCGCGCGCGCCCCTGCCGCGCAACGACCCCGCCCTGTACGAGCGACTCGCCGACCAGTGGTGGCGGCCGCGCGGCCGCTTCGCCATGCTGCACTGGCTCGCCGCGGCCCGCGCCCGGCTGGTGCCCCCGGCGGCCCGGCCCGGGGCCGTCCTGGTCGACCTCGGCTGCGGCGGCGGCCTGCTCGCCCCGCACCTGGCCGGCAAGGGCTACCGGCACCTCGGCGTCGACCTGTCCCCCTCCGCCCTGCGCCAGGCCCGCCGCCACGGGGTGACCGCCGTCCGCGGCGACGTGCTCGCCGTGCCGCTGCGCGACGCGGTCGCCGATGTGGTGGTCGCCGGCGAGATCCTGGAGCACGTGCCCGACCTGGAGCGCGCCGTCGGCGAGGCCTGCCGGCTGCTGCGTCCCGGCGGCACGCTGGTGCTCGACACCCTCGCCGACACCGCGCTCTGCCGCTGGCTCGCGGTCGGCGTGGCCGAACGCGTCCCCGGTCTCGCGCCCCGCGGAATCCACGACCCCGCCCTGTTCGTCGACCGCGCCGCGCTCACCGCCGCCTGCGCCCGCCACGGTGTGCGGCTGGCGATCCGCGGCATCCGGCCGAGCCTGCCCGGCCTGCTCGGCTGGGCGGCCGGACGCCGCGACACCGTCCGCATGGTGCCGGTCGCCACCACCGCCGTGCTGTTCCAGGGACGCGGACGCCGGACGGCCGGCGCTCCGCACCGCAACCGCGCGCACTCCAGGAGGACCCCGTGACCCCCACCACCGGCACCACCACCGGCACCGCGTCCGGCGCCGCGTCCGGCACCACCGGCACCGGCGGCGACGCCCCGGCGGGCACCCCCGCCCCCGACCC
>NZ_WTLH01000194.1 GCF_011421595.1 Streptomyces sp. YIM 98790 | reverse complement strand
CGCCGGGGCCGGGGCGGTCGCCGGGGCGCCACAGGCCGGGCCGGCGGCCGCTCCCCCGCCCGCGGCCACGGTCCCGCGTCGCGACATCACCGGCATCCGATCCTCCCCGTGGCGAATTCCGAGGCGGCCATTGTCACCCCCTCCGCTGTCTCCTCGGCTCTCCTCCCGCTCTCACCCGGCTCCGCCGGGACCCGCAGGCAAGGGCGGGGCGCGGCCGCGGGGCGCCGTCTCCGGCCCGGGCAGCCGCACCGGCCCGTGCCTCAGCCCTCCAGCGCACGCTCGATCTGCCGGAGCTCCAGCCGGTTCTCGGCGGCCGAGAAGCCGATGCTCTGCCGCAGGATCGCCTGCTCGACCGCGGCCAGTTCCCGGCCGGGATCCATGCCCAGCCGGTCCCGGAGCCGGTCCCGGGTGCGCCGCAGCACCCCGAGGGCGTCCCCCTGCCGCCCCGACCGGTACAGCGCCAGCGCGAGCGTGCAGGACAAGGACTCCCGCAGCGGGTAGAGACCCACCAGTTCGCGCAGTTCCGCGCTGACCGCGTGATGCCTGCCGCGCAGCACGTCCAGCCGGGCGCACTGCTCATGGGCACGCTGGCGCTCCTCCTCCATCCGCTCCGCCGCGGCGGCGAGCGCCGCCCCGCCGCCGATGCCCAGCAGCGCGGGCCCGCGCCACCGGCCCAGTGCGGTGCGCAGCAGGTCGGCCGCCTGATCCGGGCGGCCCCCGGCCAGTTCGGCCCGCGCGGCGTGCACGTCCTGCCGGAAACGGAGGATGTCCGTGCTGAACGCCGCCTCCGGCAGCAGATATCCGGCGGGCCGGCGGACGATGGTGCCGGCGGGCAGGCCGGCCTCGGCCAGACGGGCGCGCAGCCGCCACACCACGGTCTGGAGCTGGGCCTCGGCGGTGGCCGGCGGGCGGTCCCCCCACACGCAGTCGACCAGACGGGGCACGCCGACCGGCTTGCCCCCGGCCAGGGCCAGGGCGGCGAGGAACCGCGCCGCCCGCTGCGCGGTGACGGGAACCGGCCGCTCCCCGACCGTGACCTCCAACGGCCCCAGTACCGAGACCTGCAACATGCTCACCCCTCGTGGATCGTTCTTCCGGCCCGGCAGGTGCCCGGACCGGCCCCGGTCAGTGGTCTCCCACGGACCGCACGGGCGGGGCAACGGCTTCCCGCCGATCCGGGAGACCGGGATGAGAGTGGCCTTGTGAGCTGCGCTTTCCCACTGGGCTGGGATGGGCAGAGATGGTGGCGTCACCGCTTTCTGCCCGGCGCAGGACCGGCCGGGCGCCGCTCGGGCAAGGAGCACGCACATGATCGCCAACAGCCGTATGGACGCCTTCCGCAGCCGGATCGGCGGCTTCGCCTTCGGCGGGGACTACAACCCCGAACAGTGGGACCGGTCCGTGTGGGACGAGGACGTGGCCCTGATGAAACGCGCCGGCGTCAACCTGGTGACCCTCGGTGTGTTCGCCTGGGCGTCCCTGGAACCGGAGCCGGGCCGCTTCACCTTCGGATGGCTGGACGAGGTGATGGACCTGCTGCACGCGGGCGGCATCAGCGTCGATCTGGCCACCCCGACCGCGGCCCCGCCGGTCTGGCTCACCCACGGCCACCCGGAGGTGCACCCGGTCATGGAGGACGGCGAGACGTTCGGCTTCGGCAACCGCCTGCACTTCGACCCCACCTCGCCCCGCTACCGGGAGCACGCCGCCCGGATCACCCGGGCGCTGGCCGAGCGGTACGCCCACCACCCGGCGCTGGCCATGTGGCACATCGGCAACGAGTACGGGCCCACGCCCTACACCCCGCAGAGCGCCGTCGCCTTCCGCGCCTGGCTGCGGCGCAGGTACGGCACGCTCGACGCGCTCAACGACGCCTGGTACACCCGCTTCTGGTCACAGGTGTACACGGACTGGGAGCAGGTCAATCCGCCGGAGATACCGCGTTCCTGGTCCAATCCGACGCGGCGGCTGGACTACAAGCGCTTCGTCTCCGACGCGCTGCTGGAATGCTTCGTGGCCGAGCGGGACATCGTCCGCTCCTGCCGGGACGACATCCCGGTACTCACCAACTACATGCGCTTCTACCGGCACGCCGACTACTGGCGCTGGGCACCGGAGCAGGACGCGGTCGCGCTGGACATCTACCCCGACCCGGGACAGCCGGACTCCCGGGTGGCGGCCGCGCTCAACTTCGACCTCATGCGCTCGCTGCGCGGCGAGCCCTGGATCCTGATGGAGCAGGCGGCGAGCGCCGTCTCGCAGTGGAAGGTCAACAACGTCAAGCGGCCCGGGCTGATGCGGCTGGGGTCCTACCAGGCGATCGCCCATGGCTCGGACAGCGTGCTGTACTTCCAGTGGCGGGCCGGCCGGGGCGGGCACGAGCGCTTCCACTCCGCGATGCTCCCGCATTCCGGCACCCGGTCCCGCACCTGGCGGGAGATCGAGGAACTGGGCGGCGAGCTGCCGCGCATCGCGGAGGCGGTGGGCAGTTCCTCGACGGCGGAGATCGCGGTGCTGTTCGACTGGGACGCGTGGTGGGGGCTGACCGAGACGCACGGCCTGCCGCGCAACGACTTCGACTACCCGGGCGTCGTCACCGACCACTACCGGCCGCTGCTCCAGGCGCACCACGCGGTGGACATGGTCGGCTACGGCTCCTGCCTGGACGGCTACCGGATCGTGGTGGTGCCCAACGCCTACCTGGTGGACGACCGTTTCACCGAGGAGCTCACCCGCTTCGTGCGCGGCGGCGGAACGCTGGTCTGCTCCTTCTTCTCCGGCGTGGTGGACGCCGCCAACCAGGTGCGCCGGCCCGCCTATCCGGGGGCGTTCCGGGAGCTGATCGGCGCCCACGTGGACGAGTACTGGCCCGCCCGGGAGGGCGAGAGCTTCGGGATCGGCTTCGCGGACGGCGGCACCGGGCGCGCCGACTGGTGGCAGGACAGCATCCACCCGGAGACCGCCGAGGTGGCGGCCTGGTACACCACGGGCCTGCTCGGCGGCCGGCCGGCGATACTCCGCAACTCCTTCGGCGCGGGCCGGGTGCACTACCTGGGCACCCGCCCGGATGCCGGGACGCTGGCCCGGGTGCTGCTCGGCGCGGTGGCCGGGGCGGGTGTGCGGCCGCTGCTGGAGGGCGCGCCGGCCGAGGTGGAGGCGACCGTCCGCAGCGGCGCGGACGCCCGCTACCTCTTCCTGCTCAACCACTCCGAGACCGGCCCGGCCGGGGTGCCGCTGCCCGCGGCCGGAGTCGACCTGGTCTCCGGGGCCGGGGCCGACGGCACCCTCACCCTCCCGCCGCTGGGCGTGGCCGTGCTGCGCATCCCGCTCCCCGGTTCCGGGGCGGCCCCGGCAGGCAGTGCGGCGACGTGACGGCCCCGCCGCACCGCGGGGCGGCGGCGCGGCGGGGCGGGGCTCAGTCCGCGGCAGGCCGCCAGGCGTGCGTGGCCTGGAGCACCGCCTCGCTCAGCGCCTCGGTCCGCAACCGGGTGACCTGCTGGTATTCGGGGTCGGCGACCATACGGGAGAACGCCTCCCGGCTCGGGTAGCGCACCAGCAGCACCGCGTCCCAGGCCTGGCCGTCCTCGGCGACCAGTGCGGTGGAGCCGCTCCCCGCGTACAGCACCTCGCCGCCGTAGCGGGGCAGGAAGGTCTTGCCCAGCGCCCGGGCGTAGCGGCGGTAGGAGTCCCGGCCGCCCTCCGCGAAGCGCAGCAGATTGAGCATCACCACCGGTCCGCCGGGGTCCTCGGCCAGATACTGCTTGATGTCCGTTCCGCGCGGGTCCACCGCCATGACGAGCCTCCCATGCCGACCAAGCGCTTGCTTATCTCCGGTGGCATCCCACCCGCTCCGCCCCCCTGCCGTCAACCCCCGCCCCGGTTCCGGCCGTCCGGGGCATACGATCCTGGGCGGGATGCCGGGATGCCGCCGGCGGCGTTCCGGGACACCCTGCGGCCGGCGGCGGCGGAAGAGGGAACAGCCATGACGACACCGGGCCAGGCCGGTCCGCCGGCCCGCCTCTACGGCGATCTCGCCCCGTGGTGGCCGCTGATCTCCCCGGCGGAGGTCTACCGGGACGACGCCGAGACCGTGGCCCGGCTGTTCGGTCTGGCCGAGCGGCCGGTCCGGGAGGTGCTGGAGCTGGGCAGCGGCGGCGGCCACACCGCCTGCCACCTGCGCGACCGGTACCGGCTGACGCTGGTGGACCTCTCCGAGGAGATGCTGGCGGTGTCGCGGGAGCTCAACCCCGGGGTGGAGCACCTGCGCGGCGACATGCGGGACCTCAGGCTGGGCCGGGAGTTCGACGCGGTGTTCGTGCACGATGCCATCGACTACATGACCACCCCGGACGACCTGGCCGCCGCCTTCCGCACCGCGTACGCGCACTGCCGTCCCGGCGGGGCCGCCGTCTTCTTCCCGGACCACGTGGCAGAGACCTACCGCCCGGCCACCGACTGCGGCGGCAGCGACGCGCCGGACGGCAGCGGCGCCCGCTACCTGGAGTGGAGCCTGCCCGCGGAGCCCGGCGCCACCACGGTGCGCACCGAGTACACCTTCACCCTCCGGTCGGCCGACGGACAGGTCAGGACCGCGCACGAGACCCATGTGTTCGGGCTGTTCCCGGTGGCCGAGTGGCACCGGCTGCTGGCCGGGGCGGGCTTCCGGGTCTCCACGGCCACGGAGACCGTGGTGGGCGAGGACCGCCCGCCGCGGACCCTGTTCACCGGGGTGCGCCCCGCGGGCGGAACGGGCGCCCGCGTCACCGCCCTCCCGGCGGGGTGACGGCCGCCGCCGGGGGCGCGGTCACTCGAAGCGGGAGAGGTCCCCGGCCCCGCGGCGCAGGATCTCCGGCTCGGCGGTGGAGAAGTCGACCACCGTGGTCGGCACGGTGCCGCAGTCCCCGGAGTCCAGCACCGCGTCCACCACGTGGTCCAGGCGTTCCTTGATCTCCCAGCCCTGGGTCAGCGGCTCCTCCTGGCCGGGCAGCAGCAGGGTGCTGGAGATCAGCGGCTCGCCGAGTTCCTCCAGCAGCGCCTGCGCGACGACATGGTCCGGGATGCGCACCCCGACGGTGCGGCGCTTGGGGTGCAGCAGCCGGCGCGGGGCCTCCCTGGTGGCGGGCAGGATGAAGGTGTAGCTGCCGGGGGTGGCCGCCCGCACGGTGCGGAAGACCGCGTTGTCGAGCTGCGCGAACTGTCCGAGCTGCGCCAGGTCGCGGCAGACCAGGGTGAAGTGGTGCCGGTCGTCGAGCTGGCGGATGGCGCGGATCCGGTCCAGGCCCGCGCTGTTGCCCAGCCGGCAGCCCAGCGCGAAGCAGGAGTCCGTCGGATAGACGATCAGTCCGCCGTCCCGGACGGTCTGCACCGCCTGGCCGATCACGCGGCGCTGCGGGTTCTCCGGATGCACATCGAAGTACTTCGCCATGGGCCGAGCTTACGGCCGCGCGGCCCGGCCGGCGGACCGCCGGGCCCGGTCCTGCCCGGTCCTGCCTGTTCCTGCCGCGGGCGCCGGGCACGAGCCGATGCCGCCCGGGGCGTGCCGGTCCCGCGGCGGCACCCGGGACAGCCCGGTGACCCTGGTGACAAGGGCCGGTCCGGTCGGTAGCGTGCCGGTATGTCCGCTCACCACTTCGCCACGTACGAGGAGTTCTGGCCGTACTACGTGGCCATGCACTCCAGGCCCGCCACCCGATGGGTGCACCTGGCCGGCACCCTGACCGGGCTGGCGGTCTCGGTCTACGGAGCGGTGCGGCGGCGGCCCGGGATGCTGCTCGGGCTGCCGCTGATCGGCTA
Source organism: Streptomyces sp. YIM 98790 (assembly GCF_011421595.1). Taxonomy (GTDB): domain Bacteria; phylum Actinomycetota; class Actinomycetes; order Streptomycetales; family Streptomycetaceae; genus Streptomyces. Next base: position 4,732 of record NZ_WTLH01000194.1, on the reverse strand, counting down.
CGGCACCGCCTGGCCGGCGCACTTCCTGATCGAGGGCAACAACCCTGCGACCTTCGGCCACCCCGCCTGGTCACTGCGCGGGGACGCCCAGATGATCCGGATGATGCTGGCCGGCCGGGACGCCGAGCTCTCCGAGATCGCCGCCAAGTGGCTGGCCGAGCACCCCGAGGACGCCCCGCGCCGCTGACCCCGGCCGCCCCCCACGGAGAGCCCCGCCCGTGCCCGACACCCGCCCCGGCCGTGCCGCGGCGCTGCCCGGACCGCTGCAGTTCCAGCTCGTGCTGCTGCGGCGGATGGCCGACCACCAGCCCGGACTGGTCGAGGACGCACTGCGCGTGCTCGGCGCCGGTCGGGCCGAACTGCGCGACGCCCACCGCCGCTGGCAGGCGATGGCCCGCTCACCCCGGCTGCGCGGAGCGCTCACCCGCTACCGGGTGCTGCTCGGCCCGCCCGCCGAGACCGGCCGCCGCAGGGTCGGAGACCTGGACTGCCGGGTGCTGCGCTGGCCGGTGCCGCTCTGGCCCGATCTGCGGTTCGAGGTACTGACCGGGCCCGGCGGCCAGGTGTGGAACGAATGGCTGGTGCGCGCCGAGGGCTCCCGGGGGCCGGATCTGCGCACCCTGGACGACCTGCGGCCGTGGAGCTGCACGGTGGACGACGTGGCCCGGGCCTTCCCTCCGGCCGAGCCCCGGGAGGGGTCGGCGCCCACCCGGTTCCGGCTCGTCTTCACCGCGCCCGACGCACACGGCGAACCGGGCCGCCATGTCGCCGAATTCACCTGGGGCCTGCTGCAGCGCCTGGACCCGTGAACGCCGCGCGGTCCGGCCGCCGCGCGCCGGCCCGCGCCGGTCCCGGGCCCGGCGCCTGCGGAGCATGCGGGAGGCGGGGCTGCGAGGCACCGGGCGGGCCCTAGCGGGACGGGCCGCTCGGGTCCTCGTCCGACCGGGTCCCGCCGTCCGGCTCCGCACCGTCCGGCTTGCGGCCGTCGCGGTCCCGGCCGTCGCCGCGCCTCCTTCGCACCCCGGACTCGTAGCCGGCCAGGGCGATCAGGGTCATGGCCACCAGGGGCAGCACGAACCACGCCATCACGGCGGTGAAGCCGTCCAGCGCGTCGTGCTCGGTCGCGGCCAGCACCACAAAGGCGGTGTAGGCGGCGTACAGGCAGNACCACAAAGGCGGTGTAGGCGGCGTACAGGCAGAGGAAGAGGCCGCCCTCCCAGCGGGCGACGGCGAAGCCGGTGAAGGCGATCGGCAGCAGTGCCACCGCCGCGGCCAGCATCAGCGGCATGTCCAGCGCGGCCGCCGCGTCGGGCACCGGCAGGCCGTCCCAGGACATCACCGCGGGCAGGCCCAGGACCAGGCCGATGTTGGCGATGTTGCTGCCGACCACGTTGCCCACCGCCAGATCGCGCTCGCCGCGCCGCACGGCGATGACCGAGACCGCCAGCTCGGGCAGGGAGGTGCCGACGGCGACCACGGTCAGGCCGACCACCAGGCTGCTGACCCCCATCGCGGAGGCCACGTTGACCGCGCCCTCCACCAGCAGGGAGGCGCCGGCCACCAGCAGCCCCACCCCGGCCGCCACGAAGAACACGGACTGAAGCACCGACGCGGGTGGTTCCCCGGCGGCCGGCTCCGCCGCCGCTGCGGGGCCGCCCGCCCCGCCCGCCGCCTCCCGCCGGCCGGCCACCACGGTGAAGGCCAGGTATCCGGCCATCGCGGCCAGCAGCACGGCCCCGTCCACCGCGCCGACCCGGCCGTCCAGCGACATCACCAGCAGGGCCGCGGACAGCACCACCATCAGCGGCAGGTCCAGCCGCACCAGCCGCCGCTGCACCAGCAGCGGCACCACCACGGCGGAGACCCCCAGAATGAGCAGCACGTTGGCGATGTTGCTGCCGACCACATTGCCCACCGCCAGGCCGGGCTCGTCGCGCAGCACGGCACCGAGGGTGACGGCCAGTTCGGGTGAGGAGGTGGCCACCGAGACCACGGTGAGCCCGACCACGAGCGAGGGGATGCCGATCCGGCGGGCCAGCGCGGAGGCTCCCCGGACCAGCAGTTCGCCACCGACGATGAGCAGTACCAGTCCGGCGACGATGCGCCCGGCGTCCAGAAGATCCACGCGCCGGAGTGTAGGCCCGCAGGTGTCCCGGCGTGCCGGTTTCCGGGATTCGTTCACCCTTGCGAGCCTATGATCTGCTCATGAGAAGTGATCTTTTTTCCCAGCCCGAATACCAGGCGCAGACGCCGACCGCGGCCGGCATGACGCTCCAGCACTCGCACGCGGTCAAGTACGCGGTCAACGGCGAGTGCTACGCCCGCCAGGGCTCCATGGTGGCCTACCGCGGCAATCTCCAGTTCGAGGTGAAGCACCAGGGGCTGGGCAACATGTTCAAACGCGCGGTCACCGGCGAGGGCCTGGCCCTGATGGCGGTGCGCGGGGTGGGCGAGGTGTGGTTCGCGCACGAGGCCCAGAGCTGCTTCGTCATCGACCTGGAGCCGCACGACGCGCTGACCGTCAACGGCCGCAACGTGCTGTGCTTCGACCCGACCCTGAACTACGAGATCAAGATGGTCAAGGGTGCCGGGATGGCCGGCGGCGGTCTGTTCAACTGCCAGTTCGCGGGCCAGGGGCGGATCGGGCTGATCTGCGACGGCAACCCCATCATCATCCCGGTCACCCAGCAGGCGCCGGTGTACGTGGACACCGACGCGGTGGTGGGCTGGAGCAGCCAGCTCCACAGCTCGCTGCACCGCAGCCAGAGCATGCGCTCCATGGTGACCGGCGGCTCCGGCGAGGTCATGCAGCTCATGCTGCAGGGCGAGGGCTTTGTGGTGGTGCAGCCCAGCGAGGCCGCGCCGCCCGGCGGCAAGAAGTGAGGGGAGCGGCACACCCGCGGCGGACGGTCACCGGGCGTCCCGGCGCCGGCCACCGCCGGTGAGACGGGGCCGGCGGCACCGGCCGAGCGCCGGGCGCGGCGCCCCGGCGGCACCTGCGGCACCTGCGGCACCTGCGGCACCTGCGGCACTCTGATCCTCCCAGGTCACACCCGGTACGGGAGTGCTTCCACCGGGCGGGCGAACGCCTCCGGAAAACGCTTCCACCAGGACTACCGGTCCCCCGGTGCGGGAAGGNCTGCGGCACCTGCGGCACCTGCGGCACTCTGATCCTCCCAGGTCACACCCGGTACGGGAGTGCTTCCACCGGGCGGGCGAACGCCTCCGGAAAACGCTTCCACCAGGACTACCGGTCCCCCGGTGCGGGAAGGCACGGCCCGGCAGCGGTTCGCGGCGGGAGGGGGAAGCCGTGGGGGGCGGCGGGCGGCGCAGACGGAAACGGAGCAGGACCGCACGGTGGTTACGCGCGGCCGCGGCGGCCGTGGCCGCCACCGCGGCGGTCGCGCTGGCCGCCCTGGGCTGCTCGGGGGTGCAGGGCGACCGGGACCTCACGCTCACCCTGCTGGCGGCCGACTACGGGGAGCGCACCGCGATCCCGATCTCCGCGCTCTGGGAGGACCTCACCATGCGGTTCGCCGCCGAGCACCCCGGCGTCCGGANGGACCTCACCATGCGGTTCGCCGCCGAGCACCCCGGCGTCCGGATCGAGGTGGAGCTGGTGCCCTGGGAGGAGCTGGACGCGGTGCTGGCCGCGCGGGTGGCGGCCGGGAGAATCCCCGACATCGCCCAGGCCGCCTCGTTCGAGTCCTATGCGGCGGACGGGCTGCTGTACCCGGTCCAGGAGATCCTGCCGCTGCCGGTGCAGTTCGACTTCATCCTCTCCCTCGCCCATGCCGGTGAGCTCGACTACCAGCAGTACGGGATGCCGTTCGTCAGCAGCACTCCGCGGCTGTTCTACAACACCGCGCTGTTCCGCCGGGCCGGCGTCGGCGGTCCGCCGGAGAGCTGGGAGGAGCTGCGGGAGGCGGCCGAGGCGCTGGCCGCGAGCGGGGTGGAGGTACCGTACGCGCTCCAGTTCGGCGCCGATTCGGTGCACGAGGAGGCCATGGTCTGGATGCTGGCCGGCGGGGGCGGCTACACCAACATCACCGACAACTACGTGCTGGACCAGGCCGCCAACACCGAGGCGCTCACCTGGCTGCGGGACAGCATCGTGGCGCCCGGGCTGGCCGGGCCGGACTGGCGGCTGAACCGCGGCGAGGCGTACCGGGCGTTCCTCGGCGGCCGGGCGGGCATGGTGCTGGCCCATCCGGCCGTGCTCGCCGCCATGGAGGAGTCCGGGGTGCCGTACGCGCACGCCGACTTCCCGGGCCGGGAGGGGGAGACCGCGGTGCCGACCGGCCACGCCGACTGGCTGCTGGCCTTCCGGGAGGGCGGCAACGGCGAGGCCGTCGGCGACTTCCTGGCGTTCCTGTACCGCGCCGACAATGTCGGGCTGCTGAGCGCCAGGCACGGCGCCGTCCCGCCCACCGAGTCCGGCAGCCAGGCGGTGCTGGGCAGCGAGGACGACCGGCATCTGTGGGAGTTCGTCCGGCAGATGCCGGTGGCCGAGCTCCAGCCGGTGAACAAGGGAAGCTGGCTGCTCCTGCGGGAGGAGCTGCAGCGGATGCTGCCCGGTGCGGTGGCGCCGGACGGCGACCCGGCCGCCGTACTGTCCGCCCTGCAGTCCACGGCGGCCGCTCTGGAGCAGGACACCGGCTGATCCCGGTCAGGCCGGGTCCGCCGCGCCGCCCACCGCCGCCGCCCGCCCCGCCGGTGCCCGCCGGCCGCC
>NZ_WTLH01000193.1 GCF_011421595.1 Streptomyces sp. YIM 98790 | reverse complement strand
CGGGCGGGAGCGGGGCGGGGGCACGGCGGGAGCAGGGGGCGCCACGGGCGGCGGGCCGTCCGCAGGCCGCGGCGCCGGCGGTGGCACAGCGCCCGGCCGCGGCCCCTGCTCGGTGTTCATGTGGTAGCCCCCTGAAGCGAATTCGGACCGCCTGGTGCGCCTGGTGGGGTCACTTTACGGTCGATGGCGGGGACAGGGGTACCTGGTCCGCCGCCGCGGGGCGCGCTTTCCGGCCGTCACACCGGTGCCGGGCGTCACGGCCGTCACAGGGGCGACGCCGCCGCGTGCCTCACTCCGGCGTCACATAGGCGGCCGAGATCCCGCCGTCCACCAGGAACGTGGCGGCGTTGACGAAGGAGGCGTCGTCACTGGCCAGAAAGGCGACGGCGGCGGCGATCTCCTCCGCCTCGGCGAACCGGCCCATGGGGACGTGCACCAGCCGGCGCGCCGCCCGCTGCGGGTCCTTGGCGAACAGCTCGGTCAGCAGCGGCGTGTTGACCGGGCCCGGGCAGAGCGCGTTGACCCGGATGCCCTCCCGGGCGAACTGCACGCCCAGCTCCCGGGACATGGCCAGCACCCCGCCCTTGGCGGCGGTGTAGGAGATCTGGGAGGTGGCCGCGCCCAGCACGGCCACGAAGGAGGCGGTGTTGATGATGGAGCCGCGGCCCTGGCGGCGCATGTAGGGCAGCACGGCCTGGCAGCACAGGTACACCGAGGTGAGGTTGGTGAGCTGCACGCGCTGCCAGGCGTCCAGGCCGGTGGTGAGGATGGAGTCGTCGTCCGGCGGCGAGATGCCGGCGTTGTGGAAGGAGATGTCGACCGAGCCGCAGGCGTCGTGCGCGGCGGCGAACAGGTCGACGACGTCCTCGGCGTCGGTGACGTCGGTGCGCACGAACAGGCCGCCGGCCTCCTCGGCCGCGGCCCGCCCGGCCGGCTCGTCGATGTCCGCGCACACCACCCGGGCGCCCTCGGCGGCCAGCCGGCGGACCGTGGCCAGGCCGATGCCGCTGCCCGCGCCGGTGACCACGGCGGTGCGGCCGGCCAGCCGGCGGCAGACGGCGCCGCCGCCCTGACCGGGCGCGTCGGGACCGGTTCCGGTCACTCAGTCCTCCTCGGTGGAGATGAACACGTTCTTCGTCTCGGTGAAGGCGGCCAGGGCGTCCGGGCCGAGCTCGCGGCCGAGCCCGGACTGCTTGAAGCCCCCGAACGGCGTCCAGTAGCGCACACTGCTGTGCGAGTTCACGGACAGGTTTCCCGCGTGCACAGCGCGTGACACACGCAGGGCGCGGCCCACGTCCCGGGTCCAGACCGAGCCGGACAGGCCGTACTCGGTGGCGTTCGCCAGCCGCACCGCCTCGTCCTCGTCCTCGAACGGGGTGACCACGGCGACGGGACCGAAGATCTCCTCCACCGCGGCGCGGGCGGGCGCCCGGTGCCCCTCCAGCACGGTCGCCGGGTACCAGAAGCCCGGGCCGCCCGGCACGGTGCCGCGGATGGCGGCCGGATGGTCCTCGGGGACGTAGCCGCGTACCCGCTCCCGCTGGGCGGCGGAGATCAGCGGTCCCATGCCGGTGGCCGGATCGGCCGGATCACCCGCCCGGACCGCCAGCACGGCGGGTTCCAGCAGCTCCAGGAACCGCTCGTAGACCGGGCGCTGGACCAGGATGCGGCTGCGCGCGCAGCAGTCCTGGCCGGTGTTGTCCAGGAAGGAGGCGGGCGCGGTGGCGGCCGCCCGCTCCAGATCGGCGTCGGCGAAGACGATGTTGGGGCTCTTGCCGCCGAGTTCCAGGGTGAGGCGCTTGACCCGGCGGGCGCAGGCGGCCATCACCGCCCGGCCGGTGGCGGCCGAGCCGGTGAAGACCACCTTGGCCACGTCCGGGTGTCCGACCAGCGCGGCCCCGGTGACCGGCCCGGCGCCGGGCAGCACCTGGAACAGGTCCTCGGGGAGCCCGGCGGCCAGGGCGAGCCCGGCCAGCCGCAGGGCGGTNAGGTCCTCGGGGAGCCCGGCGGCCAGGGCGAGCCCGGCCAGCCGCAGGGCGGTCAGCGGGGTGGTCTCGGCGGGCTTGAGCAGGACGGCGTTGCCGGCCGCCAGGGCGGGGGCGGCACCCCAGGCGGCGATCGGCATGGGGAAGTTCCAGGGCACGATGACCGCCACCACGCCCAGCGGCTCCGCGAAGGTGACGTCCACACCGCCGGGCACCGGGATCTGCAGCCCGGTCAGCCGCTCCGCTCCCCCGGCCGCGTACTCCAGCAGATCCCGGACATTGCCGGCCTCCCGGCGGGCGGTGCCGATGGTGTGGCCGGCCTCGGCCACCTCCAGCCGGGCGAGTTCCTCGGTGCGGGCGTCCACCTCGGCGGCGAAGCGGCGCAGCAGGCGGGCCCGGTCCGCGGGCGGCAGCGCGGCCCAGCGCCGCTGCGCGCGGACCGCGCGGCGCACGGCGGCGCCGGCCTGTCCGGGCGTGGTGCCGGGCACGGTGGCGACCGGCTGCTCGGTCGCCGGGTTGACGACGTGGAGTTCGTGCTCGGGCCCGGGAGCCGGGCCGGGCTCGCCGGCGGGCTGCTGGTGCACGACGTGCTGCCTTTCGGGTGGCGGGCGGTGCCGTTGCCGGCCTGCCGCGGCGGGGCGGGGCGGGGCGGGGCGCGGAGCCGCGGCGGTCACATGCGCTCGAAGGAACGGAAGCGTTCCCAGTCGGTGACCGCGGTGTCGTACGCCTCCTGCTCGACCCGGGCCATGTTGTGGTAGTGCTCCACCACGTCCTCGCCGAAGGCGTCCCGGGCCAGGGCGCTGTCCCGCCACAGCGCGGCGGCCTCCCGCAGGGTGGCCGGGACGTGCCGGGCGCCGCCGGTGTAGGCGTTGCCGGTGCAGGGCTCGGGCGGCTCCAGCCGCCGCTCGACGCCGTGCAGCCCGGCCGCGATCATGCCGGCCACCGCCAGATACGGGTTGACGTCCCCGCCGGGCAGCCGGTTCTCCATGCGCAGCGCGTGGCCGTGGCCGACCACCCGCAGGGCACAGGTGCGGTTGTCCGGCCCCCAGGCGACCGCGGTGGGCGCGAAGGAGCCGGGACGGAACCGCTTGTAGGAGTTGATGCCGGGGGCGTAGAGCAGGCTGAACTCGCGCAGCGCGGCGAGCTGCCCGGCCAGGAAGTGCCGCATCACGGCCGACCGGCCGTCCGGCGCGCCCCCGTCCGCGAACACCGGGTGGCCGCCCCGGTCGCGCAGCGAGAAGTGTATGTGGCAGGAGTTGCCCTCGCGCTCGTCGAACTTGGCCATGAAGGTGAGCGCCACGCCCTCCTGGGCGGCGATCTCCTTGGCGCCGGTCTTGTAGACCGCGTGCTGGTCGCAGGTGGTGAGCGCGTCGGCGCAGCGGAAGGCGATCTCGTGCTGGCCGAGGTTGCACTCGCCCTTGGCGGACTCCACGGTCAGCCCGGCGCCGGCCATCTCGTTGCGGATGCGGCGCAGCAGGGGTTCGATGCGGCCGGTGCCCAGCACCGAATAGTCGACGTTGTACTGGTTGGCCGGGGTCAGGCCGCGGTATCCGGTGTTCCAGGCGCTCTCGTAGCTGTCCCGGAAGACCATGAACTCCAGCTCGGTGCCGACCAGCGCCGTCCAGCCGTACTCGGCCAGCCGGTCCACCTGGCGGCGCAGCACCTGGCGCGGGGATGCGGTCACCGGGGTGCCGTCGTGCCAGGCCAGATCGGCGGTGATCATGGCGGTGCCCGGGTGCCAGGGGACGCGGCGCAGGGTGACCGGGTCGCCGTGCATGGCGAAGTCGCCGTAGCCGCGCTCCCAGGAGGACATGGCGTAGCCGCCCACGGTGTTCATCTCGGTGTCCACGGCGAGCAGGTAGGTGCAGCCCTCGGTGCCGTGGTCGAGCACCTCGTCGAGGAAGAATCCGGCGGCGAACCGCTTGCCCTGGAGTCGGCCCTGCATGTCGGTGAAGGCCAGGACGACGGTGTCGATCTCCCCGGTGCCGGCGAGGTCGCGCAGTTCCTCGACGGCGAGCGGGGGCTTGCGGTCTGCCACGTGCGGCCTCCCTGTCGGCTGGTGCCGGGGCGTCTCAAGGTAGCGGTGCAGACCTCTGCCCGGGAAGCAGGACCCGGTATGACCGATGCGATCCCGGCGGCCGGACCGGCCGGCGCCGGCGGGCTGGGCATCAGCCGGGTGACGCTGTGCGAGGTGCGGGAGTGCTGACGGTGCTGCAGGGGGGAACCCGGGTGCGGCGGGCCCGGGCGGGTAGTCGTCCGGTGCGGCAGGCGGAGACGACGGAGGTGACGGCGTGCCCGGGATCCGGCCGCTGATCGGTATCAGCACCTATCTGGAGGACCAGGCCCGCTGGGGCGTGTGGGAGCTGCCGGCCGCGCTGCTGCCGGCCGGCTACCACCGCCTGGTGCAGCGGTCCGGCGGGCTGGCCGCGCTGCTGCCGCCCGACCCGGCACCGGGCGCCGCCGCGGCGGCCGTCACCCGGCTGGACGGACTGGTCGTCGCCGGCGGCCCGGACGTGGACCCGGCCCGGTACGGAGCCGGGCCCGGTCCCCGGACCGGGCCGCCCGCCCGGCGGCGTGACACCTGGGAACTGGCGCTGATCGGGGCGGCGCTGGCGCGCCGCCTGCCGCTGCTGGGCATCTGCCGGGGAATGCAGCTGCTCAATGTGTCACGCGGCGGCACCCTGGTCCAGCACCTGGACGGACACCGCGGCCCGGCCGGGCGGTTCGCCTCCCACCCGGTCACACCGGTGCCCGGCACCCTGCTGGGCTCCCTGCTGGGCGACGCGGCCGTCACCGTGCCCGCCTACCACCACCAGGCCGTGGACCGGACCGGCGACGGGCTCACGGTCTCCGCCCGGGCCGAGGACGGCACGGTGGAGGGCCTGGAACTGCCCGTGGACACGCACGGCTTCGCGCTCGGCGTGCAGTGGCATCCGGAGATGGGCGACGATCTGCGGCTCACCGAGGCACTGGTGCGGGCGGCCTCAGCGCACGGCACCGGCCGCTGACCGCGCCGGACGGCCACCGGGCGAAGCCGGGCGCCCCGCGTCCGTCCAGACCACGGCCGACAGCCGGAACAGGGCCGCGCCGGCCAGCACATGGACCACGCTGACCAGCAGCGAGTCCGGCAGCGGAGCGAGCAGCGCGAGCAGCGGGAACAGCACGGCATAGCCGAGGGCGGCGGCCCGGGGGAACACCCGGGCACGCACCATGGCGGCGCCGAACAGCACACTTCCCAGGACGAACAGCACCACCGCACCGAGCACGGCGGCCAGCGTCGGACCGGCCATCACCTCCTCGGCCACCTCCTCGTCCAGGAAGAACAGCACCAGGTTCAGCGCGAAGGCCGCTCCGGCGAACAGGCACAGGCCGAGCAGATTGACGGCATAGGCGAACGGCTCGAACCGCCCGCCGCCGGCCGCACCGCGGCGCCTTCGCTGATGGAGGTACAGCCCGGTCAGGGCGGGCGCGCCGAGGGCGGTGCCCAGCCCGATGACAAAGCTGGTCGCCGCGGTCTCGCCGGTGAACGCCTCCACCGCGCCGGGCACGCCGATGGAGAGGGCCAGGACCACACCGCAGACCGCGCCGAAGCGCAGCAGCCACGTCTCGGACATCCAGAACTCCTTGTCTCGTGCTGTCTCGTGCTGTCTCGTGCGTCGTGCCGCACGTCGGCTCAGGGGGTTGTCCCTCGGGGACGGGACGCGGTGACCGTAGGCGGGCGCGGGGCGGGCGGATAAGTGCCGTCCGGCCGGAAGACCGGCCGCGGTCCCGGCCGTTGTGCCGATCGGCACATGACCTCGGGCCAAGCCGGCCGCCGGGCGATTGAAGGGCCGCCCGCCCGCCGCCTAGCCTGGCCGCACAGCGGCGGGCGCGGCGCCCGCGGTCAGTCGGGAGGCGGCAGATGTCCCACACCACCACCCGGTCCGCCGTCCCCGGCACCGGTGCCGCCGCCCGCCCGGGCGCCGCCCCGCGGCCGGACGCCGGCCCGGAGACGCAGCCGGAGACGGGACCGGAGGGCGCTCCGTCCCCGGTCCGGCGGGCGCCGGTGGTTCCCGCCTCCGCCCGCTGGGTGGGCGTGGTGCTGTACACGGCCGTGCTGCTGGGCGGCCTGTACTACGGGCTGCTCGTCGAACGGCCGGTGGCGGCCGGGCGGCTGGCCGGGTTCACCGCGGCCATGGCGGCCCTGTTCGCCCTGGAGGCACTCCAGCACCGCCGCCGCTCCCGCCCGGCACACCGCCCCCCGGCCCGGGAGGCGGCCGGGCTGCTGCTCGCCCGGCTGCCGCTGTTCGTGGCGGCGGTCTGGCTGGAGGGCTCCGGAGTGGCCCGGGCGCTGTACGTGCTGATCCCGTTCACCGCCTACTTCGCCTTCGGTCCGGCCGTGGCGCTCGCCCTGGCCGGCGGCTGCACCGCGCTGCTGCTCACCGGCTACACGCTGACCGTCCCGGGCTGGTACGCCGAGGCGGAGTACGTCTCCGACCTGGTGATGTTCGTGCTGGGCCTGGCGATGGCGGTCTCCATGGCGGCCATGGCCGCGGGCGAGCAGCGCGGCCGGGCCCGGCTGGAGGAATCCCACCGCCGGCTGTCCGCCTATGCCGCGCGGGTCGCCGAACTGTCCACCGCGGCCGAGCGCAACCGACTGGCCCGCGAGATCCACGACAGCCTCGGCCACCATCTCACCGCGGTCGCCATCCAGCTGGAGAAGGCTGCAGCGTTCAGCGACCGTGATCCGCCGGTCGCCGCCCGGGCCCTGGCGGACGCCCGCTGGTCCGCGGACCGGGCGCTGCAGGAGGTGCGCCGCTCGGTGCGTGCCCTGGGCGAGGACGGCACGCCGCCGTTCTCGCTGCCCGAGGCCCTGGCGGACCTGGTGCGGCACGCGGGCGGCCGGGACGAGCCGCGGATCGATCTGGACATCGGCGGGCAGGGGGCGGACGGCTACGGCCCGGCCGCACTCACCGCCCTGTACCGGGCCGCCCAGGAAGGGCTGACCAACGCCTGCCGCCATGCCGCCGCCACCCGGATCTCGGTCTCGCTGGACCTGGGGCCGTCCGCGGCCCGGCTGGTGATCGGTGACGACGGCCGCGGCCCCGGCGGCGCGGCGGCGCCCGGCGAGGGCTTCGGCCTGCGCGCCATGCGCGAACGGGTGGGGCTGCTGGGCGGTACGGTCACGGTCGCCGCCCGGCCGGGCGGCGGCACCGTCCTGACCGTCACCGTGCCCCGGGCGGCCGGCGCATGACCGGGGAGGAGGCGGTGCGGGTGCTGGTCGTGGACGACCAGGAGCTGGTCCGGGAGGGCATCGCCTCACTGCTCGCCCTGCAGCCGGGCATCGAGGTGGTGGGCAGCGCCGCGGACGGCGAGCAGGCCGTGGCGCGCAGCCTGGAGCTGGCACCGGACGTGGTGCTGATGGATGTGCGGATGCCCCGGATGACCGGGGTGGAGGCGGTGGAGGTGCTGCGCCGCCGCGCTCCGCGGGTACGGGTGGTGATGCTCACCACCTTCGACGACGACGAGTACGTGGTGCGGGCGCTGCGGGCCGGGGCCGGCGGCTATCTGCTGAAGAGCCTGCCCGCGGCGGAGCTGGCGGCCGCGGTGCGGCTGGCGCACGCCGGGGTGGCGCAGTTCGACTCCACGGTCACCCGCCGGGTGGCCGCCGCTCTGCTGCCCCCGGCGGCGGCGCCCGCGCAGACGCCCGCACAGACGCCCGCGCAGACGCCCGCGCAGACCGCCGCGGGGACGCCCCGGGGCCCGGGCCCGGCCGGCGGCGAGCTGACCGGGCGGGAGGTGGAGGTGCTGCGGCAGATCGCCACCGGTGCCACCAACCGGGAGATCGCCGCCCGGCTGTACCTCAGCGAGGGCACGGTGAAGAATCACATCTCGCGGATTCTGGGCCGGCTCGGGCTGCGCGACCGCACCCAGGCCGCGCTCTACGCCCGCGACCGGGGGCTGCTCTGATCCGGCTCGGCGGGGCGGCTCAGCCCGCGGCCGGGCCGGAGCGGAGCACGGCGGCGCCGGTGACGGCGAGACCGGTCGGCTCGCCGCGCCGGACCGGGACCGGGCCGGGGTGGCGGACGTCGACCGCGGTGTCCAGGCCGGGGACGCTGACCGAGACCACGGTGTCGTGGCCGAAGTAGCAGATGTCCGTCACCGTGCCGTGCACGCTGCCCGCCCCGGGCGGGCAGAGCACGAGCTGTTCCGGCCGCAGGATCACGGTGCCGGGCCCGTTGCCGGTTCCCGTACCGGTGCCGCCCCCGGTGGCGTGCCGGAGCGGGATGCTGCCCAGCGGCGTTTCCGCGGCCGTGCCGCCGTCGCCGGCCGCCCGGCCCGGCACCAGCACGGCGTCACCGACGAATCCGGCCACCCAGGTGTCGGCCGGGTGCTGGTAGACCTCCTCCGGGGTGCCGTACTGGGCCACCCGGCCGTCCCGCAGCACCGCGATCCGGTCGGCGGTGGACAGCGCCTCCTGCTGGTCGTGGGTCACCAGCAGCGCGGTCGCCCCGGTGGCCCGCAGGGCGGCCCGCACATCGGCCCGCAGCCCGGTGCGCAGCGCGCTGTCGAGGGCGTTGAACGGCTCGTCCAGCAGCACCAGGGCGGGCCGCGGGGCCAGCGCGCGGGCCAGCGCCACCCGCTGCTGCTGGCCGCCGGAGAGCTGGTGCGGCATCCGGTCGCCCATGCCGGCGAGGCCGACGAGTTCCAGCATCCCGGCCACCCGGTGGCGCCGGGCGGCGCGGTCCAGGCCGGACCCGCGGGGTCCGCCGAGGCCGAAGGCGACATTGCGGGCCACCGTCAGGTGCGGGAAGAGGGCGCCCTCCTGGGCGACGATGCCGATGGCCCGCTTCTCCGGCGGGATGTGCACGCCGTCGCCGGTGACCGTCCGGCCGCCCACGGCGACCGTGCCGGCATCGGCGGCCAGGAATCCGGCAACGATGCGCAGCAGGGTGGTCTTGCCGCAGCCGGAGGGGCCGAGCACGGCGGTGAGTTCACCGGATTCCACGGCCAGGTCCAGGCCGTCCAGCACCGGCCGCCCCGCGTCCGGGTCCCCGCCGGGGCGTCCCTCCCGTCCCGGCCGTACGGGCCGCGCGGGCCGTCCCGGGCGCCGGTAGCTCTTGGTGAGTCCGCTGATCCGCAGGTCGGTCATGCGCTGTTCCTCCTCAGGACGTGCCCGAGCAGATAGGCCGGGACGGCGGCGATCAGGATCAGGGTCAGGGCGTAGGGTGCGGCAGCGGCGTAGGCGTAGTCGTCGGTGTGCGTCCACAGCCGGGTGGCCAGGGTGTCCATGCCGCTGGGGCGGAGCAGCAGGGTGGCGGGCAGTTCCTTCATGATCACCACGAAGGTGAGGGCGGCGCCCGCCGCGACGCCGGGCGCGGCCAGCGGCAGGGTGACCTGCCGCAGGGCCTGGAACGGGGTGCGGCCCAGGGAGCGGGCGGCCTCCTCCAGTTCCTCCGGGGCCTGGAGCACGGCGGCCCGCACGCCGGTGACCGCCAGCGGCAGGAACAGCGCCGCATAGGCCAGGACCAGCAGCGGATACTGCTGGTAGAGCGGGTAGGCATAGCGCACCGAGAGGAAGACGAAGGCCAGTGCCACGGTGATGCCGGGCAGCGCGTGCCCGGCGTAGGCGGCCTGCTCCAGCAGCCGGGCGGTGCGGCTGCGGTACCGGGCGGCGACGATGCCGACCGGCAGGGCGAGCAGCACGGTCAGGGCGGCTCCGGCCGCGGCCACCGACACGGTGGACCAGGCGGTGGCGGCGAGCCGGCCCGGCTGCCAGGTGGCGGAGGAGCCCGCGGCGATCCAGTAGAGCAGGGTGGCCACCGGGAAGACCACGGCCGCGGCGGTGACCAGGCCGGGCCAGAGCAGCACCGGCAGCCGCAGCCGGCCCAGCGGCAGCCGGGGTGCCGGGCGGGCGGTGCCGCGGCCGGTGCGGGCGTAGCGGGCCCGGCCCCGGGTGCGCCGCTCCGCGGCGACGAGCAGCACGGTCAGCAGCACCAGGACGCAGGACAGCGCTGCGGCCGGGGTGCGGTCGAAGCTGGCCCGGTAGGAGGTGTGGATGGCGCGGGTGAAGGTGTCGTAGCGCATCAGCGAGACCGCGCCGAAGTCGGAGACCACGTAGAGCGCCACCAGCAGGGCGCCGCCGGCCGCGGCCGGGCGCAGCTGCGGCAGGGTGACGCGCAGGAAGGTGCGCAGCGGGCCGTGGCCGAGGGAGCGGGCCGCCTCCTCCTGGGCGGGGTCGATGCCGCGCAGCACGGCGGCGACCGGCAGATAGACGTAGGGGAAGCAGGCCAGGCTGAGGGCGAGCGCGGCGCCGGTGAAGCCCTGGACGGCGGGCACCGCGGAGAGCCAGCTGAAGGACATCACATAGCTGGGCACGGCCAGCGGCAGGGTGGCGAGCACCGACCACAGACGGGGGGCGGGCAGGGCGGTGCGTTCGGTGAGCCAGGCCAGGGAGATGCCGAGCAGCAGGGTGGCGGCGACCACCGTGCCGGTGAGGCGGAGGCTGTTGCCGAGCAGGTCCAGGGTGCGGGTGTCGGCGACCAGCCGCCAGGCGTGGCCGGTGCCGTGTTCGGTGGCCCGGACCACCAGGTAGACCAGGGGCAGCACGGCGAAGGCGGCGGTGAGCGCCGCGGGCAGGGCGAGGACCGGGGGGATGCGGCGGTCGCGCGGGCGGCCGGGGCCGCGGAAGTGCCGGAGCCGCCCGGGCCCCCGGCGGCCGGACACGGCCCGGTCCG
>NZ_WTLH01000192.1 GCF_011421595.1 Streptomyces sp. YIM 98790 | reverse complement strand
GGGAACGGGGCCGGCCCGTTCCGGCCGCGCGCCCGGCCGCTGCCGCCGGCGGGGGCGTCCGGGGAGGCGGCGGCGGGGCGGGGAGAGCCGTCCGCCGCGCTCAGGGGGGTGGTCTTCATCGGCCGCGGTACTCCTCGGCGATCTCCTCGGCCATCCGCTGGGACTTCTCCAGCGCCTCGTCCACGCTCTGCTGTCCGGCGATGGCGGCGCTGATCTCCTGCGAGACGCGGGTGCCGAGGTCGGTGAACTCGGGGATGCCGACGAACTGGATGCCGGGGGCCGGGCGCGGCTGCACGCCGGGGTTCTCCGGGTCGGCGCTGTCGATGGCGTCCCGCGTCACCTCGTAGAAGGCGGACGCGGCCTGCTGGTAGCGGGGGTTCTCGTAGAGCGAGTAGCGCTTGCCGGCCGGGACGTTGGCCCAGCCGATCTCCTCGCCGACGAGTTCCTCGTACTCCCTGCCCGAGGCCCAGGAGATGAATTCCCAGGCGGCGTCGGCGTTGCCGGACGCCTTCTGGATGCCCCAGGCCCAGGTGTAGAGCCAGCCGGAGGAGTCGGTCTGCTCGACCGGCGCGGGCACGTAGCCGATCCTGCCCTTGACCGGGGAGTCGTCGGCCTCCAGGGAGCCGGCTCCGGCGGTGGCGTCGTACCACATGGCGGTGGCGCCCTGGGTCATGTTGTTGAGGCATTCGGCGTAGCCGGCCTGGGCGGCGCCGGCTTCGCCGTGCTCGCGCACCAGGTCGACGTAGAACCGGGTGGCCTCGCGGAACTCCGGGTCGGTGAGGCGGGCGTTCCAGTCGGCGTCGAACCAGGTGCCGCCGAAGGTGTTGACCACGGTGGTGAGCGGGGCCATCACCTCTCCCCAGCCGGGCAGGCCGCGCAGGCAGATGCCCTTCATGTCCTCGCGCGCCTCGTCGATCTGCCCGGCGAGGTCGGCGACCTGCTGCCAGGTGGGCTGCTCGGGCATGGTCAGGCCCAGCTCGTCGAAGACGTCGGTGCGGTACATCAGGAACGAGGACTCGCCGTAGAAGGGCTGGGCGTAGGTCTTGCCGTCGTCCCCGGTGAGCGAGAGCTGCATGGGGGTGAGGATGTCGGCGGCGTCGTAGTCCTCGTCCTCGGCGAGGTAGGGGTCGAGTTCGTGCAGCCAGCCGTTGCGGGCATAGATCGGGGTCTCGTAGTTGGAGATGGTGGCCACGTCGTACTGGCCGGCCTGGTTGGAGAAGTCCTGGCTGATGCGGTCGCGGACCTCGTTCTCCGGCATCACGGTGAAGTTGACCTCGATGCCGGTCTCGGCGGTGAAGTGCTCGGCGGTGAGCTTCTGCAGTTCCACCATGGGCGGGTTGTTGACCATGAGGACGTTGATGGACTCGCCGTCGGAGGAGCCGCCGCCGGAGCCGCCGGCCCCGGCGCAGGCGGTCAGCGCGGTGAGCAGCAGGCCGCCGGAGAGGGTGAGGGAGAGCAGGGGCAGGGGCCGGGGCAGGCACAGCGGCCGGGCGGGGCGTCTCGGGGAGCGGGAGGGGATCATGGTGCGGCTCCGGTTCTCGGGAGGGGTTCCGGTGCACGGGCGGGCGGGCATGCCGCGCCGGCCCGTCGGGGCAACTGGGGTCTGCGGGGCGGGTGGAAGGAGCAGGGCCGGCGGGCTAGACGCGGTGGACGGCAGGGCCCAGGAGTGAGTAGCGGTGCGCCTCGGCCGCGGGCAGCCGGGTGCTGGTCACGATCGCCTCGAAATCGGTGACCTCGGCGAAGCGGCAGAAGCTGACCGCCGCGAACTTGGTGTGCACGCCGATGAAGATCCGGCGCCGGGCGGACCGCACCGCCTGCGCCTTCACCTCCCCGACCGCCGGGTCGGGGGTGGTGAGCCCGTACTGCCGGGAGATCCCGTTGGCGCCGAGGAACGCCAGGTCGATCACGAAGCCGGCCAGCATGTGCACCGTCCAGTGGTCGACGGTGGCCAGGGTGCCGCCGCGCACCCGGCCGCCGAGCAGCAGCACGGTGATGCGGTCGTCGTCGCGGTCGGCGAGCGCGCCGGCCGCCGCCAGGGAGGCGGTGACCACGGTGAGCGGGCGTTCCCGGGGCAGTGCCTCGGCCACCAGCTGAGGGGTGAATCCCTCGTCGATGAAGACCGTCTCGGCGTCGCCGAGCAGCCCGGCCGCGGTGGTCGCGATCCGTCGCTTCTCGGGCACGTGCATGGTGGTGCGGAAAGCGAGGGTCGTCTCGAAGTTCGCGCTCTCCACCGGGTAGGCGCCGCCGTGGGTGCGGCGCATCAGGCCGTGGTCCTCCAGCAGCCGCAGGTCGCGGCGGATGGTCTCGCGGGCCACGCCCAGCCGGTCGGCGAGTCCGGCGACGTCGACCGAGCCCGCGCGACGGGCGGCGGTGAGGATCTCCCGCTGGCGCTCCTCGGCTTTCACGGCACGGTTCACCTCGCTCGTCTCTCGCCTCTCGGCACTGACCGGCTCGCCGGCCGTTCCGGGGTGCCCGTTCGGGCCGACAGGAGGAGTTTTACCGATGAACCAAGGCCGTCACCAGGGAGGGAACAGCGTCGATGGTGCCCGTTTGTGCCCGTTTCCGCGGGCGGTGACCGTACGGCGTCCGGGGAGGAAGCCGGAACGGGCGGGCGGCGCCCGCCCGTTCGGCTGCCCGCGGTGACCGTTTCCGGCCCGTTTTCCGGCGGGGCCGGTGCTCGCGCTCAGCGGCCGAGCACGGCGCGGGCCCGCTCCATCCGCTCGCCGTGCTGCCGCTCGTAGTCGGCGAGCACCTCGGCGTGTTCGGCGATCACCCGCTCCTGGTATTCGGCGTCGACCGCCGCCCACCGCGCCACCAGGCCGGTCTCCTTCTTGCAGGCCACGTCGTGTTCGGCGGCGGCGATGGCCGCCTGGTCCATGATGTCGGTCAGGCCGAGGTCCTCGACCGCGGTCAGCGGGCTGCGGGCGTCGGGGTAGCCGCGGCCGGCCATGCACGCGGCCCATTCCCCGAGCAGCTCGGCCACCCGGGGATCGTCGTCGGCGGCGTGGCCCGCCTCGTCCTCCAGCTGGTGGATGAAGGTGGGGTCCACCCAGTCCGTACCGGGTTCGTTGATGGTGAGCTGGGCCTCGCCGTAGCAGCCGGTGGCCGGCACCCGCCGGCCGTTGACCTCGGGCGCCGGCGCCCCCTCGGCGCCGGCTTCGGTGTCCGCGTCGGCGCCGGCGTCGCTGTGGGTGTGGGCGTCGCTGTGGGTGTGGGTGTGGGCGTCGGCGTCGGCGGCGGACCCGGGTTCCCCGGTCCGGTGGGCGCCGGCCGGCTGTTCGCCCTCCGGGTCGTGGGTGATCTCGGGGGGCCGGGCGCTCTCCTCATCGCCGTGGAGCACGAGCCGCTCCTCGGCCGACAGCTCCGGCTCGCCCCGGGAGTAGGCGTGGGGGTCGAGGTCGGCGGGGTGCCGGTAGCCGTGGACGGAGGCGTGGACGGGGTCGTCCACCCCGTAGAGGTGGGCGTAGGGCGGCAGTCCGGAGGCGGGTGCGGGCCCGGGCGGGGTGTAGTCCAGGCCGTAGCGGCTCATGCACGTGGTGATCAGCGCGTTCCGGGCCAGCTCCAGGGTGCGCTGGTCGGCGTCGGTGATCCGGTAGCGGTCCATGGGGAAGGCCAGCCCGGCGGCCAGGCTGTCGGCGCCCGGCGCCCGGCCCGTCGAGGGAGTGGTCTGCGCGGGGTTCTCCGGGGCGGCGTCCGGCTCCGCCGAGCAGCCGGCCAGCAGCCCGGCGGCGGTGGCGGCGACGGCGAGGGCAGCGGCGGGACGGGATGCGGCACGGGCTGCGGCACGGGCTGCGGCACGGATGCGTGGGGGGATGCGCACCGGGTTCTCTCCCTGTCGGGACGGCGGGGACCGGGCGGTCCGCCCGGCCGCTGCGGGCGGCCGGGCGGACCGGGGGTTTCACGGGAGGGGTCGCGGCACGGGGCCGCTCAGATACCGCAGTTGGGCGCGGACCAGGCGCGGCTGGCCCGGGTGTCGACGTGGGTGTGGTCGTTGTGACCCGGATAGCCGGGCCCGAAGATGCCGTTGAAGCCGTGGTAGCGGGCCCGCTGCGCCAGCGTGCACAGCGAGTGGCTGCCGGTCAGGTCCACGGCGTCGCCGTAGAGGTGGCGGCTGTTGGAGGCGCCGCCGACCGCGCTGTTGCAGGAGTAGGAGCGGAAGCCGCTGCTGACGTAGAGCGGCCGGTCGCCCAGGGCGTGGCGCATGGCCTGGAGCTTCCACATCGCCCGCCGGCCGTTCTCCTTGGCGGCGGACGCGCTCACCGCCCCGCCGGACCAGGTGCTGTTGCACCTGTTGAGCTCGGAGAAGGTGAAGTTGGCCGTGGAACAGTCGCCGTCCTGGAGCTGATAGATCTTGTTGAAGGTCTGCGGGCCGGCGACGCCGTCCACGGAGAGGCCGTAGGCGGACTGGAAGCGGCGCACCGCCGCCTCGGTGGCCGGACCGAAGTCGCCGTCGATGGCCAGCACCGCGCCGTAGCCGGGATAGCCGGCGACCCGGATCTGGAGCTGGGCCACGTCCGAACCGGACATGCCCCGGCTGAGGGTGCGGGGGAAGGTGTAGCAGGAGTCGGCCGCGGCGGTGCCGGAGGCAGCCGCCGAGAAGAACCCGACTGACAAGAGCATGACAAGCGACAGCAGGAGTCGCGACATCCGTCTGGACATGGTGGTGCCTTTCGGACTGTGGGGGTGTCGTGCCCGGGCACCAGCAGGGTGCCCCCGCTGCTCTACCCGCGTCAACCACGGCCGGGAAACGCCAGTGGACGGCCCAGTGAAAAGCTGCCCGG
The DNA here is from genome assembly GCF_011421595.1 of Streptomyces sp. YIM 98790. Lineage (GTDB taxonomy): Bacteria > Actinomycetota > Actinomycetes > Streptomycetales > Streptomycetaceae > Streptomyces. The sequence goes on along the minus strand of NZ_WTLH01000192.1, from coordinate 5,930 downwards.
CGCCGCCGGTCCGCGGCACCCGCCGGCCGGGCACGGCCGCTGGACAGCGGCCCTGCCCGGCTCCGCTCAGCCGCGCGGCAACCGCACGCGGACGCGCTCAGTCATTGGGCACCGTTTCATAGCGAGGAGTGTTCTCCTCCATCATCTTCAGCGCCTTGCGCCGGTCCCGCTTGGACAGCCGGTCGATGTAGAGGCGGCCGTGGAGATGGTCCGTCTCGTGCTGGAGGCAGCGGGCGAAGTAGCCGGTGCCCTGCACCCGGATCGGATTGCCCTGGAGGTCCTGGCCGCGCACCACCGCATAGTCGGGGCGGGCCAGCTCGCAGTAGGCGGTCGGCACCGACAGACAGCCCTCGTTCTCCTCGGCCAGCCGGCGGCGGTCGGCCGGCAGCTCCTCCAGCACCGGATTGCACACCACGCCGACATGGCGCACGCCGTCGTCGTCCGGGCAGTCGTAGACGAAGACCTTGAGGTCCACGCCGATCTGGTTGGCGGCCAGCCCCACGCCCTCGGCGGCACGCTGGCTGGCGAACATGTCGTCGACCAGGGCGGCCAGTTCCGCACCGAATTCGGTGACCTCCCGGCACTCCCTGTGCAGCACCGGATTGCCCACCACCGTGATCGGGCGGACCGTGCCGCGCTCCCGGTGGGCACGCTCCCGCTCGGCGGCATCCTGGGTGTCGTCGACGAACACCGGCCCGGCGTCCTCCTCGGTGCCCTCGCCGGTCCGCTGCTCGGTCTGGTGCTGTGCCATGGTCCCGGATCTGCCTTCCTGAGGTGATGGCCGGTAATAGTCGGAAGCAACGGGAACAGCTTACGGTCCCCCGGCAGAGGCGGACCGGCCCGGTCGGCAGACTCTTCTCCCCCACGGACTCCCCCTGCCGCGCGGGACTCCCCCTGCCGCGCGCACCGGCCCGGGGCACGTGCCGGCTGCCCCGCACGGGGCCCGGTCGCCGCGCTCCCCGCCGCCCGGCGGCGCCGGCCGCCGCTAGCAGACCTCTTCCAGATCCCGCCAGTAACGCGTCTCAGGGCTGTCGGCCACCCAGCCGTCCAGCAGGCCCTGCACCAGTGAGGCGGGCGCGGCCAGCCCGCACTCCCGCTCCGGGGACCACAGCGCGGTCCCGCCCGGCCCCAGCGGCCCGGGGCGGCCCGGAGCGCTGTGGTCGTGCGGATCGTGCGGCGGCGGGCCCTCACCCTGCACCGACGGCATCCGGCTCTCCGAACACGCCCGGCACAGCAGCCGCACCGAGGAGGTCCAGTCCTCGGCGGCGTATCCGGCGTCCGCGGCCAGCTTCTCCAGGGCATCGCGATCCGAGGGGCGGGCCGCCTCCAGCAGCACCACCCAGGTCGGCACCGCGGACGGCGCCCACAGCTCCAGCTCGTCGAAGACCGGGTAGACCGTGGTACGGCCCCCGGCACCGCCCTCCGTCACCGTGCGCTCGCCGTTCGGCACGCCGTCGTGCAGCACCACCTCGCCCCAGCGCCGGCCCGAGGACGGCAGCGGGATGTTGGTGATCTCGATCCGGGCGGGATCCAGCCGGGTGCCCCACACCACCTCGGACTCGCCCGACGGCGACAGCCGCACCGCGGCACCGCCCAGCTCCATGCCCGCCGGCTCGGTCACCGCCGCCGCCGGATCGCCCGCCCCCGGTACCAGGAGGCCGTAGGCCTGCCAGGCGCGGCGGGCCAGCGGCCAGTCGTGCAGCGCGGTCGCCGCTATGCCCAGATTCCACCACTCCGGCGCGCCCGACTCCCGCTCCACCAGGGCGACCGCGCGCAGCCCGGCGGCCCGGGCCTGCTCCCAGTCGTGGCGGAACTTGTGCAGCAGCGCCAGATTGAACCAGGAATCGGAGAGCCAGGGCTCCAGATCGGCGGCTCGCGTCAGCAACGCGCCGGCGTCCTCGTACCGGCCGGCGTCGATCAGGGAGAACGCGCGGCGCGTGGCCAGCCGCCAGTCGGTGCACGGCCGCTGTCTGGCCGGCCTGACCGCCCTGCCGAAGATTCTCACGATGTCCTGCCTGATTCCCGCCTCGTAGCCGTCACGTCGAGAGTTCTCCTGTCCGCGGGGGGAGATCGCCAACCCCGCGCGCAGGAGTCTGCTCTCAGCTCTCAGCATGTGCCAGTCGTGGAACCGGCCGCACGGCGTTTTGTGAAGCATCACACTATGGAGACGCCAGGCGTACGCGGGTGCGTTGCCCACCCCCCTCGGTATTCCCCCGTCCGAGTGACCCCGGCCACCGCGGCGACACCCGGCGTCCGCACACGGCGTCCGCACGGGCGGGACGCGGCGGCCGGACGGGCCGGGCAGCGGCGGAGCGGGGACCCGCCCTTCAGTCGGCGGGCTGCTCGGTGAGCGGGGCGGAGGAGGAAGCCCCGCCGTTGCGGATCACTTCCAGCCGCTCCATGACCTTGGTGCGCAGGTCGGCGGGCACCTCGTCATGCCCGCAGCAGCGCTTGACCAGCTTCTTCACGGCCTGCTCCAGGCCGTACTTCTCCAGGCACGGAGAGCACTCCTCCATGTGCACCTGGAACTTCTTCCGCTCGGCCTCCGGCATCTCGCTGTCGAGATACTCGTAGAGATGGTTCAGAATCTCCGAGCAGTCGGTCTCGTGGGGCTTGCCGCAACTCATGATCCCGAGCCTTTCTCCGCCCCTGCGGGGACCAGGCCGCGCTCCCGCGCGTAGTCCTCCAGCATGTCGCGCAACTGACGACGGCCGCGATGCAGCCGGGACATCACCGTGCCGATGGGAGTACCCATGATGTCGGCGATCTCCTTGTAGGCAAACCCCTCGACATCCGCCAGATAGACGGCGATCCGGAACTCCTCGGGGATGGCCTGGAGCGCCTGCTTCACATCCGAATCGGGCAGGCGGTCCAGTGCCTGGGACTCGGCCGACTGAAGCCCGTTGGAGGTGTGCGACTCGGCGCGCGCGAGCTGCCAGTCCTCGATCTCCTCCGCGGCGCTTCGCTGCGGTTCGCGCTGCTTCTTGCGGTAGGAGTTGATGAAGGTGTTGGTGAGGATGCGGTACAGCCACGCCTTGAGGTTGGTGCCGCGCCGGAACTGGTGGAAGGAGGCGTACGCCTTGGCGTAGGTCTCCTGCACCAGATCCTCGGCATCCGCCGGGTTGCGCGTCATGCGCAGCGCCGCCGAGTACATCTGGTCCAGGAACTCCAGGGCCTCCCGCTCGAAGCGCGCGTTGCGCTGCTCCGGGGTCTCCTCGACGCTCCCGTCATCGGCCGTGGCGACCGGACCCACCTCCTCAGTCGGACCCGCTGCGGACCGGGCACTGGCCGGCTCGCTGCTGTTCGCTTCGGAGAATAGACGACGACCGGGGTCCTCCGCTCGCGACGGGCGGTCGGCGGCCCGCCTCAGCGTGCCCCAGTCCACCCGGGTCTCCGGCGACTCGGGGCGGGGCGGGCAGGCTGTCGATCCCATGCGGCTGATCCTCGCTTTCGGGCCGGTCCGCGTCCGCCGGGCGGATGTCCCGGCGGCGGCGGGCGGGGGCTTGGATGGTGCGTCCGTATGGCAGAACACCGCCGCCGCCGGGCGCATTCCCGGCCGCCGCCGGTACCGCACTCAGCCGAGCAGGCGGCCGGTGACCGCGTCCGCGACCGCGCCGGTCAGCAGGGCCAGCGCGGCCTGCTGGTCCAGCGGGGCGCGGGCGGGCACGGCGAAGGAGTGGTCGCCGTGCGGGACCTCGACGAGATCCGTGCCGGCCGGGAACTCCTCCGGTCGCCCGAACGGGTCACGCCCGCCCTGCACCACCAGGACGGGGACGCCGGCGCCGCCGAGTTCACCGGCCCGGGAACGCCCGGGCCGGCCCGGCGGGTGCAGCGGGAAGGACAGCGCGACCACGGCGGCGGCGCCCAGCGCCCGCGCGGTGCGGCAGGCCACCCGTGCTCCGGCACTGCGCCCGCCGGCGATCACCGGCAGGCCGCGGGCCTCCTCGGTCACCGCCGGCCACAGCGCGGACCAGGCCTCGTCCAGGGCGGCGGGGGCGGGCGCGATCTTCTTGCCCGCCACCCGCCAGGGCTGCTCCACCAGGCCGACCGTCACCCGGTGCGGGGCCCTCGGCAGCACCGCGGCCAGCGCCCGCAGATCCCGGGCCTCGATCCCGCCGCCGGCACCGTGCCCGAGCACCAGCACGGCGCGTGCCCCGCCCACCGCGCGATGCCAGCTGATCCGGGCATCCCCGCGCGGCGTGGCCACCACCGCGGCCTCCGTCTCCACCGCGGCATCCGTCTCCGGCGCGGCGGGCACATCCACCTCAGAGCTCATTCCCCCACGCTAAGCCCCCGCGGCCGCGCGCCCGCCCCGCCGCGGCCGGACGCGCCGCAGCCCCGCCGCAGCCCCGCCGCCGAACCGGCACGGCGCCGCGACGGGGGCGGGCGCCGCAGGCGTGGCTCAGAAGAGGCTCAGAAGAGGCTAGAAGAGGCTCAGAAGAGGGTCGTGTCCTCGGGTTCGGGGATCTCGGTGACGAGTCCGGGGCCGTTGTTGGCGGTGCTGTTGACCTCACGGCCGACCGGGTAGGCGCGCATCAGACCGGGGGGCGGCGGGGCCAGCAGCTCGCGCAGCCGCTCCGGATCGCGCTGCGCCGGATCGAGCCAGGCGTCCCAGCGGTCCGCCGGCAGCATCAGCGGCATCCGCGGGTGGATGTCGTGCAGCGTCACCGGCCGGTCCCCGGCCGTCTCCCCGGCGCCGGCGTACGGCGTGGTCTCCGCCTCGGTGGTGATCACCGTGCACGTCGTCCACCAGGCGCGCGGATGGTCGTCGGGCAGGCTGCGGTCCCGCCAGAACTCGAACAGCCCGGCCATGGCCATCACCGAGCCGTCCGCCGGGGTCACGAAGTACGGCTGCTTGCGGGGCCGCTTCCGCTTCCCCTTCTCCTCCTCCTGCCGCTCCTGGGCGGCCGTGGCCCACTCGTAGTAGCCATCGGCGGGCAGCAGGCAGCGGCGGGCCGCGAAGGCCCGGCGGTAGGCGGCCTTCTCGTGCACCGTCTCGGCCCGCGCATTGATCATCTTGACGCCGAGGTCCGGTGACGTGGCCCAGGACGGGACCAGCCCCCAGCGCAGCGCCCGGAGCTGCCGCACCGGCGCCGGACCGCCGCCGTCCTTCAGCGGCCGTTCCAGTACCGCGTACACCTCCTTGGTGGGCGCCACGTTCCAGTCGGCGCCCACGGTCTGCCCGTCCCAGTGCTGAATGTCGAAGAGCGCGGCCAGTTCGTCGGGCCCCCGGCTCGCGGCATAGCGTCCGCACATGCGGCCCACCATAAGGCCACCCTCCGACAACCCCGCCGCGGCGGCGGCCTCAGGTGCACCAGAAGAGGAAGCAGGTGTCCGGCGGGTCCGTCGGCTCGGGCGGGTCCTCGGACTCGGTCCCGGACGGCCGGGGCGACGGCGGCGCGCTGGTGGAGGGCTCCGGCTCCGGTGAGGACGAGGGGGAGGGCCGGGAGGTGGCCGTGGGCTCCGGCCCCGGGGATGCCCCGCCGCTGCCGCCGTCCCCCGGCTCCTCGGCGGGCTCCTCGCTCTCCGTCGCCTGCTCCTCGTCCTCCTCCTCGTCCTGCTTCTCCTGCTCCTTCTTCTTCTCCTCGTCGCCGGCCCGCTCCTCGTCCCGGCTGCCGGACTGCCCGGCCCCGGGGGTCTCCTGGCCGCCGGCCACCCCGGTTCCGTCCTGGCCCGGGCCGGCGGAGTCCTGCGCGGCCTCGCCGGAGCTCTCGGCCCCGCCGCCGTGCGGCCCGTCTCCCGGTGCCGCGCTCCGGTCCCGGGAGTGGCTGGTGCCCGGCAGCGGCACGTTGCCCAGTTCCACCACGGCCACCCCGAGCAGCACCACGCCCAGCACCGCGCCGGCCACGGCTCTGGCGCCGCCGCGGCGCTCGCGCCGACGGTGCGCGGCGGCGGCTCTGCGTCCGGTGGAGCCGGTGCCGGTGCCGGCA
>NZ_WTLH01000191.1 GCF_011421595.1 Streptomyces sp. YIM 98790 | reverse complement strand
TCCCGGACGGCGCCGGGCGCCCGCGGGAGCGGGAGAGGGAGGGGCCGCGCCCGGAGGAGACGGCGGACACGGCGCCGCCGCCGTCGCAGGCGCCGGCCGCGGAGACGACGGACGGGGAACCGGCGGGCGGGGAACCAGCGGACGGGGAAGCGGCGGACGGGGAGACGGCGGACGGGGAACCGGCGGGCGGCAGCGGCGGCCCGCAGCCGGGCGGCGGGCCGGCTGCGGACCCGGCCCCGGAGCCCGGACCGGCCCCGGAGCCGGGCGGGGAGGATGCCCCCGGGGACGCCGGGGAGCCCGTGGACGACGGGCGGTTCCGGGTGGTCCTGGACAACTTCGAGGGGCCGTTCGACCTGCTGCTCCAGCTCATCTCCAAGCACAAACTGGACGTGACCGAGGTCGCGCTCTCCCGCGTCACCGACGACTTCATGGCCCACATCCGGGCCATGGGCAGCGACTGGGACCTCGACCAGACCACCGAGTTCCTCGTGGTCGCCGCCACCCTGCTGGACCTCAAGGCGGCCCGCCTGCTGCCGTCCGCCAGCGTCGAGGACGAGGACGATCTCGCCCTGCTGGAGGCCCGCGACCTGCTCTTCGCCCGGCTCCTCCAGTACCGGGCGTACAAGCAGGTGGCGGCGGTCTTCCAGGAGCGCATGGCCGCCGAGGCCCGCTCCCGCCCCCGCACCGTGGGGCTGGAGCCGCACCACGCCGAGCTGCTGCCCGAGGTCGTCATCCGCGTCGGCCCCGAGGGCCTGGCCCGCCTGGCGGTCAAGGCCATGCAGCCCCGCCGCCCGCCCGAGGTCTACGTCGACCACATCCACGCCCCGCTGGTCAGCGTCCGCGAACAGGCCGGGATCGTGGTCCGGCGGCTGCGCGAGCTGGGCCGGGCCACCTTCGCCGAGCTCACCGCCGACGCCCCGGACGCGCTCACCGTGGTGGCCCGTTTCCTGGCCCTGCTGGAGCTCTACCGGGAGCGGGCCGTCGCCCTGGACCAGGAGGAGGCGCTCGGCACCCTCACCGTCCGCTGGAGCGGCGCCGACGAGGAGGACGGCGGCTCCCTGGTGACGGACGAATTCGACCAGGAGCCCGGCACCGGGGAAGGGCGCCGGGACGCCACCGAGCACGGGAGGAACAGGGCATGACGCAGCAACCGGAGACGGCCGGCCGCCCGGACACCGCCGCCCCGGCCGCCGAGGTGCCCCCGGCCCGGACACCGGCCGGCGGGAGCACCGTCGCCGACCTGGACCTCGGGCCCGCGCTGGAGGCCGTGCTGATGGTGGCGGACGAGCCGGTGGCCGTGGACCGCCTGGCCCGGCTGCTGGAGCGCCCCGCCGCCCGGGTGGCCGGCGCCCTCGCCGGGCTCGCCGCCGAGTACGCCGCCCAGGGCCGCGGCTTCGACCTGCGCGAGGTGGCCGGCGGCTGGCGCTTCTACACCCGCCCCGAGTACGCCGACGCCGTGGAGCGGTTCGTGCTGGACGGCCAGACCGCCCGGCTCACCCAGGCCGCGCTGGAGACCCTGGCCGTGGTCGCCTACCGCCAGCCGGTCAGCCGCTCCCGGGTCTCCGCGGTGCGCGGCGTCAACTGCGACGGCGTGATCCGCACCCTGCTCCAGCGCGGTCTGATCGAGGAGGCGGGCAGCGAACCCGAAACGGGTGCGATCCTGTATGGGACGACGCAGTACTTTCTGGAGCGGATGGGCCTGCGCAGCCTGGACGAGCTTCCCGGGCTGGCGCCCTTCCTGCCCGAGGCCGAGGCCGTGGAGGCCGAGAGCCCGGAAGGGATGCCCTCCTTCGCTCCGGACGACAGCGACGGCTCACAGACCGCAGGCGCGTGACCGCGCCGGCGGGCCACCGGCCCGCCGGGCTCCCCGCGCGCCGCGCCGACGACGACAGACGGAACACACGATGCGAAGCAGGGGCAGCAGCAACAGCAGGAACTACCGGGGCGCGGGCAACGACCGCGACCGGAAGCAGCAGCGCGCCGGGCGGCCCCGCCCCGAGGAACGCCGCTACCCCCAGGACGGCGCCTCCGGCACCGGCCGCGGCGGTCGCGGCGGCACCGGCCGGGGCGGCACGGCCCGGGGTGCGGGCCGTCCCGGCGGCCCGGCCCGCACCCGTGAGTACGAGGCCGAGCTGGAGGAGAGGCACCGCGCCCGGCACGGCAGGCCGGCCGCCACGCTGCCCAAGACCTTCGGCGAGCCCGAGGGCGAACGCCTGCAGAAGGTGCTCGCCCGGGCCGGCCTGGGCTCCCGCCGCAGCTGCGAGGAGCTGATCGACCAGGGCCGGGTGGAGGTCAACGGCCGGACCGTGCGCGAGCAGGGCCGCCGGGTCGATCCCGACCGCGACGAGATCAGGGTGGACGGCCTGACCATCGCCTCCCAGAAGTACGTCTTCTACGCCCTGAACAAGCCGGTCGGCGTGGTCTCCGCCATGGAGGACCCGGAGGGCCGCCCCTGCCTGGGCGACTATGTGCAGGACCGCGAGACCCGGCTGTTCCACGTCGGGCGGCTGGACGCCGAGACCGAGGGCATCATTCTGCTGACCAACCACGGCGAGGTGGCCCACCGGCTCACCCACCCGCGCTACGGCGTCACCAAGACCTACCTGGCCGCCCTCACCGGCCCGCTGCCGCGCGACCTGGGCAGGCGGCTGCGGGAGGGCGTGCAGATGGAGGACGGCTACGTCCGCGCCGACGACTTCCGCGTGGTCGACCAGGTGGGCCACAACTATCTGGTCGAGGTGGTGCTGCACGAGGGCCGCAAGCACATCGTGCGCCGCATGCTGGCCGAGGCCGGCTTCCCGGTCGACAAGCTGGTCCGCACCCATTTCGGCCCCGTCGCGCTGGGCGACCAGAAGCCCGGCAGACTCCGCCGCATGACCCACACCGAGGTCGGACAGCTGATGCGCGAGGTCGGGCTCTAGGCCCGTCCCGTCCCGACTACGCTGAGACAATGCGTTCCGCCCTCGTCATCGGCACCGGACTGATCGGCACCTCCGTGGCGCTGGCGCTGTCCGCCCGCGGCGTCCGCGTCCACCTCCGGGACCAGGACCCGGAGCAGGCACGCACCGCCGCGGCGCTCGGCGCGGGCACCGACGTCCCCCCGGACGGCCCGGTGGACCTGGCCGTGGTCTCGGTGCCGCCCGCGCTCACCGCGCCGGTCATGGCCGAGGCCGTGGCCCGCGGGACCGCCCGCGGCTACCTGGACGTGGCCAGCGTCAAGGGGCGCCCGCGCCGCGAGCTGGCCGACCTGGGCTGCGACACCACCCGCTATCTGGGCACCCACCCGATGGCCGGGCGGGAGCGCTCCGGGCCGCTGGCCGCCACCGCCGAGCTGTTCGAGGGCCGGCCCTGGGTGCTCACCCCCACCCCGGACACCGACACCGAGGTGCTGAACCTGGCGCTGGAGCTGGTGGCGCTGTGCCGGGCGGTGCCGGTGGTGATGGACGCGGACGCGCACGACCGCGCGGTGGCCCTGGTCTCGCACACCCCGCAGCTGGTCTCCAGCCTGGTGGCCGCCCGGCTCGCCCAGGCCGGGGAGGCCGCCGTCCGGCTGTGCGGCCAGGGCATCCGGGACGTCACCCGGATCGCGGCCTCCGACCCCGGGATGTGGGTGGACATCCTCTCCGCCAACCCGGGGCCGGTGGCCGACGTGCTCGCCGAGGTGGCCGCCGACCTGGACGAGACCGTCCGCGCGCTGCGCGCCCTGGAGTCCGCCGACGAGCACAAGCGGGCGGACGGCGCGGCGGGCATCGAGGCGGTGCTGCGCCGCGGCAACGCGGGCCGTGCCCGGGTGCCGGGCAAGCACGGTGCCGCCCCGGCCGCCTACGAGACGGTGGCCGTGCTGATCAGTGACAAGCCCGGCGAGCTGGCCCGGATCTTCGCGGACGCCGGCCGGGCCGGGGTCAACATCGAGGATGTGCGGATCGAGCACGCCACCGGGCAGCAGGCGGGTCTGGTGCAGCTCATGGTGCAGCCGGCGGTCGCCCCGGTGCTGACCGCGGCACTGCGCGAACGCGGCTGGTCGATCCGCCAGTAGCGGCGGGCCGGGCCGGGCGGCCGGAGCAGCGGAAGCCGGCGGCGGACCGGACGGCGGAACGGCTACCCTTGCCCAGGACCCTCCGTACCGGATGCGTGGCGCCGGACCTCCGGACCGGTGGGCCCGGGCGGGCCCGCCGGCCCGTCCCGGGCGCGGCCCGCGGTACGGGAGGGCCGCGCGCAAGTCCCAGGTTCCAGGCTCCGGTTCCCCCGGCTCTCTCGAAAGGTGCGCTCCGCCGTGTCTGCTACCCCCGCCCTCATCGTCGCCATCGACGGGCCGTCCGGCACGGGCAAGTCCAGCACCTCCAGGGCGGTCGCCGCCCGCCTGGGCATGCGCTACCTCGACACCGGCGCCCAGTACCGGGCGGCGACCTGGTGGATGCTGCACAACGGGATCGACACCACCGACCCGGCCGCGGTGGCGGCCGCGGCCGGCAAGCCGGAGATCGTCTCCGGCACCGATCCGTCCGGCCCCACCATCACGGTGGACGGCACCGACGTCTCCGTGCCCATCCGCGGCCCGGAGGTGACCGGCGCGGTCAGCGCGGTCAGCGCGGTGCCGGAGATCCGCGCCCGGATCACCGAGCTCCAGCGGTCCGCCGCCCGTTCCGCCGGGCCGGGCATCGTGGTGGAGGGCCGGGACATCGGCACCACCGTGCTGCCCGACGCCGACCTGAAGATCTTCCTCACCGCCTCGCCCGAGGCCCGGGCCGCCCGCCGCAGCGGCGAACTGGCCGGCACCCGCAACGCCGTGACCCTGGAGGCCACCCGGGAGGCGCTGGCCCGCCGGGACGCCGCCGACTCCAGCCGCAAGGCGTCCCCGCTGGCCAAGGCGGCGGACGCGGTGGAGATCGACACCTCCGAGCTCACCCTGGAGCAGGTGATCCAGCGCGTCATCACCCTGGTCGAGGAGCGGCAGGACGCCAAGCGCCACGCCACCGCCTGAGGCGGCGGCCCGCCGCGGGCGCGGCACACTGGCAGGGGAGCGATGCCCGGCGATGCCTCGCCGGGCCGGCCGCCCCGGACTCCTACGGACGTAAGACAGGACTCATGCACGACGACCTTCACCCCTCGGACCACGATTCGGACCACGATCAGGGCACCGAGGCCCCGCACGGTGCGCTGAGCGACGCCGAGTACGAGGAGTTCATGCGGCTCGCGGCCGAGGAGGGCTTCGAGGCCGCCGAGGTCGACAGCGAACTCGCCAGGAGCAGCGGACGGCTGCCGGTGCTGGCCGTGATCGGCCGGCCCAATGTCGGCAAGTCGACTCTGGTCAACCGCATCCTGGGCCGCCGCGAGGCCGTGGTCGAGGACCGTCCGGGCGTCACCCGGGACCGCGTCACCTACCAGGCCGAGTGGGCGGGCCGCCGCTTCAAGGTGGTGGACACCGGAGGCTGGGAGCAGGACGTGCTCGGCATCGAGGCCTCGGTCGCGGCACAGGCCGAATTCGCCATCGAGGCCGCGGACGCCGTGGTCTTCGTGGTGGACGCCTCGGTGGGCGCCACCGACACCGACGAGGACATGGTCAGGCTGCTGCGGACCACCGGAAAGCCGGTGGTGCTGTGCGCCAACAAGGTGGACGGTCCGTCCGCCGAGTCCGACGCCGCCTACCTGTGGGCACTGGGCATCGGCGAGCCGCATCCGGTCTCGGCGCTGCACGGCCGGGGCACCGGCGACCTGCTGGACGCGGTGCTCCAGGCGCTGCCGGAGGCTCCGCCCGAGACCTTCTCCGTGGCGCCGGGCGGGCCGCGCCGGATCGCCCTGATCGGGCGGCCCAATGTCGGCAAGTCGTCACTGCTGAACAAGGTGGCGGGGGAGGAGCGGGTGGTGGTCAACGAACTGGCCGGCACCACCCGGGACCCGGTGGACGAGGTGGTGGAGCTGGGCGGCAAGCCGTGGGTCTTTGTCGACACGGCCGGTATCCGCCGCCGCACCCACCTCCAGGCGGGCGCCGACTACTACGCCTCGTTGCGCACCGCCGCCGCCCTGGAGAAGGCCGAGGCGGCAGTGGTGCTGATCGACGCCTCCGAGACCATCAGCGTGCAGGACACCCGCATTCTCACCATGGCGGTGGAGGCCGGCCGGGCGCTGGTCATCGCCTACAACAAGTGGGACACCCTGGACGAGGAGCGCCGCCACTACCTGGAGCGGGAGATCGAGCGTGATCTGGGCCAGGTCAGGTGGGCGCCCCGGGTCAATGTCTCGGCCACCACGGGCCGCCATCTGGAGAAGCTGGTGCCGGCCCTGGAACGGGCCCTGGAGGGCTGGGAGACCCGGGTGCCGACCGGCAAGCTGAACGCCTTCCTCGGTGAGCTGGTGGCGGCACACCCGCATCCGGTGCGGGGCGGCAAGCAGCCGCGCATCCTGTTCGGTACCCAGGCCGGTTCCCGGCCGCCGCGTTTCGTGCTGTTCGCCACCGGTTTCCTGGAGGCGGGCTACCGCCGCTTCATCGAGCGTCGGCTGCGCGAGGAGTTCGGTTTCGAGGGCACTCCGATCCAGCTCTCGGTGCGGGTGCGGGAGAAGCGAGGCACCGGCAAGGGCAAGGGCAGGCCGCAGCGCCGCGGCTGAGGCGGGCCGGCACGCCGGAGGGAACGGCGGCGGACACGGGCGGCGGACACGGAGGTGCCGGATGCCGGGCCCGCCGCGGGCCGGGACGCGCCGGCGCGTCCCACCCCGGCTCAGCGCTCGGCGCGCTCGGAGCGCTCGGCGTCGTGGCCCGGCTCGGAGCTCCCGGCGGGCAGGGCGTGCCGGGCGGCCGGGCCCCTGCCGTCCGGCCGGGTGCCGTAGGTGGCGCCGAGCCAGCTCAGCGCGGCGAAGCCGCGGAAGCGCAGCGCCTCCTCGCCCTGCCGTTCTCCGGGAACGGCCCGGAACAGCCGCCGGTACTCGGCACACAGCGAGTCGTAGATCGGCGTGGCCGAACGCTCACCGGGCTCCTCGTACGCCGCCCGCATGGCGGGGAGGGAACGGTGGCGTCCGGTGGTCGCGGAAGTGGCGGAGGCGGAGACATTGAATTGCTGCACACTTCTCCAACGATCAGATCACCCGGCGGATGCGGGCCGGGCACCGACCGCCCCCGGAACGCCCGTCCCCGCACCCCGCCGGGAGCGCGGCGGGAAGGGAGCCCGGACGCCGCCNGGGAAGGGAGCCCGGACGCCGCCGGTGCGGTGCGGTGGCGGGTGCGGTGCGGTGGCGGGTGCGGTGCGGGGCAGCATCCCGGACGCCCCAGCCGTCCCGAATCCTGCCCCGCGTCCGAGAGACCGGTGCCGTCCGGTCAGGTGCCGGAGAGCGGCATGGAGCCGCCCACCAGCAGGCCGCGCGAGGCCGCGCCGTCCAGCGCCGTGCGCAGCAGGTCCTCGCGCGGCTGGCGCCCGATCGAGCCCGCCGGGGCCGCGTACACCAGCACGCTGTTGTGCTTCCGGGCCGCCGCCCGCCACTCGTCGGTGACCGGCAGCGGCTGGTGGGCCTCCCACCAGGAGACCGTGGGGCCGCCCACCAGCCCCGGCTGGAGCACCGAGTGCAGCCGGCCGTTGACCACCAGCACCGACCAGCCGGGCATCTCGGACGGCGGTTTGTTCATCTCCATCACGGGCATGAAGCCGTGTTCGATCAGCAGCGGAAGAAAGTCGTCCCCCGGGCCCTCGGCGCCCGGCCGCACGACCGGCGCGCTCGGCTCCACCACCATCGCCGGGTACAGGTCGTCGCCCAGCAGGACCTGGCCGCAGGTCACGCTGAGCACGGCCTGCCGCGGGTCGGCGCCCGGGATGTCCCCCGCGGCGGGCACGCCCTCGGCCCCGGCGCCGCCTCCGGTGATGGACCGCACCGCGCCCTTGAGCTGCTCCTCGGACACCGGCACCACCTGCGAGGGGAAGCAGTCCGCGTGGGCGAAGGCGAGCACGGCCGTCTCGTCGCCGACGAACAGCACGGTGCTGGTGCGCTGCCGGGAACTGTCACCGGGCGACTGGCACGAGGTGCAGTCGTAGGTACGCGGCGCGTTCTCGCCGGCCAGCAGCCGGTCGGCTTCTTCATCGCCGAGCTCGGCGCGTACGTCGTCACTGACGTCGAGCATGAGGGACACAGACGCTCCTCGGTATCGGAATCTCCGCCGCCTGATGAGGCTGCGTCGTGTCCAACGGTGCGGGGCGGCATTTGTCACGGCCTTCCGGCGTGCGCGGCATACGCCCGGCGCGCGCCACCGTGGTGCGCCGGGCGGAACACGCCCGTGCCGGCCGCCCTGTGCCCCGGACCGGGCGGGACGGCCGCGGGTGCGGCGGCCGCGCCGGGCGGCAGCCGGCGGTGGCGGCGGTGGCGGCGGGCACGGAAATGCCGCCCCGCGGACACCATAGGTCATTTCCCGGCACTTCCGGGCGGGAATTCCCGAGGCGCCCGGGCGAAAGGCGCGGCGAGTCCCGCGGGTTCCCGCCGGACGGTTCCGGTCGTATTGCCGGAAGTTTCTCGGCGGCGGCTCCGGCAGCCCCTCCCGCAGTGGCTCCGGCGGCGGGAAAGGTGAATTCCCGGTGCGGCCGAATGGGTCAGGGGCGGCCGTTGCACAACGGGCCCGCACGGCGGCCCGGTTGTGACGGAACGGTGACAGGACACGGACGCGGCCGGAACTTCCCGGCGCCCGCCCCGCCCCGTACGGTGGGCGGCATGTCACCGGAACCCGGCGGGGCGGGCATGCCCCGCGACGACACAGACGGCTATCTGGGGCTCTCCGCGGACGCCGCCGAGCAGCGGGCGCGCAAGCGCGGCTGGTCCATGGTCCGGGTGGTGCCGCCGGACGCGGTCATCACCATGGAGTACCGCGCCGGCCGGCTGAACCTGGCCGTGCGCGACGACCGCGTGGTGCGCTGCTGGCAGGGCTGAGCCGAGTCCCGCCGTGGACGTGCGGCGGCCCGGGGCACGCAACCCCGGGCCGCACGTATGGCGGGCCATGGCGGGCCATGGCAGGCAGGTCGTGGCACGTCGGGCGGCGCGCCGCGGCGAGGGCGCTAGTGGCTGCTCACCGGCCGGGCCGGCGGGTGCTCGCCCTGGCCCGGATGGCCCTGCGGGCGGGGCGGCGGATGCGGATGCCACGGCCGCAGCTCTCCGGCGAGCTGCGGAACGCCCCGCCCCGCGCCGGCCGGCTGCGGCTCCGGATGCCGCGGTGCGGCCGCCGGGGAGTCGCCGGGCGTCCCCTCGCGGCCGTGGCCCGGCGCCTGCCCGGTGTGGTGCAGCCGGGCCCGGTGGGCCGCCTCCGGGTCATAGGCCCGGAAGGCCCGGTAACCCGTGCGCAGTGCGTCCCGCGTGGTCAGCAGCTTCCACTCGGCCCAGGCGACCAGCGGCTCGAACCACGGCATGGCCAGCAGCACGGCCAGCCCCGCGGCCCAGCCGAGGAGCACATCGGTCACCCAGTGCGTGCCCAGGTACACGGTGGTGGTGCCCACGCCGAGCGCGAACACCGCGGCGATCACCGACAGGATCCGCCGGGCCTGCGACGTGGTGGCCAGATACGCCAGGATTCCCCAGGTCACGACCGCGTTGGCGGTGTGCCCGGAGGGAAATATGTCGCCGGTCAGGAACATCTCGTTGGAGCCCATGACGTTGGCGTAGTGCGGGCCCTCGCGGGCCATGCCCAGTTTGGCCGCGCCCACCGAGACGTTGAGCAGCAGCAGTGCCGTGGCCATCACCAGCAGCGGGCGCAGGGTGCGCTGCCGCCAGGAGCGCCAGCCCAGCCAGGCGGCGATCAGCACCGCCGTGGG
Source organism: Streptomyces sp. YIM 98790 (assembly GCF_011421595.1). Lineage (GTDB taxonomy): Bacteria > Actinomycetota > Actinomycetes > Streptomycetales > Streptomycetaceae > Streptomyces. The sequence continues at coordinate 969 of NZ_WTLH01000191.1, read as the reverse complement.
GCCGCGCTGGCCCAGCACCACGAAGTAGTCCAGGAAGCCGTGCAGCTCCGGCCACTGCTTGTAGGGGCGGAAGAGCATCACCTGCCAGTCCAGCCGGACCAGCCACGAGGTGCTCAGCACCGCCGCGACGATCAGCGCGTAGAAGCCCAGCGTGGCACCCAGGATCGACCTCCGCGTACGGCTCATGCGCGGAATCGCGGCATCGGGGCGCTGCGGCTCCTGCTCCAGACGGGCAAAGAGGCGGTCGATAGGCACTCCTCAACATTACAGCCGGTGATGGTGGCGTTCCGTCCAGCGCCGGCGTTCGTGATCCCGATGTGATGTCTTCGCTATCGGAATCGGGACTTTGTTCCCCTGGTTTTCCGGAATGCGCACGGTGGATGATTCACCTTGTTCATGACGGATTCATTGACCACGGATGGCCCGGACGGGGACATTCCGGCGACCCGCCGGTAACCGGTCCGGGACCGGAGGGCGGCGGCGGCACGGGGATGCGGCAGCCGCGTCCGCGGACCGCCCGGTGCGGAACCGCACGGCACCGGCGCGGCACCGGCACCGATGCCGGGGGCCGCGGCGGCCCGCCGGAGGACGGCGCCGGAAGGGAGAACGGGGAAGATACCGTGCGAAGCCCGTCCGGAGGACGGTGTGCACCGCCTTCCCGGCGGCTGACGTACGCTAGCTGACCATCTGCCCCGCACCGTCCCCGTGCGCGGTCCGTCCGGCACCCCACCGGGCGGTCTCCGTCGTCGTGCCGGACGGCGCGGCCAGATCAGCCGGGACGGTCAGGCCGGAAGGCCATCGAGGGAGGTGCGCAGATGCCGGGACGAACGACCACGCCCGGATCCGCAACGGTCCGAGACGGTGTCGCCCGGCACGAAGCGCTTCCCGGTACCGCCGCCCCCGGCCCCGCGGCCCCCCGCCCGGCCGCCGCTCCCGCACCCCCGGCCGCCGCGCCGGTCACCGCCGTGC
>NZ_WTLH01000190.1 GCF_011421595.1 Streptomyces sp. YIM 98790 | reverse complement strand
CGCGGGGGCAGCAGCCCGGCCCAGGGCGGCCCGGTGACCGCGGCCGGCACGGTGACCGCGCCGGTCCGCTCGTCGAGCGCCTCCAGCAGTTCGCCCGCCGAGACCGTGATGTCCAGCCCGGCCGCGGCCCCGGCCCCGGGGGCGGCGAGCGGCAGCGGGAGCACGGCCAGCACCTCGAAGCGTGCGGGCCGGGTGAACGCGGCCAGCACGCCGTCCGCGCCGCGCAGCCGCACCGCCGCGGCCCGGTCCCAGCGCAGCTGGCGGCCGAGGAAGGCGGCGAAGCCCGCCGCCTCCTCCGCTCCGGCAAGGGTCAGCCGGGTCATGCCGGGGCCGCCTCCGGTTCCCCGCCCCGGCCGCCGCCGGCCGCGGAGTCGTCGGCGTAGCGCTCCAGGAACGCCCGCTCCTCCCGGGTCAGCCGCCGCGGCGCCTGCCGGTCCAGGTCGAACGGCACGATGACCGTCGAGGCGCGCACGTACACCGCGTCCTCGTCCTTGATGTCGTAGGCGACCGTGGCCGAGGCGGCGCCGATCTTGGTCACCCAGGTCTCGATGGTCACCGGGCGGTGCCGGTGCACCAGCGGCCGGAGGTAGTCGATCTCGTGCCGGGCCACCACCGAGCCGCCGGAGAACGGCACGGCCGGGTCGTACGCCCCGCCCCACCCCGCCACCACCTCGGCCGCGTGCCCGGCGTCCCCCGGGCCGCCCGCGGCGACCCCGCCGGAGACCCCGCCCGAGACCCGGCCCGGGGCGCCGGCGGCGCCCGCCGGGTCCCCGCCGGGGGCGCCGGCGGGCGGGGCGGCCTCCTGGGCCAGCCGGAACAGGAAGTCGATCCGCGCCTCCTCCAGATACCGCAGGAAGGCGACGTTGTTGACGTGCCCGAAGGCATCCATGTCCGACCAGCGCAGGTGGCAGGCGAAAACGTGGCGCACGGGAATCGGCCTCAGCCCCGGGTCAGCTTCTTGTGCGTGGCCCGGTGCGGGCGGGTGGCGTCCGGCCCGAGCCGCTCGATCTTGTTCTTCTCGTAGGACTCGAAGTTGCCCTCGAACCAGAACCACTGCGAGTTGCCCTCGTAGGCGAGGATGTGCGTGGCGACCCGGTCCAGGAACCACCGGTCGTGGGAGATGACCACCGCGCAGCCGGGGAACTCCAGCAGCGCGTTCTCCAGCGAGGAAAGGGTCTCCACGTCCAGGTCGTTGGTGGGCTCGTCCAGCAGCAGCAGGTTGCCGCCGCGCTTGAGCGTCAGGGCCAGGTTGAGCCGGTTGCGCTCGCCGCCGGAGAGGACCCCGGCCGGCTTCTGCTGGTCCGGCCCCTTGAAGCCGAAGGCCGAGACATAGGCCCGGGAGGGCATCTCCACCTTGCCGACGTTGATGTAGTCCAGGCCGTCGGAGACGACCTCCCACAGCGTCTTCTTGGGGTCGATGTGCTCCCGGCTCTGGTCGACGTAGCTGATCTGCACCGTCTCGCCGACCTTGACGGTGCCGCCGTCCGGCTGCTCAAGGTCCTGGATCATCTTGAACAGCGTGGTCTTGCCCGCGCCGTTGGGGCCGATCACGCCGACGATGCCGTTGCGGGGCAGGGAGAAGGACAGGCCGTCGAAGAGGACCTTGTCGTCGAACGCCTTCTGCAGGTTGTCCACCTCGACCACGACGTTGCCCAGCCGCGGACCCGGCGGGATCTGGATCTCCTCGAAGTCCAGCTTCCGGGTCTTCTCGGCCTCGGCCGCCATCTCCTCGTAACGGGCGAGGCGCGCCTTGGACTTGGCCTGCCGGCCCTTGGCGTTGGAGCGGACCCACTCCAGTTCTTCCTTGAGCCGCTTCTGCCGCTTGGCGTCCTTCTGGCCCTCCACCTTCAGCCGGGCGGCCTTGGTCTCCAGGTACTTGGAGTAGTTCCCCTCGTAGCCGTGGGCCCGGCCGCGGTCCAGCTCCATGATCCACTCGGCCACGTTGTCCAGGAAGTAGCGGTCGTGGGTGATGGCCACGACCGTGCCCGGGTACTTGGCCAGGTGCTGCTCCAGCCAGGCCACCGACTCGGCGTCCAGGTGGTTGGTGGGCTCGTCCAGCAGCAGCAGGTCGGGCTGCTCCAGCAGCAGCCTGCACAGCGCCACCCGGCGCCGCTCGCCGCCGGAGAGATGGGTGACGGGCCAGTCGCCGGGCGGGCACTCCAGGGCGTCCATGGCCTGTTCGAGCTGGGCGTCGAGGTCCCAGGCGTTCGCGTGGTCGAGCTGCTCCTGGAGCCTGCCCATCTCCTCCATCAGCTCGTCGGTGTAGTGGGTGGCCATCTCCTCGGCGATGGCGTTGAACCGGTCGAGCTTGGCCTTGGTCTCGGCCACACCCTCCTGGACGTTCTCCAGGACGGTCTTGTCCTCGCTCAGCGGCGGCTCCTGGAGGAGGATGCCGACGCTGTAGCCGGGGGTGAGGAAGGCATCGCCGTTGGAGGGCTGCTCCAGACCGGCCATGATCTTGAGCACGGTCGACTTGCCGGCGCCGTTGGGGCCCACGACGCCGATCTTCGCACCGGGCAGGAAGGCCAGGGTGACGTCGTCGAGAATCACCTTGTCGCCGTGCGCCTTGCGCGCCTTGCGCATCGTGTAGATGTACTCAGCCAAGAGAAACCGTCCGGCACTAGTTCAGCGGTCTGTGGGCAATCGGATCCATCCTGCCGCATGGCCCGTCCACAGCGGAAATGCCCCACCCGCCCCCCTCCCCGGCCATGTACCGAGGGTGAGCACTCCGGCACCGGCGTTCCCCGCGTTGTGGCGCAGCAGCCGGTGCCGGACGTGCAGCTGCTGCTCGATGATCCGGGCCGAGGCGCGCTCCGGGGTGCGCGGCATGAGGGCGTCGAGCGAGCCGGAGTGGTACCGCGCCTGGCCGTGCGGCGGCCCGGCCTCCCCGGTGATGCGGCGGGTGGAGATCCCGGCATGCCCCCGGGAGATCAGCAGCCGCTCGGTGGCATCCATCAGGGCCCTGGCCGTCCTGTGGTCCGTGGCTTCCTTGCCCGCCACCCGGCTCACCTCCCGCATCGGGTTGATTTCTCCCGTTGTGGAATCCATGGTCCCCGGAGTCAGGCCGCACCGCCCGGCCCGTACGCTCGGGCCCATGACCGTGTCCCGTTCCCTCGCCCTGTTCACGCTGGCCGCCCTGCTGGAGATCGGCGGGGCCTGGCTGGTCTGGCAGGGGGTGCGGGAGCACCGGGGATGGGCGTGGATCGGCGCCGGGGTGCTGGCCCTGGGTGCCTACGGCTTCGTCGCGACCTTCCAGCCGGACGCCCACTTCGGCCGGGTGCTGGCCGCCTACGGCGGCGTCTTCGTGGCCGGCTCGCTGGCCTGGGGCATGGCCCTGGACGGCTACCGCCCCGACCGCTACGACGTCCTCGGCGCCCTGGTCTGCCTGGCCGGAGTCGCCGTCATCATGTACTCCCCCCGCGGCGGCTGAGGCGCACCGGCGCCAGGCCGCGTCGGCGCGGGCGGCCCCGACGGCGCGCTCGGTGCGTACGGCGGGAACCTCGCGGCGCAGAAGGCCGCGGCGCAGAAGGCTGTCCGGGCTGCTGGTGTCCAGGAGCCCGCCTGCCAGGCGGGGGGGGTTCACCGGTTCCGCCGGTTTTCGGACGTTTCCGGCGCCAGGCGTCGCCGGGCCGCCCGGCCCCGCCCTATGCTTCTACACAGCTGTAGAAACAGGCGGGGTGGGGCACCGCCCGCACCCTGCCGTCCGGTGACCGCCGGACAACGAGGCGGAGGGGAATCCATGGCTGCGGTGGACCTGGAGAAGGTGCTGGACAAGGCATGGGCGGACAAGAGCCTGCCGGAGATCCTGTCCGCGCCGGTGGCGGCGCTGAAGGGCGTGTCGGAACGCGACGGCGAACTGCTCCGCGAGGCCTTCGGCGTGCGCACCGTCGCCGACCTCGCGCGGCTGAAGTACGTGCGGTGGGCGCAGGCCCTGGCCGCACTGGAGGAGTCCGGCGCCTGACCGGCACCGCCCCACGCCGGAAGACGACCACCCAAGACCCGGAAGGGAAGTGAACGCCGGTCATGGTGTTCAAGAAACTGCTCGGCTCGCTCGGCATCGGCGCGCCCACCGTGGACACGGTCCTGGACGGCGGCCCGGTCACCCCGGGCGGAACGCTGACCGGGCAGGTCCACATGCGCGGCGGGCAGGCCGACTTCGACATCCAGCACATCACTCTGGAACTCGTGGCCCAGGTGGAGGCCGAGCACAGCGAGGGCGAGGCGCACGGTGTCATCGCCTTCCACCGCGCCGCGGTGGGCGGCGGCTTCCGGCTGCACCAGAACGAACAGCGCGCCCTGCCCTTCTCCCTGCCCCTGCCCTGGGAGACCCCGGTCACCGAACTCCACGGCCAGCCGCTGGGCGTGGTCCTGGGCGTGCGCACCGAACTGGTCGTCGCCTCCGCCCGGGACGCCGGCGACATGGACCCGGTGACCGTCAGCCCCCTGCCGGTGCAGGAGGCCGTCCTGGACGCCTTCGGCCGGCTCGGTTTCGGCTTCAAGTCCGCCGACCTGGAGCTGGGACACCTCCACGGCACCGGCCAGCAACTGCCCTTCTACCAGGAGATCGAACTCCACCCCGCGCCGCAGTACGCGCACGCGGTACAGGAGATCGAGGTCACCTTCCTGGCAGGCCCCGGCGGAATGGAAGTGGTCCTGGAGGCCGACAAGCGCGGCGGGTTCTTCACCGGGGGCCACGACGCGGTCAGCCGGTTCACCGTCGGCCACCACGAGCAGCACGACTGGACCGCGCTCGTGGACTCCTGGGTCCGCCGGATGGTCGAGAACCACGCCGCCCACCCGCACCACGCGGCACCCCACGACCCGCCGATGCACCAGGGCCACCACGGCGGCCACCCCCTGCCGTATCCGCAGCAGGGCTACGTGGACAAGGACGGCCACGGCGGTCACCACGGGCCCCGCCACGGCCACGGCGGTCCCGGCATGGGCACCGCCGTCGCCGCCGGCGCCGCCGGCCTGGCGGCGGGCGTGGCCGGCGGCATGGTCCTGGACGAGGTCTTCGACGACGACGGAGGAGACGAGGGGGGCGACGAGGAGTAGTCGCCGGCCCGGCCCGCCGCACCCGCGTCCCCGGCCCGCACCCCCGGGGACCGCGGGGCCTCGCCGGGACCGCCGCCCGTCCGCCGCCGTTACAGCGGAGTGGCGGCCTTCAGCAGCAGGAACATGGTCACCGCCGAGTTTGCGGAGGACAGTGCCGAGGCGGCGGCACCGGCCGCGGCGGTCCAGCAGGCCAGCCCCACGGCCGTGAAGGTCGGCGGCCAGGGCCGCGCCACGGGAGGCGGCGCCAGCAGTGCCGCCACCCGCCGCGGCACCGGTCCGGGGCCGGCACCGGAGACGGCCCCGGCCCCGGCCGCACCAGCGAACGCCGGCACCGGTCCGCCTCGCGACACCAGCGCGGCCCTGCCGATCGCCCGCGCCACCAGACGCCGGTCCCCCACCTCCCGTGCGGCCTCCTCGTCCGCCCAGCGCTCCGCCGTGTACAGCACAGCGGTCCGCAGCGGGCGAAGAAACGGATGGGCCCGCGCGGCCAGCGTCACCGCCAGCAGCAGCCGGTGGTGTCGGCCCGCCAGATGGGCCCGTTCATGCGCGAACAGCGCCCGCCGCTCCCCCGCCGACAGGCTGCCGAGCAGCCCGGTGGAGGCCACGATGCGTCCCCGGCCGCCACCCGGCAGCGCGTAGGCGTAGGCGGCCTCGTCCGGCACCACCGCCACGCGCGCCGAACCCACACCCGCCAGCGCCCGCGCCACCCGACGCCGCGTCCACAGATGCCGCCACAGGGACCGGCCGCATCCCAGCAGCACCGCGGCCAGCGCCGGAATCGCCGCCTTCGCCGCCACCTCCTCGAACGGCACCGCCTCCGCCACCTCCGGGTCCGACCACCCGTCCGGCAGCGGATTGCCCGGCAGCTGCGCTGTGCCCACCACCATCACCAGACCGACGCACACCGTCGAACAGGACGCCATCACCACGCCCACCCCGGTCAGCAGCCACGTGGCGCTGCGCGGGTGCAGCTGGTGCTCGGCGAGCTTGGCGATCGGCCACGCGGTCAGCGGGAGCACCAGTGGCAGCACGACGAACCAGCCCATCTCACCCGCCCCCGGAGCCCTCGTCCCGGTCGTGATCCCGGTCCCGGTCCTGGTCACCGTCCGGCAGCCCCAGCAGGTCACGCAGCAGCCGCTCGTCGTCTGCCGACAGCGCCGTCACAAAGCTTGCCAGCACCGCCTCGCGGTCCGCCTCGCCCTCCAGCACCCGCCGCATCCGCAGCGCCGCCAGCCCCGCCTCGTCCGCGGCCGGCGCCCAGGCGAAGGACCGGCCCGTCCGCTCCCGGACCACCGTGCCCTTGGCCAGCAGCCGGGACAGGATCGTCACCACCGTGGTGTACGCCAGGTCCCCGCCCAGCCGCTCCTGCACCCACCCGGCCGTCACCGGCCCCGGCGCCTGCCGCAGCGTCGCCAGGACCAGCGCCTCCAGCTCGCCCTGACCGCGCCGCCGGGAGCGCCCGCCCCGCCCTCTCATGACCGCTCCTCCCTGCCCGGCCCGCCGGAACCCTCATGCTAGCCAGCCCGGGGGCTCCCCCACGGTCCCGCAGCCGCCCGCGGCCGGGAAGACGACCGCACCCGGTCCGTCAGGGCCGCCGTGCTCGGCGGCCTGCGGACCGGGTGCGGACCGGTGGACCCTGCGTGTGGGGAGATCGCAGGTCAGAGGGGCTGCATCAGCTCTTGGCCTTCTTGCGGAGGAAGAACACCACGGCGCCGCCGGCGATCAGCAGGGCCAGGGCGATGCCCCCGTACAGCGCGGGGTTGGTGCTGCTGCCGGTCTCGGCGAGGTCCGGGCCGTCGTTCCCGGTGCCGGCGCTGCCGCCGGTCGAGGCCGGGGCCGGGGTGTTGTCCTCGTCGCCCTCGTCCTCACCCTCGTCCTCGTTGTCCACCGAGGTGTCGCAGTCCAGCACACCGGTGAAGGTGGCCACCGGCTCCTCGGCGTCCTGGCCGAAGACCTCGATGGTGTAGGGCTGCTTGTTCTCCGCCGGGACGAAGTGGGTCTCGGTGGCGCCGGCGCCGACGGTGATCTCCTCACCGCCGACGGTGAAGGTGTACTCACCGCCTCCCGCGTTGGTCAGTTCGAGCTGGACGCCGCCGTCCACACAGGTCTCGGAGGCGTTCACCACACCGACCGGCTCCGGCTCGGGCTCCGGCTCGGGCTCCGGCTCCGGCTCGGGGGCGGCGGCCCAGTTGGCGGTGGCCGTGGCGGTGACCGCGGAGTCGGTGGAACCGGCCAGGATCATCGTCTGGGTCTCGTGCTCGATACCGGTGAAGGCCCGGCCCAGCGGCACGGTGGTGGTCACCGTGGCGGTGAACGAGGTGCTGTCCGCCCCGGCGTCGGCCGGCACGTCGAAGAACAGCTCGGTGCCGTCGGTCACCGGGGTGTCCTCGGTGACGAGCTCACCGGCGGCGTCGACGATGTTCACGCCCAGCCCGGCGGCTCCCGGGTCGGGGGTGATGACCACCGAGTCGGCGCTGGTGGAGACGGTGACCGGGCCCAGCCTGTCGCCGGCCTGGCCGCCCACGGCGGCCGGGTTCAGCTCCAGGGAGGGACGGTCCGGCTCGGCCAGGTCCTCGGCGTTCTTCTTCAGCCACTCGGTGAGCTTCTTGGCCTTCCGGTTCTTCGGCATGGCGTCGATGCCGTCCGAGAAGTGCCAGATGGCGGCCTGGGTGCCCGCCGCGGCCTGCTGGGGGGTCAGGGACGGGGCGCCGACCTTTCCGGCCAGCGCGTCCAGGTCGTCCACGGTCGGGTAGGAGTTCTGCAGGATCCAGTGGATCTTGCCGGCGTTGGCGTTGCCGGCCAGGGACGAGGCGTCCCAGCCGACCTCCTTGTAGTCGACCCCGGTCCTGGCCCGGGTGCCGAAGTCGATGCAGTAGGTCTTGACGGTCCCGCCGCCCGCCACCTCCATGGTGAACAGGCCGCCGGAGACCTCGCTCCGGTGGCCGCCGCGCCGGATGACGACGGTGTCGTAGGTCTCCAGCTCGCCCAGCGTGGCGGTGGCGCCGCCGTTCCGCGGATTCTCGTCCGCGACGGCCGGTCCGGCGGTGGCGATCGTCCCCGCGGCGAACAGCGCGGTGGCGAGGGCGGTGGCCGCAAGGCGGGCAACGACCCGCTTGCGTACAGAAGTCATGGTGAGTCCCCTCCATGATGCGCACGGGCTGCCGTCGCAACTCTGGACAGCAGACTTCACAGTTGCCCCGTGCATGCGCCATGGATGCTAGGGAGCGAAACACAGCACTGTCCCCCGCCATCGGTAACTCCACGCCTACCGAGGTGTAATCGTTATCTTCAGCGCCAGGCCAATCGGGCCTTCGCGACATCCCCGCCACGCCGGCCGCCCGCCGCCGGGCGGGTGAACGGCCGTCGGACGGCGGGCGCGGCGGGCGGGTTGCGAATGTCCCGCGAACCTTCTGCGAACGGTCACGGAAGGGACCGCAAAGCCCCCGCGGCCGACACCGGATCGCAGTGGCGGGGCGGGTTGGCCGGACGGGCCGGCGGGGCGGGCCGACGGAGCTTCAGCGGGAGTCCAGTCCCCCGGCGGCGATGAAGAACTGCTCCCGGACCTCGCGATAGCGCAGCAGTTCGGCGGCGATGGGCTCCAGCACCTGGGCGCGCCCGCGGGAGGCCGCGATCCGGCGCAGCCGCTCCTCCTCCCGGCGCCCCCAGGCCCGGGCCGGGGCACCGGCCGCGAGCCGGCAGATCCACGCCAGCAGCGGCGCCGCCAGCGCCGCGCCCACCAGCAGCCCGGCGGGCAGCCAGAAACCGGCCACCGCGTGGCCGGCCACCGCCAGCAGCAGCCAGCACACGCCCAGCAGCTGAGTGGCCAGCAGGCCGGCCTGGGCGACCGCGGCCACCGCCCACCAGCGGGGGCGTGGCAGCCGGACGGACCGGCCGGACGGTGCGGCGGCCGGCGGACGGGGACCGTGGCGGCCCTCCGGGGCGCCGTACGCCTCCGGCGCCCCGTGGGGGGCGTCCGGACCGGTGTACCCGTCGCCGGGGGCGGGGAGGCCCGCGGGCGAGCGGTCCGGGTTCTCCGGGCGGCCGGGCCGGTCCGGCCGGCCGGTGCGGTCCGGGCCGTCCGGGTGATCCTGCAGGGGCGGCCGGGACGCCATCGCCTGTTCCAGCTGCCGCGGCAGATCGCGGGCGCCCGTCCAGGCCGCGGCCTGCACTGCCCGGGCCCACGGCCGGGGAAGTTCGGCGGCGGCCTCGTCCGCCACCCGCCGCACCGCCTCCTCCACGGCCGGGCGGCACACCGTGGGCGGCGCCAGCAGCAGCCCGCGGGTGCGGGTGGCCAGCTCCGCCGGCTCGCCGCGGCGTACCGCCCGGCGTTCGGCGATCCGCCGGGCGAGCTGGGCCCAGGGGGTGCCGCAGGCGCGTTCCGCGCGGCGCAGCAGGTAGCGCTCGGCGGCCAGCCCGGCGGCCGGGGCACCGACCGCCGCGGCCAGGCGCTCCTCGAATTCCTCCCGGGCCTCTGCGGTGAGCCCGGCCGGGGCCTGCACGGTGTCGGCGATGCACACCGGGCGCAGCCGCCGGGTGGCTCCGTCCACGTCGGCCAGCAGCCGCCGGGCCGCGGTGGCCCGGCTGCCGACCAGTTCGCCGAGCAGCCGCCGCAGTTCCGGCAGGCCGTCCCCGGTGACCGCGGAGACGCCCAGCACCCCTGCCCCCGGCTCACCGTGCTCGCCGAGCGCCACGCCCCGCTCGTCCAGCAGCCGCCGCAGATCGTCCAGTACCGCCTCGGCGGCGTCGGGCGGCAGCCGGTCGGTCTGGTTCAGCGCCACGATGCTGACCTCGGCGTGTCCGGCGAAGGCGCGCAGATAGCGCTCGTGCAGCACCGCGTCGGCGTACTTCTCCGGGTCCACCACCCAGATCACCCCGTCCACCAGGGAGAGCAGCCGGTCGGCCTTCTCCCGGTGGTCGGGGTCCACGGAGTCGTAGTCGGGCAGGTCGAGCAGGATCAGGCCGCGCAGCGCGGCGTCGGTGAGGTGGGCCCGGCGGCGGGCGCGGGACGGGATGGCGAACCGTTCCAGCAGCGCCTCGGGGCCGAGGCTGCGCCCGGCGTCCCAGGTGCAGGCGACGGGCGCGGCGGTGGTGGGGCGGCGCACCCCGGTCTCCGAGAGCTGTGCCCCGGCCAGGGCGTTGAACAGGCTGGACTTGCCGCTGCCGGTGGCCCCGGCGATGGCGATGGCGGTGTACGCGCGGGGCAGCCGGGCGCGGGCCGCGGCGGCGTCCAGCACCCGGCCGGCCTCGTCCAGCACGGCCGGGTCGAGGCGGGAGCGGGAAAGGCCGACGAGCTGGCGGAGCGCGGCCAGCCGGACGCGCAGCCGGCGGTCGGCCTCGGATTCGGTGAGGGTGTCGGGGGCGGGCGGCGGGGCGGGCACCAGCGGCTCGGGTTCGTCCTCGTCCTGGTACTCCTGGCTCGGCACGTGGTACGGCACGCCCCGGCGGGCGATCACCCCGTCGTCCCACAGGGTGGTGGCGGTGCCCGGTCCGGGCGGTGGCCCGGACGGCTGCGCCGCGGTGGTGTCCTCCGGCACGGTTCTCTCCTTCCGGGTGGGCTTGGGGCGGGATACGGGCCGGCCCGGTTCGCGGTGTTCGGCGCCGGGCGGCGGGGCGGAGACGCGGGGACGGGCACGGGCGGAGGGGCGGCGGTCAGCGGGCGGGCAGGCGTCTGCCCAGCAGGGAGTAGGCGGCGACCAGCTCGACCTGGTGGTCGGGGGTGACATCGAGACGGTGCAGGGGAGCGCCGCGCAGGTCACGCTCCTCACCGACCGCCCGGTCCACGTAGCGGTCCAGCAGCCGGGCGGCGCGGTCGCGCAGCCGGGCCGCGCGGGCGGAGCCGAGCAGGGCTCCCAGCGCCTCTCCGGCCGGGGCGGCGCGGCGCCCGCACAGCAGCGCGGTCATCAGCAGGGCGGCGGTCTCGCCGGCGTCGCAGGGGTGGTGCGGCCCGTCGTCCGGAATGGCCGCGGTGCCGCCGGGACCGCCGTATCCGCCGGGACTGCCGGG
>NZ_WTLH01000019.1 GCF_011421595.1 Streptomyces sp. YIM 98790 | reverse complement strand
CGGGCTCTGGGCGGTGCTGGCCGGCGGCCTGGCCGCGCTGATCGCCCTGCCGGTGCGGGCCCTGGTGGCGCGTCCCGGGCCGGAGGGGACCGACGAGGGAGTCCGGGTGGCGGCCCAGGTGGCCCAGGCGGCCGGGCCGGGCGGCTCTTCGTTCGTCAGCGTGCAGGCCGCGGCCGCGACGGCGGTGGCGGTGGCCCTGCTGCTGGTGCACCGGCGCACCGCCTGGTGGGCGCTGGGCCTGGCCGCGGCCGCCGGCGCGGCGCAGATCCTGTCCGGCACCCACTATCCGACCGATGTGGTCGGCGGATGCGCGCTGGGTGCCGCGGTCGCGCTGCTGCTCCAGCCCGGCGCCACGGCCCTGCTGAACCCGTTCCTCACGCGCTGCGGCCGCCTGTGGGTGCGGCGGCCGCGGCCGCTGCGGCTGCCGTTGCGGGGTCAGTTCCGCGTCTTCCGCCTGCCGTTCCGCGGGCACGGGGACAAGGACCTGGCCGCGTAGCCGGGCAGCCGGGCAGGCGCCTCAGGGGGCGGTGTCCGGCCCGGCGGTGTCCGGCCCGGCGGTGTCCGCGGGGAGGGCGGCGAGATGGGCGGCGGCCTCGTCGCGGGCCAGCGGGCGGGAGCGCCGCGCCGCGCCGTACCAGCCGCAGCTGCAGTACGGGGCGAGAAAGGGGCCGCGTTCCACCATGGTGATCCGGTGACCGGGAGGGTCCGGCAGGGCGGGGCCGCTGTCCGTGGTTGACGCACCGGGTGCTGTTCCCGGGACCCCGCGGAGGACTCTCCAGGGTCCCTTGCCACTCGCCTCGCGCACGTCACCACCGTATCGGGCTATGCCCGGGATCTGCCCGTGACGGGTGTCCGAAGGCTTCGTTAAGCGGGGCAGTGAGTGCGGTGAACTGAGACACGAAGAGTGCTTGGGGGTCGACAGGCCATGAGGGCGCGACGTCGGCAGAGGGCAGGTTCGGGCGGCGGACGGGACGGGCGGGCCGGCGCGCACCCCCGGAAGTGCCGCAGAAACGGATCTCCCCGGCTGCTGGCGTCCTCCGGTCTGCTGGTGATCGGTCTGGCCGTGACGGGCTGTTCCATGGTGGGCGCGGCGGCCGACACCCGCACCGCCCGGGAGGCCGTGGAACTGCTCCGCCAGGTGCCCGATCTGCTGGCCGAGGCCGGTTCCTCCCGGGCGCGCACCGCCGTGGAGCTGGCCTCCGGCGGTACCCGGATCACCATCCGCGGGGAGGGCGGCTTCGACTACCGCCGCCGGGCCGGCGAGCTGGCCGTCACCCTTCCCTCCGGCACGGGCGGCGGCGGCGCCGGGCGGCCCCCGGTCACCGAGCTGTTCCTGCCCGGCGAGCTGTACATGAAGAACCGCGGCGAGGGGGTGCCGCCGGACAAGTGGGTGCGGCTGGACGTGTCCTCGATCCACGACGGCAATCTGGTCACCGGCGGCGCCACCGACCCGATCACCGCGGCCGAGCTGCTGCGCGGCGTGCAGCAGGCGGACGATCTGGGTGAGGTGGAGGTCGAGGGCGAGATCCTGCGCCGCTTCCACGGGATCACCGACATCGCGGCGGCGGCCGAGGCGGCGGGCAGCCGGGAGAGCCGGGAGCAGCTCGCCGCGGCGGTGGACGGCTTCACCGACACCGCGGTGCGGTTCGACGCCTATCTGGACGACGACGGTCTGCTGCGGCAGGTGCGGCACCACTTCAGCTTCGCCCCCACCTCGCCGCAGCCGGACGGGCTGCCGGTGCAGGTGATCTCCACCACCGTGCTGTACGACTTCGGCACGCCGGTGGTCATCGAGATGCCGCCGGCCGAGCACATCTACACCGGTGCGGTTGCCTCCCCCGGCGGCTGACCGCCCGGCCCCGGCGCCGGGCGGTCAGCCACCGTCAGGTGCGGAGCATGCGGGCGATGGCGGCGGTGGCCTCCTCGACCTTGGCGTCGACCTCGGGGCCGCCCTCGGCCGCCGCCTCGGCCACGCAGTGCCGCAGGTGCTCCTGGAGCAGCTGGAGGGCGAAGGACTGCAGGGCCTTGGTGGAGGCCGACACCTGGGTGAGTATGTCGATGCAGTAGACGTCCTCCTCGACCATCCGCTGCAGGCCGCGCACCTGGCCCTCGATCCGCCGCAGCCGCTTCAGATGGGCGTCCTTGTCCTTGCTGTAGCCGTGGCTGTGACCGGGATCGTGCTCGCGGTCCACCGGGGTGACGGTCGGCGGGACGGTGGTCATGACGGCCTCCCTTGGCCTGCGGCGGGCGACTGTGCTGCGCGCCGTGGAGCGTCGCGTGTGGTGACCGCATGTGCGGCTGTGACGCGCATGCGGCGGAGCGGGCGGAATGCCGCGCCCCATCCGGCGCGAATACCCCCTACCCGTATAGATTACCGAATCCGGGCCCGAATCGTCCGCTCCTGGTCAGAACCGTGCAGCGGCAGTATCCCGCACGTCCGAGCGGCGCGTCATGTCCCGCGGGCTTACGGTGCTGAGCGAGGGCCGGGAAACAAGGGCTGAAGAGGAGCTCCGTCACTCTCCGGCACTGCGGAGGTGCAGGTCATGCCACCGCCGCCTGTGGTTCATCCGCTGTTCATCTTGCGCTTGCCGGTCGATCCCCTTGTTCACCTTACTTTTCACCTTGGACGTGGACATCAGTTCACCTGACATGTGACATGTGGGAAGGAAGTCAGTGAAGCTCTCGCGCGCGACCGGACGCCGCACCCGCACACTGGGCGCGGCCACGGCCATCGCCGCCCTGGTTCTCACTGCCTGCGGCACCGACGACAACTCCGGCATCCCCGGTGCCGTCGACTTCTCGTCGGACACCATCGAGTGCGGCCCGCCCGGCACCCTGCTGGCCTCCGGTTCCACCGCCCAGGCCAACGCCATGGAGGTCTGGGTCAACATCTACCGGGCCAACTGCGATGACGGCCAGGTGAACTACAAGCCCACCGGCTCCGGCGCCGGCATCCAGGAGTTCCTCCAGGGCACGACGGCCTTCGCCGGCTCCGACTCGCTGCTCAAGCCGGACGAGATCGAGCAGTCCCGCTCGGTCTGCCGGGACGGCGGCCGCGCCATCCACCTGCCCATGGTGGCCGGCCCGATCGCCATCGGCTACAACCTTCCCGGCGTGGAGGACCTGGTGCTCGACGCCGACACCCTGGCCCGGATCTTCGACTCCGAGATCACCGTCTGGAACGACCCGGCCATCGCCGCGCTCAACCCGGACGCCGACCTGCCCGCGACGCGGATCACCCCGTTCTCCCGCTCGGACGGCTCCGGCACCACCGACAACTTCACCGCCTACCTGCACGCCGCCGCGCCCGAGGCCTGGCCGTACGAGCGGGACAAGAACTGGAGGGGCAAGGGCGGCCAGTCCGCCGACGGCTCCTCCGGGCTGGTCGGCATGGTGCAGCAGAACGAGGGCGCGATCAGCTACTTCGAGCTGTCCTACGCCCACCAGAACAACATCGACACGGTGCTGATCGACACCGGTGGCGCGGAACCGGTGGAGGCCACCGTGGAGAACGCCTCCGCCGGCATCGCCTCCGGCAACATCATCGGCACCGGCGCCGACCTGGCCATGGAGCTGGACTACACCACCCGGGCCGAGCGCGCCTACCCGATCGTGCTGGTCAGCTACGAGATCGTCTGTGACCGGGGCAACGACCCGGACACCGTGGAGCTGACGCGGGCCTTCCTGAGCTACATCGCCGGCGAGGAGGGCCAGCAGAAGATCACGGCGATCGACTACGCGGCCATCCCCGACGAGATCATCACCCAGGTCCGCGACCGCATCGCGTCCCTGGGCTGACCGCCCCGTCCCCGCGGCGGCCCCCGCCGACCCTCCTAGACCGAGAGACCAGAATGTCCGCGATACCAACCGCCTCCCCGCCCTCGACCGGCCGCATGGGGGACCGGATCTTCAGCGGTCTGTCCAAGGGAGCGGGCATCGCCCTGCTGGCGATCATGGGCGCCATCGCCGTGTTCCTCGCGGTGCGCGCCGCCTTCGCCATCCGGGCCAACGAGGGGAACTTCCTCACCACCTTCGAGTGGAACGCCAACGCCGACCCGCCCGTCTTCGGCATCGCCGTGCTGCTGTTCGGCACGGTGGTCAGCTCGGTGATCGCCATGCTGCTGGCGGTCCCGGTGGCCGTCGGCATCGCCCTGTTCATCTCCCACTACGCGCCGCGCCGGCTGGCCGGCCCGATCGGCTACGTGGTCGACCTGCTGGCCGCCGTGCCCAGCATCATCTACGGCCTGTGGGGCGCGCTGTTCCTGGTGCCCCGGCTCACCGGGCTGTACGAGTGGCTGGACCAGTTCTTCGGCTGGACCGGAGTCCTGTCCTACGACGGCTCCCCGGCCCGCTCCCTGATGACCGTGGGCATCCTGCTGGCGATCATGATCCTGCCGATCATCACCAGCGTCACCCGGGAGGTCTTCCTCCAGACCCCCAAGGCCAACGAGGAGGCCGCACTGGCGCTGGGCGCCACCCGCTGGGAGGTGGTCCGGATGGCCGTGCTGCCCTTCGGCCGCTCCGGCGTGATCAGCGCCTCCATGCTGGGCCTGGGCCGCGCCCTGGGCGAGACCATGGCCGTGGCCACGGTGCTCTCCCCGGCGTTCCTGATCAACATCAGCCTGCTGGAGTCCGGCGGCGGCACGTTCGCGCAGAACATCGCCAGCCAGTTCAAGGAGGCCGGGGCCATGGGCCGGGACGCCCTCATCGCCTCCGGCCTGGTGCTGTTCCTGCTGACCCTGGTGGTCAACGGAGCGGCCCGGCTGATCATCGCCCGCCACAAGGAGTTCTCGGGGGCAGCCGCATGAGCGACACCGACCGCACCAGCAACGAGCCGCCCGCCGCCGGCGGGAGCGCCGCCCGGCCCCGCCCGCCGGAGGTGGCGGCCGAGAACGGCGGCGTGCAGCAGGAGCACGACCGGGCAGCCCATGAACTGGCCGCCGTCGCCCCGATGGTGTCCGGCCAGTCCGTGCCGGTGCACCCGGACACCGCCCGCCCGGCGGAGGTGCCCTCCGAGACCCGTGTGGAGGAGCACCAGGAGCGGGTGATCACCACCCCGCCGGTGCGGCCGCCCGGCATGGCGCTGCGCCAGCCGCGGCTGCCGCGCTGGACCCCGCTCGCCCTGGCGGCCGGCTCCCTCGCCGCCGCCGTCGCCCTCGGGGTGCTGGGCGGGCTGGACAGCCGCCTGCAGTGGGGCCTGATCGCCGCGGTGCTGTTCGTGTCCGCGAACTTTGCGCTCACCGCCGCGGTGGAGGGCCGGCGGCAGGCCGTGGACCGGCTGGCCGCCTCCCTGGTCTGGACCAGCTTCCTGGTCGCCGTACTGCCCCTGGCCTCCCTGATCTGGGAGACGGTGGCCCGCGGCATCCCCACCGTGAGCTGGGATTTCCTCACCCACTCCATGAACGGTGTGCTGAGCTGGCAGCCGGGCGGCGGCATCTACCACGCCCTGCTGGCCACCCTGGAGCAGGTGGTGCTGGCCTCGGTGATCGCCATTCCGATCGGCCTGCTCACCGCCGTCTACCTGGTGGAGTACGGGCGCGGACGGCTTGCCAAGGCGGTCACCTTCTTCGTGGACGTGATGACCGGTATCCCCTCGATCGTGGCCGGCCTGTTCATCCTGGCGATGTGGATCATGGCGCTGGGCTTCGGCTACTCGGGCTTCGCCGGTGCGCTGGCGCTGTCGATCCTGATGATGCCGATCGTGGTCCGGGCCACCGAGGAGATGCTCAAGCTGGTGCCGAACGAGCTGCGCGAGGCGGCGCTGGCGCTGGGCGTGCCCAAGTGGCGGGTGATCCTGAAGGTGGTGCTGCCCACGGCCATCGGCGGCATCACCACCGGCGTGATGCTGGCCATCGCCCGGATCGCCGGGGAGACCGCGCCGATCCTGCTGCTGGTCTTCGGCAGCAACCTGATCAACGCCAACCCCTTCGAGGGCCCGCAGTCCTCGCTGCCGCTGTTCGTGTACGAGCAGTGGGGCTACGGCACCGAGGAGGCGTACGACCGGGCCTGGGCCGCGGCGCTGGTGCTGATCGTCCTGATCATGATCCTCAATCTGGTCGCCCGCGGCATAGCCCGCTGGAAGGCCCCCAAGACCGGCCGCTGAGGCCACCGGGCAGTCCCCGGAGAGCGAGAGAGATACACGACATGGCCAAGCGCATCGACGTCAACGGGCTGAACGCCTACTACGGCGGGCACAAGGCGATCGAGGACATCACCATGCATGTGGAGCCGCGGTCCGTCACCGCCTTCATCGGGCCGTCCGGCTGCGGCAAGTCCACCTTCCTGCGCACCCTGAACCGGATGCACGAGGTCACCCCGGACGGCCGGGTCGAGGGCGAGGTGCTGCTGGACAACGAGGACCTGTACGGGCCCGGCGTGGACCCGGTGCAGGTGCGGCGCACGGTCGGCATGGTGTTCCAGCGGCCCAACCCGTTCCCCACCATGTCCATCTACGACAACGTGCTCGCCGGGGTGCGGCTGAACGGCGTCCGCTACAGCCGGTCGGAGCTGGACGACATCGTGGAGAAGAACCTGCGCGGCGCCAACCTCTGGAAGGAGGTCAAGGACCGGCTGAGCAAGCCGGGCGCGGGGCTGTCCGGCGGGCAGCAGCAGCGGCTGTGCATCGCCCGGGCCACGGCGGTGGAGCCGGACGTGCTGCTGATGGACGAGCCGTGCTCGGCGCTGGACCCGATCTCCACGCTGGCGATCGAGGACCTGATCGACCAGATGAAGTCCCGGTACACCATCGTGATCGTCACCCACAACATGCAGCAGGCGGCCCGGGTGTCGGAGCGCACGGCGTTCTTCAACCTGGCCGGGGTCGGTGAGCCGGGCCGGCTGATCGAGGTGAGCGCCACCGACAAGATCTTCTCCAACCCGGCCGAGAAGGCCACCGAGGACTACATCTCCGGCCGCTTCGGCTGATCCCCCTCCCCGGGGCCGGGCCGGGGCGGCCGTCCGGGACGGCGGCGGGGAAGTGGTCTGCGGGAGAGCGGCCCGGATTGGTCCGCGCACCGGGGCGCGGGATGCCTAAGGTCTGCGGGATGACGCAGACGACGCAGACGACGCAGGCGACGCAGAAGGCGCAGGGGGCGCGGGAGGCGCTGACGTTCACCGTGCACGACTCGGTGTTCGCCCGTGTGCCGGAGTACGTGATGGGCCTGCTCGGCGTGGAGGAGATCACGGTCGGCAGCGGCGATCCGGAGATCGCCCGGCTGCTGGCCGGCGCCGAGGACGAGGTGCTGGCACTGCGGCTCGGCAGCCGGTCGGGCGTGGCCGCGCTGCCCCGGATCAGGGAGTGGCGCGAGGCCCACCGGGCGGTGGGGTTCACGCCCGGCCGGTATCCGTGCGCCGCCGAGTCGCTGCTGCGGCGGCTCGCCAAGGGGGAGCGGCTGCCGCGCATCAACGATCTGGTGGATCTGTGCAACGCGCTGTCGCTGGGCTCCCGGCTGCCCGTCGCCTGCTGCGATGTGGCGGACATCGGTTCCTTCCGGCTGGCTCCCGCCACCGGCGGGGAGACCTTTCTGCCGCTGGGCCGCCCGGATGCCCCGGAACCGCCGGAGCCGGGTGAGCTCGTCTTCCTGGACGAGCGGCGGCGTGCCCACTCGCGGCGCTGGAACTGGCGTCAGAGCGACGTGGTCGCCACGGCCACCGGCCGCCGCCGGCTGATGGTCACCGTGGAGTCGGCGCATCCGGACGGGCGGCGGGACGTCGAGGCGGTGCTGGAACGGCTGGCGGGGCTGCTCGCGCGCCGCACCGGTGCGCCGCCGCACACCGTGGTGCTGGACGGAGCCCGCCGCTCCGGGACCGTGCTGCCCGCCGGGAACCCGGGCCCCGGCCCCGGTTCCGGCCCTGATCCGGGCCCCGGGTCTGCGTCCGGCACGGAGCGGGGCCGGGACCCGGGGGAGGCGACGGCGTCGTGGACCCGGTTCAGCGGCCGGGTGTGGTGAGGGCCGCGGCCAGCCGCGCCACTCCCTCGTCGATCCGGGAGACCGGCAGCGCCGCGTAGCCCATCAGGAAGGCCGGGGCGGGCGGGGGCTCCAGCACGTAGTAGCCGGACGCCGGGTGCACCCGCACCCCGTGCCGCCCGGCCAGAGCGGTGATCCGCTCCTCACCGAGCCGCGCGAGCGGCCCGGTGAAGGTGACCAGCACATGCAGCCCCGCGGCCTGGCCGGAGATCCGCACCCGGTCGCCGAACCGGTCGTGCAGCGCCTCCAGCAGCCGGCCCCGGCGCTGCCGGTAGAGCCGGGACATCCGGCTGATGTGCCGGGCGTAGGCGCCGGTGGCGATGAAGTCGGCCAGCGTCTCCTGGGTCAGCGTGGGGCTGAGCCGGTCGGTGATCCACTTGATGCCCAGACAGGGCCGCACCAGCCGCTCCGGCAGGATGGCGTAGCCGAGGCGCAGCGCGGGGTAGAGGGTCTTGCTGAAGCTGCCGACATAGACGACGTTGCCGTGCCGGTCCTCGGCCGCCAGGGCGGGCAGCCGGTCGTCGGTGAAGGCGAACTCGTTGTGGTAGTCGTCCTCCAGCACCACCGCGCCGCGCCGCCGGACCCAGGCCAGCAGCTCCCGGCGCCGCCGCGAGGACAGCACATGTCCGGTCGGGAACTGGTGGGACGGGGTGACGTAGACCAGGCTGACCCGGTCCGGGTCGTGCCCGGCCGCGCGCACCCGGTCGTCGATCTCGGCGACCCGCAGGCCCTGCTCGTCCACCGGCACCGGCACCACGGCCGCCGCCGGTGCGGAGCCGAAGATCTGCCGCAGCACGGTGTGGCTGGGGTCCTCGATGACGATGACGTCGTCCGGGCCGGCCAGCAGCCGGGCGAGGATGTCGGTGGCCTGGGTGGCGCCGCTGGTGACCACCACCCGGCCGGGCGGGGCGTCCAGGCCGCGGCTGCGCCGCACCAGTTCGGTGATCCGGGCCCGCAGCCCGGCCGAGCCCTCGGCCGGGCCGTAGCCCAGGGAGGCGGTGCCGGCCCGGGCGTGGGCGCGCTGGACGGAGTGCTGCCAGCGGGAGACGGGGAAGTCGGCCAGCGCCGGGGTGCCGTGCCGGAAGTCGATCATCGCCCGCTCCGCCGGGCCGTCGCCGGGGTCGCCGGGCGTCGGCCAGGGCTGCCACATGGGGTTGTCGCTGCTGCCGCTCAGCGGTGTCCTGGGGATCAGCGGGGTGCGCGGTGCGGCCGGGGACGGCTCCGGGGCGCCGGACGAGGCCGCGGCGTGCGGGGCGATCGTGGTGGCCGAGCCGCGGCGGGCGGTGACCAGGCCGCGGGCCCGCAGCAGTTCATAGGCGCCGACCACCACGGTGCGCGAGACGCCGAGCTGCCCGGCCAGTTCGCGGGAGGCCGGCAGCTGGGCGCCGGGCCGCAGCCGCCCGGCGCGGACGGCGGCGGCGATCTCGTCGCACACCTGCTGCCGCAGCGGCACCCGGCTGTGCCGGTTCAGAGTGATCAGCAGTTCGGAGGAGCCCACGCCCCCGATTGTCCCTCCCGCCGCCGACTCCGGGGACGGCCGGGAGGGGGGAGCGGGACGGCGGCTGGTGTGCCGCGCCGCGCGGGGGCTGTGCAGCGGCGGGAAGGAAGGCCCGGGGCGGGCCGCGGGCGGCGGGGCACCGGCGGCACCGTCCCGGCCGCGGCAGGCCCGGCGGCGGGTGAGCGGAGCGAGCGGAGCGGCGGGCCGCCGGCGGGCCGCGGGCAGGCCGTGCCTCAGGAGGTGAGGAGGTGGGTGATCCAGAAGACGAGGGCGGACATGGCCGCCGCCGCGGGCATGGTGAGGAACCAGCCGGTGAGGATGTTCTTGGCGACGCCCCACCGCACCGCCGAGATCCGGCGGGTGGTGCCCGCCCCGACGATCGCCGAGGTGATCACATGGGTGGTGGAGACCGGGGCCTGGAAGGCGTAGGACGCGGTGTACATCACCGAGGCCGCCGTGGTCTCGGCGGCGAAGCCGCGCGGCGGGTCCAGTTCCATGATCCGCCGCCCCAGGGTGCGCATGACCCGCCAGCCGCCGGTGTAGGTGCCCAGCGCCAGCATCAGCGCGCAGGAGAGGGTGACCCAGACCGGGATGCCTCCGCCCGCCGGCTCGGCCTCCGTGATCACCAGCGCCATCATGATCACGCCCATGGTCTTCTGGGCGTCCTGGAGGCCGTGCCCCAGCGCCATGGCCGCGGCCGAGACCGTCTGCGCCATCCGGAAGCCGCGCTGCGCCCGGGCCGGATGGGCCCGGCGGAAGATCCACAGCAGGCAGACCATCACCAGGTAGCCGGCCACCAGCCCGGCCAGCGGGGAGAGGACCATCGGCAGGACGACCTTGTTCAGCACGCCGTCCCAGTGCACGGTGGACGCCCCGGCCAGTGCCGCGCCGACCAGCCCGCCGAGCAGCGCCTGCGAGGAGGAGGACGGCAGGCCCAGCGCCCAGGTGATCACGTTCCAGGCGATGGCGCCGAGCAGGGCGGCGAACAGGACGGTCAGGCCGCGGCTGCCGTTCGGGGCGGCGATCAGGCCCTCGCTGACCGTCCGGGCCACCCCGCTGCCCAGGAAGGCCCCGGCGAGGTTCATCACGGCCGCCAGCAGCACGGCGACCCGCGGGGTCAGCGCCCGGGTGGAGACCGAGGTGGCGATGGAGTTGGCCGAGTCGCGGAAGCCGTTGGTGTAGGCGAAGATCAGCGCGGTGCCGACGACCACGCACAGCGCAAAGGTGTCCAAGGAATCAGGACTCCTTGACCACGATGGACTCCACCGTGTTGGCCACCCGCTCGAAGGCGTCGGCGGCCTCTTCGAGCACATCCACGATCTGCTTCAGCTTCATGATCTCGACCGCATCATAGGCCCCGTTGTTGAACAGATGCGCGAGAAGTTTGCGGTGCACCCGGTCCGCCTGGTTCTCCAGGCGGTTCACCTCGATCCAGTACTCGGTGAGGTCGGACATGGTGCGCAGGTGCGGCATGGCCTCGGCGGTCAGCTCGGCGGCGCGGGCGATGACCTCGATCTGCTGCTCCACGCCCTTGGGGAGCTCCTCGACCTCGTAGAGCACCACCAGGTCGACGGCCTCCTCCATGAAGTCCATGATGTCGTCCAGGCAGGAGGCCAGACGGTAGATGTCCTCCCGGTCGAACGGCGTGATGAAGGAGGAATTGAGCTGGTGGAAGATGGCGTGGGTGGCGTCGTCCCCGGCGTGTTCCGCGGCCCGCATGCGCTCCGCGATGTCCGCCCGGGACTCCGGGTCCGCGCCGAGCAGCTCCAGCAGCAGCTTCGAACCGGTGAGGATGTTGTCCGCAGAGGCGGCGAAGAGATCGTAAAAGCTCGTATCCCGCGGCGTCAGGCGAAAGCGCACTGCAATTCCTCTGCGGTTCATCGAATGGTCGTACTGGAAGATGCTACGGGCACATTCCATCCACGACGAACCACCCCTGACGGGGGTTGACCGAAGCGATATGTGATCTTGGCTGTCCGGGAGCCCGGTCACCGCCCTCCGTTATACGGCCCGTACGGGCCGTCACTGCTGCTCCAGCCGCCGCCCCTGCCGCCGCTGATGCCGGCGACCGCGGGGCGCACGTCCACCAGGTAGATCACGGTGGCGATCACCCCGACCAGAATGAGCAGCATGGCCGGCAGGAAGAGCTGGACCGCCACCGAGACGCCCAGAATGATCAGCCAGAACGGCTTGGTCTGCTTGTCCGCCGCGCGGAACGCGTCCTCGCGCTGCAGAGCGGCGTGCACCAGTGCGTAGATACTCAGCACCAGGAGCGCCAGGAAGATCAGGTTCACCAATGTGCTGAACCCCGCCAGCAGCATGCTCTTCACCACCTGTCCGTCGGCCGGTTTCCCCGGCAGTTCCCTACCACGCTAACGGCTGTGCGGTGCGCCGGTACTCCCGACGACCGCACAGCCGTCCACCCGTGTGTCCGGTGAGGCTGCCGGGATCAGCCCTTCGGACCGTCCCCGGGCTCGCCCTTCGCGGCACCTGCGTCGGCAGCCGCACCGGTATCGGCACCGGTGCCGGCCTCGGCCTTGGCGCCCGCCCTGGCATCGGCCTCCGCGTCGGCCTGGGCGTCGGCACCGGCCTCGGCACCGCCGTCGGTGACGGCGTCGGCACCGGCGTCGAGGCGCTCCACGGTGACCTGCGGGGCCTCGCCGTTCCGCGCGGCGGGCTTGTCCTGGCCGCGCCACTCGACGACCGCGGTCCGGCCGCGCTCGGCCAGCTCGTCGTAGGTGGCGCGCGCCTTGTCGGCGTACTCCCGGGCCACGCCCACGCCCTGGTCGGCCAGGTGCTGGGCCTGCTCCCTCAGCTTCGGCAGCTCCTCCTCGCGGAAGGCGTGCAGCCTCTCCGGCGCTTCCTCGCGCAGCTTGGTCAGCCTGCCGGGCAGGGTGCGCAGCTTCTCGGCGGCCAGGTCGGTCGCGCCCGCCACCGCGTAGAACGGGGTGCTGCTGGTGATGGTCTTGCGGATCTCGTCGGTGAAGGCCATTGCTCTCGTCCCCTCCCAGGGTCGGTCAGTCTTCCGGGCCGTCGTCGGGCGCACCGGGTGTCCCCGCCTGCGGGGCGGGGCCGGCAGCGGCTGCCTCGGCGCTCTCCCGGCGGAACACGTCGTAGATCTGGATCAGCGCCTGCTTCTGCTGATCGGTGAGGGAGGGGTCGGCGAGCACGGCGTCCCGCACCCCCGGCCGTTCGCTCTCCCGCTCCTCGCGCATGTTCTCGTCGAGAATTCCGGCCCGCACGTACAGCGTCTCCGCGGAGATGCTCAGCCCTTTGGCGATCTGCTGAAGGATCTCCGCGCTCGGCTTGCGCAGCCCGCGCTCGATCTGGCTCAGGTAGGGGTTCGACACGCCGGCGGCCTCCGCGAGCTGCCGCAGCGAGAGCCGCGCCTGGCGGCGCTGCTCGCGCAGGAACTCCCCGAGTCCGTGCACGTCGAACGGAACCATGCCGTCAGCATGCCACCGTCTGCTAACTTTTGCAAGCACCCGCTTGCAGTCCCAAGCGTGAGCCTCCCCGGGCCGTCCCTCGTCCACTCCTCGCCCATGTCACCACAGGCATGTCACAACAGGCCGGGCCGTTTCGTCTCAGAGCGCGGCAGAGACACGCCGGAGCAGGGCCCGAAGCGGGCCGGAACGGGGAAGGTGAGGGGCATGCGGGTGTTCGTGGCAGGCGGGTCCGGGGTCATGGGGCAGCGGCTGGTGCCGCAGCTGCTGGCGCGCGGTCACCAGGTGACGGCGACCACGACCAGCGCGGCCAAGCTGAGCCTGCTGGAACGGCTGGGCGCACAGGGCGTGGTGATGAACGGCCTGGACGCGGTGTCGGTCGGCGAGGCGGTGGCCGCGGCCCGGCCGGACGCGATCGTGCACCAGATGACCGCGCTGTCCCCGGCGCACGTCGGCAAGCCCGATTTCCGGCACCCCGACCGGTTCGCCGCCCTCACCGACCGGCTGCGCACCGAGGGCACGGATCATCTGCTGGCCGCCGCCGAGGCGACGGGCGTCCCGCACATCGTCGCGCAGAGCGTTGCCGTCTGGATCGGTGGACCCGCGGGCCGGTGGGTGACCGAGGAGGACCCGCTGCCGCCCGACCGGACGGGGCCGAAGATGCGCAGGTCGGCGGAGGCGCTCCGCCATGTCGAGGAAGAGGTCGTCAAGGCGGGGGGTGCCGCCCTGCGCTACGGCCCCTTCTACGGGGGCGGCGCCATCGACGACCAGGTGGAGCTCGTGCGCAAGCGGAGACTCCCGCTGATCGGCGGCGGCACCGGCTACTTCTCGTGGGTGCATCTCGACGACGCGGCGAGCGCCACCGTGCTGGCCGTGGAGCAGCGGGCGAACGGCGTGTTCAACATCGTCGACGACGAACCGGCCCCGGTCAGCGCGTGGCTGCCCCATCTCGCCGCGTGCGCCGGGGCCGGGCGGCCGTTCCGGATACCCAGGTGGCCGGCCCGGCTGCTGGCCGGGGAGATGGCGGTGGCGATGCTGAGCGAGGGACGCGGCTTCTCCAACGCCAAGGCCAAGCGGGAGCTCGGCTGGGAACTGCGCCACCCCTCGTGGCGTCAGGGCTTCAGGGAAGAGCTGGCATGACCCGGAGCCGGAGCCGGACCGAGGAGTTCGAGGAACTGCGGCCGCTGCTGTTCTCGATCGCCTACCGGATTCTGGGCAGCGTGAGCGAGGCCGAGGACGCGGTCCAGGAGACCTGGCTGCGCTTCGCGTCCGCCGCGGCCCCGCACACCTCGGCCAAGGCCTACCTCTCGGCCGCGGTGACCCGGATCTCGATCGACGTCCTGCGCTCGGCCCGCTTCCGGCGGGAGAAATACGTCGGGCCGTGGTTCCCCGAGCCGCTGCTCACCGACCCCTATGACGATCCGGCCCGGTCGGCGGAGCTGGCCGACTCGGTGTCGATGGCGGCCCTGCTGCTGCTGGAGCGGCTCAGCCCGCTGGAACGGGCGGTCTTCGTGCTGCGGGAGGTGTTCGGGTTCGGCTTCGCCGAGGTCGCCTCGGCGGTGGGCAGGTCGCCGTCGGCGTGCCGCCAGCTCGCGGTGCGGGCCCGCCGCCACATGGCGCAGGGGCGCCCGCGGTTCGACGCGGACCGCCGGGAGCGGGACAGGCTGGCGGCGCGGTTCTTCGACGCGTTCCGGGACGGCGATGTCGACGGCCTGCGGGAACTGCTCGCCGCCGACGTGCGGCTCGTCGGCGACGGGGGCGGCAAGACCCCGCAGCTTCCCAGGGCCGTCACCGGCGCCGACAAGGTGTCCCGGGTGCTCGCCTCGGTGTTCCCCTGGCTGGCCCGGATCGGTGTGACGCTGGAGCGGCGGGAGGTGAACGGCCAGCCGGGCGCGATCTTCCACGACCGGGACCGCAAGGTCCTCAACGCCTGGACACTCGACATCCTCGGCGGGCGGATCGAGGCGCTCCGCTCGGTGAGCAACCCCGACAAGCTCGGGCATGTGGGCCCGGTGGCGGATGCCTGGGCCGTCTACCGCGAGGCACAGCAGGCCCGCCGCCCGGCGCAGTGACGGCGCGAGCCGCGGCCGGGCGGCGGGACGCGGGAGGACCGCTCCGGTCAGCCGGCCGCCGCGGCACCGGAATCCGCCCGGCCGGGGCTCCCGCCCAGGGCGCGGGTGAGGAAGTCGAGTTCCAGGCGGAGCAGCGGGGCGGCGGTTTCCTCGCCGGTCACCAGGTGGCCGGTGCCGGGAAGCGGCAGCACGGCGTGCGGGTGGCCGGCGGCCAGCAGCGCGGCGGACAGCCGCAGGGTGTGCACGGGCAGCACATTGTCGTCGGCCAGCCCGTGCACCAGCAGCAGCGGGCGGAAGGGGCCGGCGGAACGGGGCCGCAGCGAGGAACGCGCATAGCCCTCCGGCTGCACCTGCGGGTGGCCGAGGTAGCGCTCCTCCCCGTAGGCGTCGTAGAGACGGCGGTCGGCCGGGGCGGCACCGGCCACCGCGGCGTGGAAGACGTCCGGGCGGCGCAGCACCGCGCCGGCCGCCAGATAGCCGCTGAACGACCAGCCGCGGATCGCCACCCGGGAGAGATCGAGGGCGTCGTGGCGCCCGGCCGCCGCGTGCAGGGCGTCGATCTGGTCGTCGAGGGCGGGGGTGAGGCGGTCGCCGAGGAGGGCGCGCTGCCAGGCGATGCCGCGCCCCGGAGTGCCGCGGCCGTCCGCGGCGAGCACCGCGAAGCCGTGCTCGGCGAACCACTGGCAGACCGCCGTGTACCAGGCACGGGCCCGGGTCACCACCTGGAGCGCCGGGCCGCCGTACGGGCAGAGCAGCACCGGAAGCCGCCGCCCGTCCCCGGGCCGGTGCCAGGAGGGCAGGTGGAGACGGGTGTGCAGCCGGCGCGCGCCCAGTACCAGGAACCGGGGCGCCGGGCCGTCCGGCGGCTGCTCGGTGAGCACGGCGATCCGGCCGGCCGGCCGCCCGTCGCGCAGCACGGTCACGCGCTGCCCGTCCGGGGTGCGGCTGTCCAGGACCAGGACGGGCCCGCCCACGGCGGCGGTGTGCACCCCGGGGGTGCCGGTGAGGCGGGTGAAGCCGGTCCCGGGCCGGTGGCTCCACACGTGCACCTCGGTGGGGTCGGTGTGCTCGTTGGCGGTGAAGAACACCTCCTCGGCCACGGTGCCGACCACCTCGCGGACCTCCAGGCCCTCCGGGGTGAGCGCGTCGCCGACCGCGAGCGCCCGGGTGTCGCCGCGCGTGCGGGACAGCACCGGCACGCCCGAGGCGGTGCGCCGGGGAGTACCGGGCCGCACATCGACCCAGTGCGGATCGTGCCGCCGGTCCAGCGGGACGGTCTCGCCGGTCGCCGGGTCGGCCGCCAGGGTCCACACCGTGCGCTGGTCGCGGGACTGCAGGGTGATCAGCGGGCCGGCGGTGTCCCACTCCACGGCCAGCAGATGGGCGAACCGCGGGGCGTGCCAGGCACCGGGCGGGTGCTCGCGTCCGGGTGCGGCGTGCGGCAGCCGCACCGGGACGTGGCGGACGCCCCCGGAGGCGTCCGGGAAGTAGAGGTGGAGCGAGGTCCCGGCGGTGGGGGTGCCGGCCATGGACCGGCGGACGGTGCGGGGCGGCGTGCCGGGATCGGCCGGGTCGGCCAGGTGGTGCAGCGGCACCATCCCGCTGTCCACCCGGGTGACCAGCAGCGCGTCGCCGTCCGGGGACCACCGGTGGCCGCGGGCGGGGCCGTAGGAGCCGGGCGTGGTGCGGTCGGGCAGCCCGTGGGTGACGGTGCCGGTGCCGGGCGGGGTCAGCCGTCGGTCGTCGGTGCCGTCGGCCCGCACCAGGTGCAGGGCGCCGCCGGTGACGTAGGCGATGCGGGTGCCGTCCGGGGAGGGCCGGGGGTCGGTGACGGGTCCGGCGGCGGATATCCGGCGGGGCGGCTCGCCACCGGTGGTGCGGACCGTCCACAGCGCGCCGTCCCGGGACCAGGCGGCGAGCCGGACCTCCCGGTCGGTGGCGTAGGACGGGCCGGCCGGGTCGGCGAGCAGCAGCTCCCGGCCGCCCCGGTACAGCCAGAGCAGCGGGCGCGGGTCGGTGCCGGAGGCGGAGCGCAGGAACAGCACCCGTTCCCCGTCGGGGGAGACGGTGAACTGCCCCGGGGCGCCGAGGGAGAACCGGCGGGTGCGGGCGAACCGGCGCGGAAAACCGCGCAGTTCCGCGGCATCCGCCGACGGGGCGGGGAGGCCGGTGTGTTCGTTCATGAAAAAAGGCTCCGGGCCGGAGGGCCTGGAGCCTGAGGAGTGCTGACCGGTGGGCACTCGCCGGGAAGCTGTTGCGCCGCGCGGTCATAATGATCATAGCACGGATGGTGTCCGGTGGGCGGGCACGCGGACGGGTCCGTCCCGGATGTCACGTTCCGCGGGTCAGTGCTGTCCTGAGGGCATGAGGATCGCCGTAGCCGGGGGAACCGGCACACTGGGACGGGAGGTGGCCGGTGAGCTGCGCTCCCGCGGGCACCAGGTGAGGGTGCTCAGCCGCAGGTCGGAGGAGTATCCGGTCGATCTGACCACCGGTGCCGGGCTGGCCGGGGCGCTGGACGGCTGCCAGGCCGTGGTGGACGCCAGCAACGCCTCCTCGGCCAGGCGGGCCCGGGAGACGCTGGTGGAGGGCACGCGCCGGCTGCTGGCCGCCGGGGCCGAGGCCGGGGTCGGCCACCACGTCTGCGTCTCGATCGTCGGCTGCGACCGGGTCCCCCTGGGCTACTACCGGATCAAGACCGAGCAGGAGCGGGTGGTGCGCGAGGGCGGGGTGCCGTGGAGCATCGTGCGCGCCACCCAGTTCCACGAGCTGGCCGCCGGGGTGCTGGACGCGGCCGGACGCCGCCGGCTGCTGCCGGTGCCCCGGGCGCTGCTGCAGACCGTGGCCGCGGCCGAGGCGGCGCGGGCGGTGGCCGGGGTGGCCGAGGGCACGCCGCTGAACGGCCGGACGGAGGTGGCCGGTCCGCAGATCACCGAGGCACGGGAGCTGGCCGCGGCCTGGCAGGCGGTGACCGGGCGGCGGGCGCTGCGGGTGCCGCTGCCGCTGCCCGGCGCGCTGGGCCGGGTGCTGCGGGCGGGCGGGCTGACCACGGACCGGCCGGACGTCAGGGGCGAGCAGACCTTCCGGGAGTGGCTCGCCGCCCGGCAGCGGGCGCGGCCGGACGGCCACTGACCCGGCCACCCCGCCCGGCCTCCCGGTCTCNTGCCCGGCGCGCTGGGCCGGGTGCTGCGGGCGGGCGGGCTGACCACGGACCGGCCGGACGTCAGGGGCGAGCAGACCTTCCGGGAGTGGCTCGCCGCCCGGCAGCGGGCGCGGCCGGACGGCCACTGACCCGGCCACCCCGCCCGGCCTCCCGGTCTCCGCCTCCCAGGCCGCGCCTCCCAGGCCGCGCCTCCCAGGCCGCGCCTCCCGGCTCCCGCCTCCCAGGCCGCGCCTCCCGGTCTCCGCCGCCCCGCCCGGGTCTTCGGGGGCGGCCGTGGTGCGGCCCCGGGGCGGGCCGGGACGGCGGCCTCAGCCGCCGTCCCCGGTCTCCTCGCCCTCCAGCGGGGTGCCGCCGGCCGCGGACAGTTCCCGGAAGACCGCCACCCCGTCCTCGGTGAGCTCCAGGATCGGCACCGCCTTGTCCACCGGGTTGCCGTCGAGCTGGAAGGAGAGCCAGCCGCTGGCCCCCGGAACCTGGTTGGGGGCGTCCATCTGGTGGAACATCCGGCCCACCGCCTGGCCGGTGATCTGCCGCCCGGCCTCCGCGGCCATGGTCGCGGCGGTCGCGGCCACCAGCACGGAGTCGTGGGCCACCATGGCCTGCCCGTCGTCGCGCGGGTCCTTGGGGAACAGCTCGGCCAGCAGCCCCTCCTCCCCGAAGTGCTCGGCGGACTGCCTGTCCACCAGATTGACCCCGGGCGGGGCGCCCTGCCGCATGTCGGGGTGTGCCAGCCCGGTGTAGACGACCTCCACCTTGGTCCGTGCCGCCTGTTCCAGCTCCTCGGCCGTGAGATTGGTGGTGTCGTCTCCGGTCATCACGGTGAACTCGTGGTCCACACAGGTGCGTCCGGCGATCCGCTCCAGGAAGTACGTCAGATGCTTCCCGCGTCCCGCGAAGTAGACCACCTCGGGCAGCTGCTGACAGAGCTGCGCGGGCATGTGGTACAGCTCCGTCTCCCAGGAGTCCTTGGAGGAGTCGAAGGGCATCGGCTCCGGATCGACCAGGGTGTGGTCGCCGTCGGGATAGGCGTCGAGAAAGGCCCTGGCCAGGGTGGCGGCATAGAGGTTCTCCCCGGCGACGTCCTGCACCACCACCGCGGTCCGGAAGCCCTCCCGCTTGAGGTAGGCGGCGGCGGCCTGCGCCTCGTCCTCGTTCGTGGGCGGGACCCGGGCGAAGCCCTCTATGTCCTTGATGTTGGTGGCGGTCATGGTGCTTGCCACGGTGGCCAGGCCCTCCTCGGAGAGCCGGGTGAGCGCGGCCAGGTTCTCGTCGGTGCTCGGGCCCAGCCCGGCCACGGCCACCAGCCGGTCGTCGGTGTCCTGGCGCCGGACGAGCTCCTGCACGGTGTGCTCCCAGTGCCCCGCGTTGCTGCCGATGTTGGCGATCAGCAGCCGGATCTTCGGTGTCTTGCGCAGGTCCCCCGAGTTGTGCCGGAGCTGTGCCAGATACGCCCCCTGCAGCTCCCGGCGCGCCGACGCCTCGCTGTTGGTGTCGGACTCGGTGAGGGTGAAGGAGGTCATGTAGGCGATGCTGACGTAGTCGGTGCCGTTCTCCGCCGCCTCCCGGACCACCTTGTCGTTCTCCTTCTTGATCAGCTCGGTGACCCGGTCCAGGTGCGGGGCGAAGGAATGGGCGCCGTCGGTGACCCCGACGCACTCGGCGTCGTCCCCGCGTTCCACCACGCCGGCGGCGCAGCGCGTCCTTGCGTCCTCGAACCAGTCGTAGCCGAGCTTTCCGGCGACGCCGAGCAGGACCAGCGCCACCGCGGCGGCGAGCCAGCGCAGCAGCACGTCCAGGGGCAGGTTCCTGAGTCCGGTGCGCATCGGCCCGCCTCTCCTCTCTCACCGTGTTCCGGTTGCCGTGTTCCGGGCTGTCCGTCCCGGGCTGTCCGTCCCCGGCTGTGTGTTCCGGTCGCTCAGACGCCGCCGGCCGGGGTGCGGCGCCAGTGGCGGTAGCGCTCCGCCTCGTCCAGCAGCACCACCACGTCCTGGCCGCCGCTGAGCAGGGCGAGCTGGCCGAAGCCCTCGGCCAGGGTCTGGTCCAGCTGCCCGCGCGGATCGCCCAGCGGATCGCTCCACACCCAGCGGGCGGCCACCAGGCCGCGCACCACGGTGGTGAGGGTGACCGCCGGCTCGGTGGCGGACCCGCCCGCCGCCGGACTCTCCGGACGGCGCTCCAGCAGCCCGGCGAACACCGTGCGGGGGGCGAGGGACGGCGGGAACGGGTTCGGGGCCGCGGTGATCCCGTCGTACTCGGCGACCCACCCGGCCGCGCCGGTTTCCCGGAACCGCCGGACCAGATGCTCCGTCACCGTGCCCAGCTGCCCGGCCGCCAGCCGGTGGTACATCTCCTGCTCCCGGTCCCGCTCGGAGCGGAAGAAGTCGGCGAGCAGCTCGTGCACGGTGGTCCAGTCGTCCGGCCGGCGGGCCAGCCGCCACAGCAGCAGCCGCCGCAGCCAGGGATGCAGGCGCGGCGGTGCGGCTGCCCGGCCGGGTTCGGGCGGCGCGCCGGGGGAGGCGCCGGGAGCGGGCCACGGGGGCGGCTCCAGCAGCCAGCAGGACCGCAGCTTGCCGAACAGCTCGGCGGACAGGCTGCGCACCCGGAGGGCGCCGGACAGATCGCGGGCGGCGGCGCACTCGGCGAGCTGCGCGGTCTCCTCGGCGGTGAAGCCGCGCAGGAGCTGCCGCAGGGCCAGATCGACCAGCTTCGGCTCCTGCGCGGAGTACGCCCGGCCGGACTCCGCCCCGCCGGGTTCCGCCCCGCCGGGCTCCGGGTCGTGCCCGGTGTCGTGTTCCGTGTCCTGCTCGGCGGCCGGCAGGGTGCGGTCCGGCAGGGAGCGCAGCCAGATGTCCTGCTCCGGACCGGCCACGGTGGGCACGTCGTGCCGGGCCAGGATGCCCAGCACCTGCTGCACGGCGCGCGGCAGGCCGTGGGTGAGCCGGTGCACGAACGGCGCGAGGTGCAGGAACGGCACCAGGCCGGGGCTCGTCCGGATGGCCTGCTCGAAGCGGACCCGGACCTCGGATTCCCGGAGGTCCCGCAGCCGCACCGGGTACCACCAGGTGTCCTCCGCGTCCCGGGCGGGCCGGTGGCTCCGCCAGTCGGCCAGCGAGACCTGGCCCGGCTCGCGCAGCCGCCAGGGCCACTGATCGCCGGTGACCGGCCCCCAGCGGGGCAGCCAGCGGTGCGCGGACACCACCACGGTGAGCGGATCGCAGCGCCCGCCGGGGGACACCGCGTCCTCGTGACGGGCGCGGAGCAGCAGGTCCAGGAAGCGGAGGCCGTCGTCGGTGTCGGCATTGTCCAGCAGCAGCAGGAAGGACGACGGGCGGAAGGCGCCGCCGGCGTGCCGGCGCAGATCCTCCAGGAAGGCGGAGAACAGGATGCGGTCCAGCCGCCGCTGGTCCTGCCGGTCGCCGATGTGGCGCCAGCGGTTGAGCTCCACCAGCGCCTCCCACCGGTCGTGACTGTGGGTCAGGCTGTGCTCCCCGTACCAGGGGGCGTGGCCGAGGAAGCGGTGGCCGGGGCCCCGCCGGCGGCTGCGGCGCAGACTGTCCATCAGGGCCACCACCACGGCCGAGGCGCCGTCCGGTGCGCCGATGGCGCCGCCCGCCACCTCCAGGAAGGCGGCCAGGTAGTTCCCCTGGTGGCGGGCCTCGGCCTGTTGCTGGAACTCGCCCAGCACCTGCTGGATGGAGCGCCGCCCGTCGGCCAGGCTGGCCATCGGCAGCTCCTGGTCGGAGGCGAGCAGGCCGAGCCGGAGCCGGGGCAGGGCGGTGCGGCGGTAGCGGGGCAGGTGCCGTTCGAGCTGGAGCGCTATCAGGGCCAGGGCGTAGCGGGGGAGCAGCGAGCGCTGGCGGCCGAGATTGAGGTAGGCGAAGGGGTGCTCGGCGCCGAACTCCTCCACCAGAGCGGTGTGGGTCTCGCTGGCGCCGCTTCCCGGGGCGCCGAGCAGGATGGTGACGGGGCGTTCGGCGGTGGCGGGCTGCTGGAGGGATTCCTGGACGAGAGCGATGATGCCGTCGCGGCCCCTGGGGCCCATCCCCGCTGCGAATGCCACCACGCCGGCTCGCCCCCCGTCGCTCGCCCGTGTCCGTGCCGTCCCCGCGCTGCTTCCCCCGGTGGTGTCTCCGGTGGTGTCCGCGGTGGTGTCCGCGGTGGTTCCGGGCTGTTCACCGCCGTGCCGGTGTGCGGCTGCCGATCGGTGGCCCCTGGTTCAAGACTGCCACGGAAGCACTGGCGGGGCAGCGAAATCTGTCCGTGCGTAAGCCAATTGAGACTCGGAGCGAACAGATGGACGTCGTCCGGACGTTCGCACCGCCGGGGCCTTGCTACCGGATCTCCGGAGCGGACGCGACGGCGGCGGCCGCCGCCCGGAGGCGGCGGGCCGCCTCGTCGAGATGTTCGGGGGAGTCGGCGGCGATGATGCTCAGCCGCAGGTGCGGGGCCGGCGGCTCGGCCGGGAAGTACGGCCGGCCGGGTGTGACCGCGACGCCGGCCCGCAGCGCGGCGGCGGCCAGCGCGCCCTCGTCGGCGCGGTCCGGCAGCCGCTGCCAGAGGTGGAAGCCGCCGTACGGCAGCGCGGGCGGCGGCAGCCGCGGGAGTTCGCGGCGCAGCGCG
Organism: Streptomyces sp. YIM 98790; assembly: GCF_011421595.1. Classification (GTDB taxonomy): domain Bacteria; phylum Actinomycetota; class Actinomycetes; order Streptomycetales; family Streptomycetaceae; genus Streptomyces. The sequence goes on along the minus strand of NZ_WTLH01000019.1, from coordinate 26,775 downwards.
GCGGCCAGTGTCTCCCGGCGGCGGTGCAGGGTCTCCGCCAGCCGCCGCAGATGGGACCGCCAGGCCGGGGCGGCGACCAGCTCCAGCGCCGTCTCCTGGATCGGCCGCGGCACGAACAGGCTGTCCACCACATGGGTGGCCCGCAGCCGTTCCATGGCCGGGCCGCGGGCGGCCAGCGCGGCGACCCGCAGGCTGGGCGAGGCGGCCTTGGTGAGCGAGGCGATGTGCACCACCACGCCGTCCGGGTCGTGGGCGGCCATCGGGGCCGGCGGCGGGGGCGCGTCGGCGTGCGCCAGCCGGCGGGCGAAGTCGTCCTCCACCACGAAGGCCCCGGCGGCGCGGGCGATGCGCAAGGTCTCGGCGCGGCGCTCCGCGGACAGCACCGCACCGGTGGGGTTGTGGTACAGCGGCTGGCAGACCAGCAGCCGGGCCCCGGTGGCGCGGAAGGCCTCGGCCAGCAGATCGGTGCGGATGCCGTCGCGGTCCAGCGGGACCGGCACCGGGCGCAGCCCGGCGGTGCGGGCCACGGCCAGGATGCCGGGATAGGTGGGGGATTCCACCAGGACTGGTGCGCCGGGTGCGGCCAGCGAACGCAGCGCGGTGGTCAGGGCGGCCTGGCCGCCGGTGGTGATGAGGACGTCGGCGGCGGTGAGCAGTCCCTCCGGGCCGGCGATCTCCCGGGCGAACCAGCCGCGCAGCTCGGGCAGGCCCTCCAGCGGGGGGCGGCCCCAGGTGCCGGGGCGGCGGCCGGCCCGGGCCAGTGCGGCGGCGAGGGCGCGCTCCGGCTGGAGCGCCACCGCGGGATAGCCGCCGTTGAGGTCGATGACGCCGGGCGGGGGCGGTGCCAGGGTGGCGGTCACGCCGGCGGCCCCGGCGGCGGGCGCCGAGGCGGGGTGCGCGCTGAGTGCCACCTCCTGCCAGGACAGATCGCCGGCCGCGGGGCGGCGGGGCGGTGCCGCGCGGAACACGCCCGCGCCGGGGCGGGAGACCACCACGCCCTCGGCGGCCAGCAGGGCGATGGCCCGGCTGACCGTCACCGGGCCGACGCCGTACTGCTCCCGAAGGGCCCGGCTGGAGGGAAGCCTGTCGCCGACCGAGTAGCGGGACAGGGATTCCCGCAGCATCCTGGCCACATGGTCGGCACTGCTACCATCTTTCATGAGGGACAACGATAGCGCTACTCATGGCTCCGGGATAGCACCACCGCCCGCCGGTCCGCCGCGGGCCGCGGCGGCGCCCGCCGGGATGCTCGCCGCCGCGGTGGGCGTGACCGGGTTCTCGCTGACCTTTCCGGCCACGGTCGGCGCGCTGGGCGGCTTCGGGCCCTGGACCGTCACCGGACTGCGCGGGGTGATCGCCGCCCTGCTGGCCGCGCTGTGCCTGGCGCTCTGCCGGGTACGGCCGCCCGCCCGGCGCCACTGGCCCGGCCTGGCCGTCGTGGCGGCCGGCTGCGTGATCGGCTTCCCGCTGCTCACCACGCTGGCGCTGCAGACCGCCTCCACCGCCCACTCGGCGGTGGTGATCGGCGCCCTGCCCCTGGCCACCGCCGCGCTGGCGGCGCTGCGCACCCGGGTCCGGCCGCCCCGGGCGTTCTGGGCCGGAGCGGTCACCGGCGGCGCCGCCGTCACCGCCTTCGCCCTGCACCGCAGCGGCGGCCTGCCCACCGTCGCCGACCTCTGTCTTGCCGCCGCCCTGCTGCTCTGCGCGGCCGGCTACGCCGAGGGCGGGCGGCTGGCCCGCCGGCTGCCGGGCTGGCAGGTGATCGGCTGGGCGGCGGTGGCCGCACTGCCGGTCAGCCTGCTGGTCACCGCCGTGGCCTGGCCGCTGGAGCCCGCCCGGCCCGGAGCCGGCGCGCTGCTCGGCCTGGCCTATGCGGGGGCGGTGTCGCAGTTCGGCGGGTTCGTGTGCTGGTACCGGGGCATGGCGCTGATCGGGGTGGCCCGGGCCAGCCAGATCCAGCTGGCCCAGCCGCTGCTCACCCTGGTCTGGGCGGTGCTGCTGCTGGACGAGCGGCTGCCCGCCGCGGCCCTGCCGACCGCGGCCGTGGTGCTGGTCTGCATCGCCGTGACCCAGCGCGCGGGCGACGGCGGGGAGGAGCGGTCCCGCCGCCGGCCGGCAGGCGCTTCCGGCGGCGGGGCCGACGGCGCGCCGTCGCCCGGCAGACCACCGGTTCCGGCGGGCCGCGTCACGCCGGGAGCGGACGATCCGCCGGACCCGAAGGCCCGCACCGGCCCGCACCCGTAGCGTGCCGGTTCCGGTTCCGGCCCCCCCGGGCGCCGGTGACCGCCGGGGCGGGCTGGTGGGCCGGGCCTCACCGGCGGGGCCGGGTGCGGGCCGGTGCGGCGACGGGGCCGCGGCGCCCGGGGCAGGCGGGGGAGCGGCCGGGCAAGGAGCGGGTCTCAGGCGGCGCCGAACAGTTCCAGCAGCTCGTCCCGGGCGAACATCCGCGCGGTGTCGATGGCCGAGGGCTGACCGGCCGCCGGGTCCGCGCCCGCCTCCACCAGCGTCCGCACCACCTCGGTCTGCCCCTTGAACACCGCACCGGCCAGCGGGGTCTGCCCCCGGTCGTTGGCCCGCCCCGGATCGGCGCCGCGCGCCAGCAGCGTCCGCACCGTCTCCGCATGCCCGTGGTAGGCCGCCAGCATCAGCAGGGTGTCCCCGCGGTCGTTGCTGAGATCGGCGGGCACCCCCGCGTCCACATAGGCGGCAACCGTCTCGGTGTCCCCCTGGCGGGCCAGCTCGAAGATCTTCGAGGCGAGCTGGAGCACCTCCGGGTCGTGCGCGGGTTCGCTGCTCTCGGGCGCCGGGCCGGTCATCCGTCTCCTCCGTTTCGTGCCGCATGGACTGCCGCGTCCGCGGTGTCGTCCGCCGCCTGGTCCGGCTGTGCGGTCCTGCCGCCGGGTGCCGCGGAGAACCCGCGGCACAGGTCAGCCTACGTACTCTTTCTCCCATGGCCGCCACGCCCACGCGACTCCGCCTGCTGTACCGGCTCCTGTCCGGGGACCGCGTGCTGGCGGCGGTCGTGCTGTTCTTCGCCGCCGACTCGGTGCTCGCACTGGCCCGCCGGCCGCCCGACGCGCTGTGGATGGTGCTGGTGGAGGAGGCGCTGGCCGCCTCCGGCTGCGCGGCCCTGGCCTTCCGCCGCCGCCGGCCGCTGACCGTCGCGCTGTACGCGACCGCGGTGATGGCCGTCTACTACCCGATGGGCGAGCTGGACGGCGGCACCCCGATCGTCCTCTACGCCGTCTCCCTCTACAACCTCTCGGCCCGCGGGCGGCTGCGGGCGGCCGTGGCGCTCGCCGCCGTCACCATGACCGGCATGGGTCTGGGCGAGGCGTTCACCCGCTCCCGGGGCGTGAGCAATGTGGACGACATGTCCTTCGTCCTGCTCGTCGGCTGGTTCGGCGGGCTGATCGCGTTCGGGCACGCCAGCCGGGTGCGCGAGGCGTATCTGCGCGAGGCCCGGGAGCGGGCCGCCGCCGCCGAGCGGGAACGGGACCTGAGGGCCCGTCAGTCCGCCACGGAGGAGCGGCTGCGCATCGCCCGGGAGCTGCACGACGTGCTCGGGCACAGCATCTCGCTGATCAATGTGCAGTGCGGGGCGGCGCTGCACCGCAGCGCCAAGCGGCCCGGCGACAGCGCCGAGCTGCTGGCCGCGCTGGCGTCGGTGCGGGACATCAGCCGGGACGCGCTGCGCGAGCTGCGCGCCACCCTGGGCGCCCTGCGGCAGGTGGACGAGGACGCGCCCACCGCGCCGGCCCCCGGTCTGGAGCGGGTGCCGGAGCTGGCCGAACGGGCCCGCGCCGGCGGGCTGGACATCCGGCTGGAGTCCAGCGGCGAGGCGCGCGAGCTGCCGCCGCAGATCTCGCTGGCCGGCTACCGGATCATCCAGGAGTCGCTGACCAACATCACCCGTCACTCGGGCGCGGACCGGGCCCGGATCAGCATCGGCTACACACCGGAGGAACTGCGGCTGCTGATCGAGGACAACGGCCGGGGCGGCGGGGCGTCCCCGCAGGGGGCCGGCAGCGGCATCACCGGCATGGCCGAGCGGGCGCGTGCGCTGGGCGGTGAGCTGACCGCGGGCGATACTGGGAGCGGCTTCCGGGTCACCGCCCGGCTGCCGATGGCGCCGGACGGTGACGACCACCGGCCGGGCGGGAAGGGCGAGGGAACGACGTGATCCGGGTGCTGCTCGCGGACGACCAGAAGCTGGTGCGGGCCGGGTTCCGCTCGATCCTGGAGGACGAGGACGACATCGAGGTGGCCGGCGAGGCCGGGGACGGTGACGGCGCCGTCCGGCTCGCCCGCGAACTGCGGCCGGACATCGTGCTGATGGACATCCGGATGCCGGGGACGGACGGGCTGGAGGCCACCCGGCGGATCGTGCGGGACCCCCGGCTGGAGGGAGTGCGGGTGGTCATCCTGACCACCTTCGACCTGGACGACTACGTCTACGGCGCGCTCCGCGCCGGAGCCTCCGGCTTCCTGGTCAAGGACACCGAGCCGATGGAGCTGCTGCACGGCATCCGGGTCTGCGCCCGCGGCGACGCCCTGATCTCCCCGGCCGTCACCCGCCGGCTGATCTCCGAGTTCGCGGGGCGGGCGCGGCGGCCGGAACCGGCCCGGTTCACCCGGCTGAACGCGCTGACCGAGCGGGAGCGGGAGGTGCTGGGCCTGGTGGGCGAGGGCCTGAGCAATGACGAGATCGCCCGGCGGCTGGTGGTCTCGCCCGCGACGTCCAAGACGCATGTCAGCCGGATCATGACCAAACTCGACGTCCGGGACCGGGCCCAGCTGGTGATCGTCGCCTACGAGTCCGGCATGATCACCCCCGGCTGGATGAGCGACGGCTCCTGACCGCGGGGCCGGGTGCGGGGCCGTGACGGGGCCGTGGTCCGGGCGTCCGGCGCCCTCTCCCGGAACGGGGCCGGCCCGGACGTACCCGTGGCGGACCGGCCCGGCCTGCATCGCCGGCGGCCCCCCGGGGCGGACATCCGTTCGAGATGGTGGCGGCTGTTCGACGGCTCGTCGGGGGCTGCCTCCGGCCGTCCGCTCGGCGGTCCGTTGGGCGCATACCCCGCCCGTTCGCCGCAAGTGCCCTGCCGTGCACTGGAACTCACCCCCCGTCGTCCCGCATCACAGGGAGTGGGACGCACAGCGGAGTGGGGACGCGCGCATGACGTTGCTTCAGACGTTCCGTGTGCCGGATCTGGTCACCGGCACCGGGTACGACGACCGGCTGGGCCGCGCCATGATCCGGGCCTGGAAGGTGGACGGCGTCTTCCGCGTCGCGGTACCGGGGCCGCAGCGGCACGCCCTGCGGCAGGCGCTGGCGGCCGGCCGCCGCTTCTTCGCCCGGCCGGACTCCCTCAAGAGCCGCTGTGTCAGTGACCTCACCTACAGTGGCCATGCCCCGGCCACCACCACGGTCGGCTTCCCGGACGCCGCGCCGGAGACCGTCCCCGAGTCCTTCACCGTCTGCAAGGACGTCCCGCTCCAGGACGCCCGCGTGCTGGCCCGCTGGCCCTGCCACGGCCCGGTGCCCTGGCCCGATACCGAATACCGGCGGGCCATGAAGTCCTGCCTGCCGGGCCTGTGCTCGCTGGGCGACCGGCTGCTGCGGCTGGCCGCCCTCGGCCTCGGCCTGGCGGACATGGAGCGGCTGACCGCCCTCACCTTCGACGGCTGGCACCACGCCCGGATGCTCCGCCACCCCCCGGCCGGCACCGGTGCCCGCACCGGATACGGACTGCTGCTGATCACCGCCCAGGAGGAGCAGGGCGGGCTGGCCGTCCGGCCGCCGGTGAAGGGTGAGAAGCGGTACCGCAACTGGCTGGCGGAGGAATCCACCAGCGGGATGTACCAGAGCGAGCCGCCCTGGATCGAGGCCGGGTCCGAGCCCGGGCACGGCACCCTGACCGTGCTGCCCGGAGACCTGATGCAGTACCTGACCGGCGGCGAACTCCTCGCCACCCCGCACCGGACCCTGCCCGGGGAGCGCGAACGGGTCTCCCTCACCTACTGCCACGAGCCCAACTTCGCCGCCTGCCTGCGCCCGCTCACCGGCGACGCCGACGCGGCCCGCCCCGGCTACCTGCACTACGGCTCCCACTTCACGCAGGTGTTCACCCGCCACTACCCGGAGCGGATCACCACCCGCCGGATCGTCGCCGAGGAGCGCCTCGCCGTGCTCGACGATCTGCGGCACACGGCGGGCTGGCCCGCCTTCGAGGTCTGCTGACCGCTTCCCCGACCGGACGCCGGGCGGGCCGCTCCAGCCGTGCGGCCCACCCGGCGTTCCTCCGGCCGTGCCCCCGGCACGCACCCGGGTGACGCCCTAGGGGCCCGTTCCCGGTGTCTCCTTCCGCGGGACGGTGTCCGCCGGCCCCGCGTACCACCGGGGCGGTACCCGCACACGCAACTGCCGGGCGACGCGCACCGCCGGGCCGTCGCCGCACCCTGGTCACGGTCGCACCCCGTCCGGGCGTCCAGGAGTCCGGCCGTCCCGGCAGCCGGCCGTCCCGGCAGCCCGGTACGGCGGCATCCCGGTGCGGCGGCAATCCCGTCGTCGGCATCCCGGCCGGCGGTATCGCGGCTCCGGCACCGGGCAGCCCACGCACAGGAGCGCAGAACCGTGACAACCCACGTCCCCTTCACCACCGCCACCACCGAGCCCCCGCCGGGCCGGGGCAGCGTCTTCGAACGCCTGGCCGCGGTCTCCTACCGACGCCGCTGGACCGCCCTGCTGCTGTGGGTGGTGGTCCTGGCCGCCACCGTGGGCGCCGCCTCCTCCATCGGCGACAGCTACCGCGACGACCACTCGCTCCCCGGCACCGAATCCCAGCGCGCCTTCGAACTCCTCCGGGAGCACAGCCCCCGTGACGCGGGCGACACCCTCCAGATCGTCCTGCACGACCCGGGCGGCCTGACCGGGGAGAGCACCCGCGACGCGGTCGAGTCGATGCTGGCCGAGGTCGGCGAACTGCCCGGGGTGGCCCAGACCCGCAGCCCCTACCAGGGCGACGGCGGCGCGGTCTCGGCGGACGGCACGATCGCCTTCGCCACCGTCGTGCTGGAGGGCAGGGCCGAGGACCTCACCCGCGGGCAGGCCGAGGACATCCTGGAGACCGGCCGCACCATCGCCGGGGACGGCCTGGCCGTGGAGCTGGGCGGCGACGCGGCGCGCCAGCTCTCCGAGGCCGAGGGCGGCGCGGCCGAGGGCGCCGGCATCCTGGCCGCGCTGGTCATCCTGGTGTTCATGTTCGGCACGGTGATCGCCGCCGGACTGCCGGTGATCAGCGCCGTCTTCGCGGTCGGCTCCACCGTCGGCCTGATCGTGCTGGCCTCGCACCTCTTCACCATCGCCAGCTACACGCCCTACACGATGATGCTGGTCGGTCTCGGCGTCGGCATCGACTACGCGCTGCTGATCTTCGCCCGATTCCGCGGCGAGCTGGTCGCCGGCACCGAGCCGGAACCGGCCACCCGCCGTGCCCTGGACGCGGCCGGCCGGACCGTCTTCTTCGCCGGCTGCACGGTGATCGTCGCCCTGCTCGGGCTGGTCGCCCTGGGCCTGGGCTCGCTCCAGGGCGTCGCGCTGGCCGTGGCCCTGACCGTCGCGGTCACCATGGCCACTTCCCTGACACTCCTCCCCGCCCTGCTGGGCATGTTCGGCAACCGCTTCGCCCGCCAGTTCCGGGCCCGCGCCGCCCGCGGCAGGCGCGAGTACGGCAGCGGCTGGCGCCGTATCGGCGCCGTTGTGCAGCGCCGCCCGCTGGCCGCGCTGCTGGTGGCCCTCGTCTCGCTGACCGCCCTCGCCGTCCCGGCCGCCGGGATGCGCCTCGGCTTCGCCGACGCCGGCAACGACCCGGCGGGCTCCACCACCCGGGAGGCGTACGGCCTTCTCGCCCAGGGCTTCGGCCCCGGCTTCAACGGCCCGCTGGTGGTCGCCGTCGAAGGCGGCGAGCCGGACCCGATGGCCGCCGCCGCGGCCGCCGTGGACACCCTCGCCACCACCCCGGGCGTGGCGCGGGCCATCGGGCCCGTCCCCAGCGAGACCGGGGACGTCGCCACCGTCATCGTCTACCCGGAGACCGCGCCGCAGGACGAGGAGACCTCCGACCTGGTCCGCACCCTGCGGTCCGAGGTCGCGCCCGCCCTTGCCGCCGGCACCGGCGCGGAGTTCCTGGTCGGCGGCTCCACCGCCGCCGTGGAGGACTTCTCCGGCCAGGTCGCCGAGCGCATGCCGCTCTTCGTCGCCCTCGTCGTCGGCGTCTCCGTCGTCCTGCTGGCCGTGGTCTTCCGCTCCGTCCTCATCCCCCTCAAGGCCGCGGTGCTCAACCTGCTCTCCATCGGTGCCTCGCTGGGTGCCATCACCCTGGTGTTCCAGCACGGCATGCTCGGCATGGAGCCCGGCCCGGTCGAGGCGTTCGTGCCGGTGATGATCTTCGCCATCGTCTTCGGCCTGTCCATGGACTACGAGGTCTTCCTGGTCTCCCGCATCCACGAGGAATGGGAACGGACCCGGGACCACGCCCGGGCGGTCCGCGAGGGCCTGGCCCACACCGGCGGGGTGATCACCGCCGCCGGCGCCATCATGGTGGTGGTCTTCGGCGCCTTCATGCTCAGCGGCGACCGGATGCTCCAGCAGTTCGGCTTCGGCCTGGCCGTGGCCATCTTCATCGACGCGGTGATCATCCGCTGTCTGGTCGTCCCGGCCGTGATGCAGCTGATGGGCCGCCGTGCCTGGTGGCTCCCGGCCCCGCTGGCCCGCGCCCTTCCCCGCTTCCGGCTCGAACACCGCTGATCCGGCCCGGAGTCCGGCTCGTCCCGGCTCGTCCCGGCCCGGCGCCGGCCGGGACGAGCCGCGCCCGGCGGCGGGGTGACGCGGGGTCAGGGAAGAGGGACGAGGCGCAGGACGGTGACGATGAGGACGGAAGGGCTGACCTCGTAGCGGATGACGGCGAGGCCGCTGACCGTGGCCTCACGGCGGTCGCGGTTGCCCTTCACGGCCGACGAGCCGCTGTCGTACGGAAAACGGCCGATCTCGCGCATCCCCTCCTCGAACGGCTTGCGCCGTTCGGCGGGGATGGCGCGTCTTTCGGCGAGGGCCTCATCGGTGTAGGCGACGCGGTACATGGTCAGCCGGTGCTCCGCCAGGAGTCGTCGCTGTCGTCGGAGAAGGTGAGGCCGGAGAAGTCGCCCTCCTTGAGCCGCAGCACCAACGCTTCCTCGGCATCGTCCAGTTCGGTCGGGATGTGCATCGCCCAGCGGGCCAGGACGGCCGGCAGGTCCCCTGCCCCGGTGGCCCGTACTTCGTGGTCGAACTGTACCCGTTCGTCCTCCGGGAGCCGGCTCCGGATGCCGGCGATCGTGCTCGGCAGCTCGACCACCCCGCCCGGCCCGGCCATGCGGAACGGCACGGGTTCTCTGCGCCGCACAGGCTTCTCCTCCGCCATACCGAACAGGCTCCCAGCTCCCCACCACGGCGACAAGATCGTGGACGGCGCAAGGTCGTCCGCCCGCGCACGGGCGGCCGTGCGGGCTGAACGGCGCCCGGGTCAGGAGGCCAGCCTGGTGTAGGCACGTTCGATGACGGCCGGGCCGGGGACGCGGCGCAGGCCGAGGTGGGACGCGGCCCGGGTGAGCACGGTGCCCACGGCCTGGGTCGCCTGGGCGACCCGCACCGGGCGCAGGTCGCGGTCGGCGGCCCGCACCGCCAGGCCGTGCCGGATGACATCGGTGAAGACGGACTGCACGCGCTTGTAGGCCAGATAGACCGGCAGGTCGGCGGCGAGGCCGTCGGCCGCGCCCGGGAGCACGGCGGGCATGGTGCGCGCCCAGCGGTTGACCACCACCTGCTGCTGGCCGCGCGGGTAGTGGGTGAGGTGCAGGTGGGTGGCGAGGTCGTACACCGGGTCGCCGAGCAGGGCCAGTTCCCAGTCGATGGTCCACAGCGCGCCGTCCTCGGCCGCCACGATCAGGTTGTCCCGGTGCAGGTCGCCGTGGAGCAGGCAGAACGGACGGTCGGTGAGCCGGCCGGCGGCGCGCCCCAGCGGGCCGTCCGGGGCGAGCACCCCGGGATCGACCCCGAGGGCGGTGAACAGCCCGGCGAAGCGGGCGGCGTGCAGGGTGTAGACCCGGTGGCGGGTGAAGTGCAGCAGGGTCAGCAGGAACTCGCGGCTGGTGTGCGGCCGGTGGCGCGGCGGGCAGTGGTGCAGCAGGGCCAGCGAGGTGGGCCGGATCGCCGCCATGGCGGCGAACAGCGCCATGAGCTGGCTGAGCTGCCGGCCGGTGATGCGCTCGTGCGGCGGCCGCTGCCGGGACAGCGGCTCACCCTCGATGTAGCCGTGCACCTGGAGACCGTTGCCACCGCCGAGCCGGTACACCGGCGGCACCCGTGGCACGCCGGACCGGGCCAGCTCCACCAGCAGGTCCTCCTCGGAGAGGAAGCAGCGCGGGTCGAAGCGGGGCACGCCGATCCGCGGACCGCCCGCCTTCAGCCGTCCGAGGGCGGCGAGTTCGCCGTGCGGGCGGACCACGCGCCAGCTCCGGTGGTAGCCGGCGAGGCGGCTCTCGGTGGTACCCGGCAGGTCCGCGGCGGCGAGCCCGGCGGACCCGCCGGCCGCTGCGGGCACTGCGGCCGCGGGGGCTGCGGCTGCTGCGGGCGCGGCCGGCCCGGCGGGAGCGCCGGGCGCGGCGGGGACGGCAGGAGTGATCGGCTGATTCATGGGGTGTCCCGGCGGTGGAGGGGCGGGTGGGGAGACGTGAGGTGCGGGGGGCAGGGGCGAAGTGGCGGGAAAGGTACGTCCGGGTACGGAACGCGGAAGCCGGAAGAAGCCCGGCGAAGGGGCAACGGATGGTAGGGGAAAGGTACTTCGCGCCACGGGCCGCCGGGCATGGGCCGACCGGGCACATCACCCGAACGAGGAGCCGCCCAGCGCCTGGCGCACGCGCCCCAGGGAGCTCGTGATATGGCGGGCGCCCGCGGCGCGCAACGCCCGTTCCGCGGCGGCGTGCGGCGCGAAGCCGAGGAACGGCACCCCGGCTGCCTCGGCCGCCGCCAGGTCGGAGGGGGAGTCGCCGATCAGCAGGGCCCGTTCGGCGGCCGTGCCGGTGGAGCGCAGGGCCCGCCGCACCGCGTCCGGGTGCGGCTTGAGCAGGCTCAGGTCGCCGGTGCGGCCGTGCACCCGGCCGGCGAACGGGGTGAGCAGGCGCTGCGCGGTCAGATAGGCGGTCACGGCCAGCGGCGAGTTGTTGGTGACGACGGCCAGCCGGACGCCCCGCTCGTCCAGGGCCTGGATGAGTTCGCGGGCGCCGGGCGTGGGCCGGGCGGTGGCGGCGGCCCGGATCTCCTGCTGGGTCAGGGCCTGTTCCAGCCGGTGTGTCAGACCGGGACCGGGACCGGGACCGGGTCCGGGGCCGGTGTCCGGGCCGGCCGTCCGGGCCAGGGTGAGCAGCACCGCGTGCGGGTCCTCGGAGGCGGCGGCGCCCGCCGCCATGTGCCGGGGCGGCACGCCCAGTTCTCCGGCGAGCTCGCGCAGCCGGCGGGCCACGTCGGCGGCCGGGCGGGCGGCGAACAGCGAACACACCGGGCCGTCGAAGTCGAGGAGCACGCTGTCGGCGTTGCTCAGCAGTTGCCACACCTAGCTCAGTGTGACGGGCCGGGCAATTGTTGACCAGAGGGACTCGAACCACCGCTGGGACTCCGCCACGAAGGCGGCCTCCTGTTCGTCCCGGCTGTCCTTGTCGGAGGAGGAGCGGAACACCATCGAGCTCAGCCCCAGCACGTCGTACATCTCCAGCTCCTCCTCCCCGAAGCCGACCGGCCGGGCCACCACCTGGTAGTAGCCGGTGAGCGCCTCGGTGTTGTTGAGCAGGTACAGCTTGAGCAGCGGGGTGACGTCCACGCTGCGGATGTCCACGCTCACCTCGGGGACCAGCCCGCGCTCGGCGAGCGAGAGCAGCTGGTGGTGGAGGGAGCCGCAGAAGGTGGTGGAGATCCGGCGCAGCCGCTCCAGCGGGCGCGGGTCGTCCGGGTCGGCGACCAGCCGGGGAAAGGCCAGCGATCCCTCCGGGCGGGGAATGATGATCCGCACCGCGATGGAGCGGGGGGCCAGGTCGCCGGCCGAGATGGCCAGCAGCGGCCGGGCCAGCGCGGCGTTGAGGGTCTCGGTGGTGAGCGAGAAGGCGTCGATGGCGACGTGCTCGGAGTGGAAGGCCAGCGCGATGCGTTCGGCGAGCTCCACGTCGGCGGGGCGGGGGGCCTCGGCCAGCGGGCTGGTCACCACGGCGGGGGCGCCGCGGCCGCGGGCGGTGAGGTAGCCCTCGCGCTCCAGGATGGTCAGGGCCTGGCGGACGGTGGTGCGGTTGACGCCGAACTCTTCGGCGAGGGCGTGCTGCGTGGGCAGGCGGGAGTTGCGGGGCAGCTCCCCGGAACGGATGCGCTGCCGGAGGACGTCGGCGATGCGGCTCTCCTCGGTCATCCGGAAAGCATATGACTTTCGGACAGTTGAGGGCAGAGCTCGGGATTATGGTTCCAAGTAGCTGTCAACTGGGCATGAACTTGGCATACTTGGTGAGCAACTCGGTCAACTTCATCAGAGATAGCCGTGGTTCGTGTGGGGTGGCGCAGGAGACAGGCGGCGGCGAATGGGGCGGCGGATGCGGTGACCGCAGGTACGGCCCGTAACAGCGGTGAGGAGGAGGCGGCACCATGCTCGTGCAGGTACTGGTCCTCGCCGCCCTCGGCCTGGCGGTGGAGAAGGCGGTGGAGACCCAGTTCGGACTGGCCGGAGTGATCGGCCTGCTGCTGCTGCGCATCGGCGTGAGCACGCGCAATGCGGTATGCGGCAGTATCGGAGCGACCGTACTGGTCATGCTCGTGCTCAACCCCTGACGGGCGCCGCCGCAAGGCGGCGCCCGTCGGACGCTGTTCACCGGTCGCCCGGTCTGCCCGGTCGGCCGGGTCTTCCGGTCCCCGGATCAGAACGGTCCCCGGATCAGAAGATGTCGGGCAGCCAGGGGCGGCGGGGAGTGTGGAAGAGCAGGTCGGCGCGGGCCGCGGCGCCAGGCGTCTCCTCGTCCAGACGGCCCAGCCGGGCCAGCCGGCCCGCGCTCTGCTCCCCGAGGTGGAGGGTGGCCAGCGCCCCCGTGCCGAGCGTCAGATCGGCGGCGCGGGTGGTCGCCACGCACGCGGCGCCCTGCGGGGAGGCGGTCAGCAGATAGCGCCCCTCGGTCAGCCCCATCGGGTCGGTGACCTGGAGCACCAGCTCGCCCTCGGCCGGATAGCCGCGCGCGGTGAGCATGGCGGGGATGTCCAGCGGGCGCAGCCACAGGAAGTCGGTCTGCCCGGTGACCGCGGCGGCGCGCGGGTCGGGCAGCAGATCCGGCAGCAGCTCGTCCGGGGCGCGGTGATCGGCCTTGACCTTGGTCACCCAGTCGACGGAGAGCAGGAAGCGCCACAGGGCGCGTTCGGCGGCCGGGGTGGCGGCGATCAGGGAGCTGACCGTCGCCGTCTGGTCCGGCATGCCGTGGGTCCAGTTGGTGTCGGCGCGGAAGGTCACCAGCCCCTGGGCGGTGTCGTCCGCGTCCCGGTACAGGGCGTGGAAGGGCTCGGTCCAGGAGGGGGTCATCCGCACCTCGCCGGTGACCCGCTCCCACCACAGCGCGGGACGGTCGGTGGCGCCCGGACAGCCCGGACGGAAGCGCTCGTACACCTCGGGCCCGAGCTTGCGCACCTCGGCGCCGTCGATGAACTCGATCGAGCCGCCGTCCTCGGGCTCCGGCACCGGGACCCGGCGGTCCAGGCCGGCCCGCAGGCCGTTGATCTCCCAGGAGGCGGCGGTGGTGGCGGGGCCGAAGCCGTACCGGCCGTAGATCCGGTACTCGGCGGCGACCAGGGTGGCGACGGTGTCGCCGCGCTCCTTGGCCTCGGCGAGGTCGCCGGTGATCATCCGGGTGAGCAGCCCCCGGCGGCGGTGGGTGGCGGAGACGGTGACGGCGGTGATGGCGTTGGCGGCCACGTCCCGGCCGCCGGGGACGGTGAGCCGCTGGTCGAAGCTGCGGTAGGTGGCCACGCAGCGATCGCCGTCGAAGGCCCCCCAGGCGCGGCGGAGATCGATCTTGGCGCGGCGGAGCGCCAGCTCCTCCTCGGTGAAGGCCGGCGGCAGCGTGAAGCCGTGATGCAGTCCGCGGTACCAGGCGTCGCTGTCCGCGACGTTGCCGTCCACTACTCGTATGTCCACACCCATGAATCGACAGTGGCACGCGGCGGAGGGCTCCGCCAGGCATTTTCCCCGGGACCTGCGGGCCCGACCGGGCGTGCCGCGGGGCGGGGCGCGGTCAGAGGACGGCGCGCACCGCGCCGACCGGGCGGCCTCCGCCCAGCAACGGCGATGCGGCGATCCCGTCGAGCCCTGCGGCCTCGACGCCCAGCCCGGCCAGGGCGGCGGCCAGCACCGGGCCACGGGCCCGGGAGTTGCCGTCCTCGATCTTGAAGGCCAGCGCGCGGCCGTCGGGCAGGGCGAGCGCCTGCACGCCCTCGGCGCCGGCCTTGGCGAGGGCCCCGGGTACGGCCCGCATCACCGCGGTGTCGGTCTGCCGGGTGCCGGCCACGTACTCGGGGTGGGCGCGCATGGCGTCGGCGACCTGCCGCCCGGGGGTGCCGGGCGCGGCCAGCACATACGAGCGGAAAGCACGGGCCAGGCCGGTGAGCGAGAAGGCGAGCAGCGGCGCGCCGCAGCCGTCGGTGCCGGTGTGGGCGACGGGCTCCCCGGTGGCGGCCTCCACGGACTCCCGGATGAGCTGCTGGAGCGGGTGGCCGGGGTCCAGGTAGTCCGCGGTGGACCAGCCGGCGGCGACGCAGGCGGTGAGCATCCCGGCGTGCTTGCCGGAACAGTTCATCGCGGTACGGGTGCGGCCGTGGCCGGCGGCGAGCTGCGCCTCGGCGGCCGGACGGTCCAGCGGCAGGTCGGGCGGGCAGCCGAGGGCCGTCTCGTCCAGTCCGGCGTCGGCGAGCATCTCCCGCACCAGGCGCTGGTGGAACTCCTCGCCGGCGTGGCTGGCGGCGGCCAGGGCCAGACGCGGGCCGGTCAGCGCGGCGCCGGCCCGGAGCGCCGCGGCGGCCTGCATCGGCTTGTTGCTGGAGCGGGGGTAGACGGGCGAGGTGACGTCGCCCACGGCGCGCCGCACCGAGCCGTCCGCCTCCAGCAGCACCAGGGCGCCGCGGTGGTGGCCCTCCACGAATCCGGACCGCACCACCTCGGCGAGCACGGGCGGGGCCGGGGCCGTGCCGGGGATCGTGCCGGAAGTCGGGGACGCGGTCCCGGCGGTCGGCGAGTCGGCGGTCATCGGCGGCCCTTCCCCCGGGCGGCGGAGCGCCCGGTGTCCGAGTGGCAGGCGCCGCCGACAATACCTCCACAACCCCACAGGAAAAACCGGCCCCCCGCACCACCGGCCCCGCACCACCGGCCCCCGCGCGACCGGGGACCCGGATCAGCCGAGGAGGTCGTCGATGCGGGCCTCGCCGTCCCGGTAGCGGCGGGTGATCTCGGCACTGCACTCGTCGGCCGTGCGGTGCAGGGACTGGCGGCGGCGGGAGACGCCCGCCTCGCAGCCCGCCAGCCGGTCCAGCGCCTCGCGCAGCTCCTGGTCGGTGCGGGCGGACAGATCGGACAGCGCGATCTCCGCCAGCATCGCCTCGGCCAGCTCCCGGTACTGGGTGCTGGACGGCGGCCCGAGCGTCACATGGCGTGCCGAACGCTGCCGGGACGGCAGGTCCGCCAGGATCGTCGGAAGCTGCTCCACCACCGGCGTGTGCGGCGTGCTGCGGTGCCGCAGCTCGGCCTGGAGGATGTCGATGCGGCCCTGGAGGAGACGCCGGATGAAGCTCAGGTCGGACTCCTCGCGCAGCGCCCGGCGGCGCAGCTCGCGCAGCTCCGGCAGGCGCAGCTCGCGCACCGGCCGCTCCGGGGCGCCGTCCGGCGCGGCGGGCGGGGGGAGGGATGCGGCGACCGGACCACGAGCCGCGGGGACCCCGGCCGGCTCTCCCCCAGTTCTCGATGTGATCATTGGTTTATAACCCCTCGTCCCCTTTTGTGGCTGCTCACGCGGTACGTACCCCGTGGCACGCATCGTGTCACTGCGCACCCCCCTCGCGCAGCGCCTTGGCACCCATCCGGCTGCCGTCCGGGCCGGTGGATCGTTCCGGCATCATGGCGGGCATGCGAGCAGTGGTACAGCGGACCGACGGCGCGGCCGTGGTGGTCGACGGCGAAACGGTCGGCGAGATCACCGGACCGGGACTGTGCGTCCTGGTCGGCGTCACCCATGACGACACCGAGCAGCAGGCGGCCAGGCTGGCCCGCAAGCTGTGGGGCCTGCGCATCCTGGACGGCGAGAAATCCTGCTCGGACACGGGTGCCCCGCTGCTGGTGGTCTCCCAGTTCACCCTCTACGGGGACGCCCGCAAGGGGCGGCGCCCCACCTGGCAGGCCGCGGCGCCCGGCGAACTGGCCGAGCCGCTGGTGGAGGCCGTCTGCCGGGAGCTGCGCGCGCTGGGCGCGCACGTCGAGACCGGCCGCTTCGGAGCCCGGATGCGGGTGACCCTGACCAACGACGGGCCGTTCACCGTCCTGCTGGAGGTGTGACCCGGCGGCCCGGCGCGCCGCCCCGGTCAGGGGGCGACGACCGTCTCCTGGGCCGCGACCGTCGGCCCGGCCAGCAGCTCGGCGTCCTCCGGGACGTTCCGCTTCACCAGCGCCAGGGCGATCGGCCCCAGCTCGTGATGGCGGGCCGCCGTGGTGACGAACCCCAGCACGCGTCCCTCCGGGCCGTCCGCGGCCAGCCGCACCGGATCGCCGTGCTCGGGCAGCTTCACCTCGCTGCCGTCCAGGTGCAGGAAGACCAGCCGGCGCGGCGGCTTCCCCAGGTTCTGCACCCGGGCCACGGTCTCCTGGCCCCGGTAGCAGCCCTTGTCCAGGTGCACCGCGCTGCCGATCCAGCCCAGTTCGTGCGGGATGGTGCGGTGGTCGGTCTCCCGGCCCAGGCGGGGACGGTGCCCGGCCACCCGCAGCGCCTCGAAGGCCAGCACCCCGGCGGCCGGGCCGTGCGCCGCGGCGAACTCCTCCAGCCGCGTGCGCGGCAGGAAGACCTCCCGGCCCCAGGCGGTCTCCCGCACCACCGCGTCCGGGCCGGGCTCGGCGATGGAGCCGGCCGGCAGGAACACGACCGCGCAGTCGGCGGTGCGGTCCGCGATCTCCACCCGGTAGAAGAACTTCATGCTCTCCAGGTAGCCGGTCAGTGCCGCGGCCCGGCCGGGCTCGGTGTGCATCCAGGTGGTGGCCCCGTCGTCGACCAGGTAGAGGGCGTGCTCGACATGGCCCTTGGCGGAGAGGATCAGCGCCTCGGTGGCCCGGCCCGGCGGCAGCTCGGAGACGTGCTGGGTGAGCAGCAGATGCAGCCAGGTCAGCCGGTCCTCGCCGGTGACGGTGACCACGTCGCGGTGGGAGAGGTCCACGAAGCCGTCGCCGTGCTCCAGGGTGCGCTGTTCCCGGAACAGATCGCCGTAGTGCGCGGCCACCCCGGCGTCCGGGGCGTCGGCGGCCACCGCACCGGGCAGGGCGAGCAGCGGACTGGCGTACACCGGCACGGCCGCCGCGGCCGGGGAGTCCGGGGAGTCCGGGGAGTCCGGGGAGTCCGGGGAGTCCGGGGAAGTCGGGGAAGGCTCGGAGGACATGCCTCCAGCGTACGTTCCGCGCCGCCGCGCGGGCGGGCGTCAGCCGCCGGAGGGGGTCTCGTCGTGGGCGGCGGCCTCGGAGTGCAGAGTGGCGCTGCAGGCGGCGCAGCGGCCGAAGATCGCGAAGTGCTTCATGTCCGTCTCGAAGCCCATCGCCTCGCGCAGCCGCTCGGTGAACGGCGCGGCCAGGTCCATGTCCGCCTCCAGCACCGTGCCGCAGTCCCGGCACATCAGGTGCATGTGGTGGTGCCGCTCGGCCAGGTGGTACGTGGGCGGGCCGTGCCCCAGATGGGCGTGCGAGACCAGGCCGAGTTCCTCCAGCAGCTCCAGCGTCCGGTAGACCGTCGAGATGTTCACGCCGCCGGCCGTCCGCCGGACCTCGGTGAGAATGTCGTCGGGCGTGGCGTGCCCCAGCTTCTCGACGGCCTCCAGCACGAGCTGACGCTGCGGGGTCAGCCGGTATCCGCGGTTCCGCAGATCTGTCTGCCAGTCGGTGCTCACCACGCAGCCAGTCTAGGCGGGGTGAACTGCCGCACACCGCCGCGGGCGGGGGCGGCGGGCCCGGTGCGCCGGCCCGGGGCACCTCCCGGGCGGTGAGCCCGGGAAGACCCGGCCGGAGAGGGGAAGCCGTGCGGAGTCTGCCCGCCGGGCGCGCATGCCCGGGAGGCGCCCCGGCGCCGGGCACCGGTCATCCGGTCGCCTGCCCCGGCCGGCGCCGCCCAATCCCGGTCCGCCCGATGACCCCGGTGACGTTGCCGCAGGCACGGCACACACGGCATGCTCGGTGATCACCGGCACCCCGGCCCGCGGGAGGAGCAGCACATGGACCTCGGACTCGACGGACGGGTCTATCTCGTCACCGGCGGCAGCAAGGGACTGGGCTTCGCCACCGCTGCCGCACTGGTCGCCGACGGCGCCAGGGTGGTGATCTCCTCCCGCGACAGGCAGAACGTCGACGGCGCGCTGGACCGGCTGCGCGGCCCGGACGGGCCGGCCGCGGCCGGCACCGTGGCCGACCAGGCAGATCCTCGGACTCCGCGCCGCCTGCTCGACCTCGCCCTGGAGCGTTTCGGCCGGGTGGACGGCATCCTCATCTCGGTCGGCGGGCCGCCCCCCGGCAGCGCCGCCTCCGCCACCGACGAGCAGTGGCGGGACGCCTTCGAATCCGTCTTCCTGGGCGCGGTCCGCTGCGCCCGCGAGGTCGCCGCCCACCTGGCCGGGCAGGAGGACGGCGGAGCGATCGCCCTGGTGCTGTCCTCCTCCGCCCGTTCCCCCCTCACCGGTCTCGGGATCTCCAACGGGCTGCGGCCCGGTCTGGCCATGGCCGCCAAGGACATGGCCGACGAGTACGGACCACGCGGCGTCCGGGTCCTGGGCCTGCTGCCGGGGCGGATCGCCACCGACCGGACGGCCCGGCTCGACTCCCTCGACCCGGCCGGGCGGGAGGCCGCGCTGGCCGCCATCCCGCTGCGCCGCTACGGCAGGCCGGAGGAGTTCGGCCGGGTGGCGGCCTTCCTGCTCTCCCCGGCCGCCGGCTACCTCACCGGCTCCCTGGTCCCGGTCGACGGCGGCGCGCTGCGCACCCCGTGACCGCCGCGGCTTCCGCAGCGGTCATACGTGGTTACGGAGCGTGAGAAACAGAAGGTTAACGCGCGGTGCCGGACTGGACCACGGGACGGCCCGTGCAACAGCCGGGCAGCCCGGCCGGCCGGGCGAAGTGGCTGCGTGCTGCATCGGTGACGTGAAGCGGCCGGGCAGGGCCGGGCAGGGCCGGGCGGTGCCCCGCCGCGACGGTGCGGCCCGCTCGCTCACTTGAAGAAGGCGACGCCGTCGTCCGGGAGGTCGGACATGTCCTTGACCCACTCGCGGGGGTCGACGACCTTCTTCAGCTGGGCGGACATATAGGGACGCAGTGGCTGCGAGGGCGTGGCCAGTTCGCCCACCCAGAGCAGCTCCCCCTTGACATAGCCGTAGAGCCGTTTGCCGCCGCTGTACTCGGGCGCCTCGGCCAGCCGGGCCATGGTGTCCGTGGCCAGGTCGATCTGGGGCTTGCCCTCGGCGAGTTCGCCGTACCAGACCTCGACCACGCCCCGGTCCCGGACCATCACCACCTCGACCGTGCGCTCCTTGACGCGCCAGTAGCCGTGTTCGGACTCCAGCGGCCGGATCTTCTTGCCCTCGGCGTCCAGCTCCCAGGCGTGCGAGCTGTACTCCAGGAAGTCCCGCCCGTCGTGGGTGAAGGACAGCTCCTGGCCGAAGTGGCACTGCTGCTCTCCGGGAAAGTCGGCGACGCCCGCGCCCTGCCAGGTGCCGAGCAGGAAGGCGAGCGGGACCAGTTCCGGACGGAGGTCGGAAGGAATTTCGATCATCGGAGATCAGTCAGTTCTCTCGAAACTTCGAACGCAAGAGCGGTATGTGACGAACTTCGCAGTCAGCGCTGGCCTTCGTACAGTTTTTTGACCACCAGACCGGTAAAAGCGGCGGTACCGACGACGACCAGGACCATCAGACTGATGAAGAACACTTCGAGCACGGGGTTCTCCCTGGCAGCAGGGGTGATCGAGGGTGATCACGGGACTGGGGCCGAGTCTAGTCGGCCCGTTGGCGCCCGGCGCGGTGAGGTCGGCCGCCCGGGGTAGGAGCGGGTAAGGAACACTCTGGTGACTGTTTCGTGACCGCGGTTACGGAACGCGAACACGAGCCGCAGCGTCTCACGGCATGAAAGGGGTGTGTGGATCATGAACTGCCCTACGTGTGGCGCCTCCATGCAGCAGGGACCGCAGGGCGACTGGCTGTGCCCGAACTGCGGTACTCAGCGCTGAAGGGGCTGTGTTGAGGGAAGAACCGGACGACTCGGCAGACGGTGCCGGCCGGGCCCCGCGCGACCCGGCCGTCCTCAGCCCAGCAACTGCGCCTGGAGGATGACCGTCTGATGGAACGGCACCTCGGCCGCGTTGTCCGGATGTGTCTGGACGACAAGGCCGAGGATGTCGCCGGCCCGCAGATGGGCGAGCCTGGTGTGGCCGTCGGTGAGCGGCGCCACTTCGGTGCGCACCACGGTGCGGACGTCACCGATGAGCGCGCTCTCCTCCGGCCATGTCCCGTCCGCTTCCGTACTCGGGGCGGCGGCCAGCTTCTTGCGGGTGGCCAGGACACCGAACTCCTGGTCGAAGAACGCTTCGGCGACCGTTCCGGTGGTGAATCGCAGCAGGTAGATCTCGGTGGTGGTGCCGTCGGGCATGGACCAGGCGCGCCGCGAGATCTGCCGGAGCGGCAGGGTGCCGAACGCGTCGGCCAGCTCCCGCTGTTCCTTCTCGGAGCCGAACAGAGCGGTGAACTCCTCGGGTGCCAGCCATCCGGTCTCCGGCAGTTCGGGGTGGGCACCGGCGGATGCCGGGGCGGGCAGCAGCAGCTCGCGCAGATCCGCATGGTGCACCTCGGCGTCGTTCGCGTCGGCGAACGGCGCCGGGGACCCCTCGGGCAGCGGCGGCAGGGTCAGCTCCGGATAGTCCCAGCGGCCGTCCGCCTCGGTGGCCAGGCCGGGCACGTCGGTGCGTTCCCGTTCGGTGATCTGGTGGGCGGTCAGGGTGCCCGCGCCGGCGAACAGTGCGGCGGCCAGGGTCCAGCGGGTCACCGCCCGCACCCAGCGGCGGTGGACGAACGGCGGTGCGGCCCCGGCCGCCGGGGCCGCCGCGGCAGAGGGCTCGGTGGCCGTGGCCTCGGCCGCCGTGGGCTCGGTGGTCGTGGCCTCGGCCGCCGTGGGCTCGGCGGCAGGGGCCGCCCCGGCTGTGGGCTCGGTGGTCATGGGCTCGGGCTCGGTGGTCAGGGGCTCGGAAGCCTGCTCGGGTGTCGGCTGGGTCATACGTAGGTCCCCGGTGACTCAAGGTGATCGAGCTGATCGGTGAGCATGCCGGCCAGTTTCCGCTCGGGCAGCGGCAGCCCGCCGTACGCCCTGAACAGGACATGGCGCTCACCGACGACGGCCGTGCAGAACATGCTGTCCAGCTCCGGCTCCTCCATGTCGGACAGGTCCACGTCCTCCGGGTCGATGTCCAGCAGTCGCAGCATGTCCTCGCCCTGCGGCTGGAGATGGCACCGGGCGTCCGGGTAGTCCTTGGCCTTCGGGCCGCTCCGGAACACCCCGATGTCGTCCACCAGCCCGGTCAGCCGCTCGTGGTGCTCCTCGGCGTCCGCGGCGGAGCCGTACGCGGTGATGACGATCTCGGTCACCGTGGAGTCGCGCGGACTGGCGTAGCTGCGCAGCGCCACGCCGGAGATCTCCAGCCTGTCGGCCCAGTCGTGGAAGTCGCGGCGGTAGTCGCGCGGCATGCCGGCCACGCTGTCCTTGATCATGGCGGTGGCCTCCTCGCCGGAGATCTCCGCGTCATTGCCCCACTCACCGATGTCCGGACCGGGGTGGACGTACTTCGGATAGGGCAGCAGCAGGGCGCTGAGCTCGGTATGGCTCCGGCCGGGCGGTGCCTCCTCGGCCCCGTTCTCCGAGGCGCCCGTGAGGGCGTCGACGCCGTGGTCGACCGGTGCCGAGCGGTCGGCTCCGGCCACCACCGACCGGACGTGGAGCGCACCGCCGCCGGCCAGGCCCAGGACCAGCAGCACGGCGAGCACGGGGAGCAGAACGCGGCGCATCACAGCACCTCCAGCTGGCGCCGGGCCAGGTCGATCACGGATTTCTCGCTGATCTCCCGGTCGAAGTCGTGTATCCAGATGTCCAGCAGGATGTCCCCGCGCTGTGCCAGGACGCGGGCGCTGTACTGGGTCAACGGGTAGTAGCCCGGTTCCTCGTACGTCTCGTCCCACAGGTAGTAGCGGCCGTTGAGGTCGCCCGGCAGCTTCTTGCCGTCGTGGCCCGCCAGATCCGGGCCGGTCATGCTGCTCTGCTGTTCGAGCAGAAAGCTGTGCGCCCTGACGTCGGCGATCTCGCGGAACTGGGTCAGCTCCACCTCGGTGCTGCGCCACTCGTCCTCGGTCCAGCCGGTGATCGCGACCCGGCGGACCTGGTCCCGCATGAGAAGGGAGAACATCAGGTCCGGCCGTTCGAACTCCTCGCTGTACTGCCGGAGATCCAGCCAGCCCGCCGCCTCGAACGGACCCTGCGTCTCCTCCGCGTCCTCCGGCGGCTCGACCAGCAGCTCGCGCAGGTCGCCCTCCTGGCGCAGCCGCAGGTCCTCCTCCTCGGTGAGGGCGGGCGGCAGCTCGTCCCCGGCCGCCGGCTCCACGGGGTAGGCCAGCTCCTGCTGGGCGAGCGGCGGCAGCGGGGTGGGATCGCGGTCTGCCTGCACGGTGTAGCCGACGGCGGTGCCGGCCACGGCGCCCAGCAGCAGGGCGGCGGCCAGCAGGGAGAGGGTGCGTCCCCAGCGGCGCGGCGGCCTGCCGCCGGTCCGTGGCGGCAGCGGCAGCGGCAGCGGCGGCAGCGGCGGCGGTGGCAGCGGCGGCGCGGTCGGCAGTGGTGAGGACGCTGAGGGCGGTGGCGAGGGCGGCGGGGGCGGCGGGCTGTGCGGGGGCGGCGGCGGGGGCGCCGGTTCCATAGGGAAGACCTCCACGGTTGGTACGCGGGGTCAGACCGGCCGGTGACCTGCCCGGTTGCACGGTGCATGATGACGATCGGGTTACGGCGGCGGCACACGTGAGGGCCGTGCCGCCCGGGACGGAAGCCCGGGCGGCACGGCCCTTGCCGTGGCGCAGGTCTCTCAGACGGCGATCGCGACGTCCACGGTCCCGCCCTGCTGGGCGACCACCGTGCGGTCGGCGGTCCCGCCGGGCACCAGCGCGCGCAGCGTCCAGGTGCCCTCGGCGGCGTAGAAGCGGAACTGCCCGGTGGCGGAGGTGGGCACCTCCGCGGTGAACTCACCGGTGCTGTCCAGCAGCCGGACGTAGCCGGTCACCGGCTCGCCGTCGCGGGTGACGGACCCCTGGATGGTGGTCTCGCCGGGCTTGAGGGTGGAGGCGTCCGGGCCGCCTGGCTGTGCTCCGCACATGGCAGTGTGGTCCTTGTCTGTGAATCGTCCGTGGGTACCGGGTCCGGGCGGGTCAGCTGTTGGCGCCGAGCTCGATCGGCACGCCGACCAGCGAGCCGTACTCGGTCCAGGAGCCGTCGTAGTTCTTCACGTTCGGCTGGCCCAGCAGCTCGTGCAGCACGAACCAGGTGTGGGCGGAGCGCTCACCGATGCGGCAGTAGGCGATGGTGTCCTTGGCCAGGTCCACGCCCTCCTCCTGGTACAGCTCCTTCAGCTCCTCGTCGGACTTGAAGGTGCCGTCGTCGTTGGCGGACTTGGACCACGGGATGTTGCGGGCGGTGGGCACGTGGCCGGGGCGCTGCGACTGCTCCTGCGGCAGGTGGGCGGGGGCCAGCAGCTTGCCGCTGAACTCGTCGGGGGAGCGGACGTCGACCAGGTTCTGGCTGCCGATGGCGGCCACCACGTCGTCGCGGAAGGCGCGGATGGAGGTGTCCTGCGGCTTGGCCTTGTAGACGGTGGCCGGGCGCTCGGGGACCTCGGCGACCAGCTCGCGGGAGTCCAGCTCCCACTTCTTGCGCCCGCCGTCCAGCAGCCGGACGTCCTGGTGGCCGTAGAGCTTGAAGTACCAGTAGGCGTAGGCGGCGAACCAGTTGTTGTTGCCGCCGTACAGAACCACGGTGTGGTCGTTGGCGATGCCCTTGGCGGAGAGCAGCTTCTCGAAGCCGGCCTGGTCGACGAAGTCGCGCCGGACCGGGTCCTGGAGGTCCTGCTTCCAGTCGATGCGGACGGCGTTGCGGATGTGGTTGCGGTCGTAGGCCGAGGTGTCCTCGTCGACCTCCACGATGACGACGTTGGCGTCGTCCAGGTGCTGCTCGACCCAGTCGGCGTCCACCAGGACGTCACTGCGGCTCATGTCTGTACTCCTTCGGCGCTGGGCGGTTCTTCGGGGGAGGTGACCGGGCGTGGCGGCGCAGCGCTGTCCCCGGTCCGGGCGGGGCAGGGGCGCGCGGTCACCACGCGGAGAAGAGGGCGGGAGAGGGCCGTCAGGCGGCGGGACGACAGAGCATGGCGGCGACGCGGCAAAGGTCGACCGCCCGTCGCTTGGTGAGATCCGCCTGTCGCATCATGTCGGCGATCGTACGGACACCGGGGCGGGAATGTCACCGGCGTTCCGGATGGTGAGACATTGTTGTCCGCTGTGTGGGATTGTCCGGGCTGGGGGACCTTGCCCCGAGGGCCCGCGGTCCGCCGCGGACCAGTGTTCACCGGCCCAGCGGCCCGGTGAAAGGCCGCGTCTCAGCATCCGGACGAGCTGGTGACTCAGGAGCCGCTCAGGCTGACGTCGGTACCGGTGACCGAGAGGTTCACGCCCTCCTCCACGGCCTCCACGCCGTCCAGCGACAGCCCCTCCGGCAGGCCCCGGATCTCCCGCTCCCGGTCCACCCACGTGCGGAGCTGCTCCTCCAGCCCGGTGCCGATCAGCGGCAGCCCTTCCAGCGAGGGAATCTCGTCCACCTTGAGCTGCACGAGCTGGCTGTCCTCGTGCAGCAGCAGATCGGCCCTCATCTCCGGGATCAGCCTCTGGCCCAGCACCGTGACCTGGATCACCACCTGGCCCTCGCCCGCGTGGCTGAACTCCACCCCCAGCGCGTCGTTGACCTCCTTGACCTCCTGGGTGGCCAGCTTGCTCAGCTCCTCGTAGCTGAGCACCCCGGTGCCCGAGGCCCGCTCCGCCTCGGCGCCGGAGAAATTGCCGGTGATGCTGGTGTTGCGCAGCTCGATGCTGAGATCCTCCAGCCTCGCCTGCCGGCCGTCCAGCTCCACGTCGTAGTCCTTCAGGTCCAGCTCGACGTGGTCGATCTCCTTGCCGAGCAACTGGGTGAGGAAGGGGAATCCCTTGATCGACACGCCGGGCTCCGACTCCAGCCCCAGGCCGGACCGGGCCCGGGTGGCCACCTCGCTCTCGGCGAACACGAGCGCCAGGCGGTCCGCGGCGGTGAACAGGCCGCCGAACACGATGAGCAGGATCAGGGATATTCGCAGCGCGCGCATGGTGGTCGGGTTCCCCCCAGAAGATCGGCGGCCAGGTGATCGTCGGCGGAGCGGCCGTCGGCGAGCGTAACCCGCCGGTCCGCGCGAGTCCCGGAGGGCCGGGAGCTTGCAGCAGGCTCGTTACAGGATCACGGCACACGTCACGGGTCCGCGGACGGCCGCCCGGCCGCGCCGCGCGCTGCCGGCGGCGCCCGGCCGGGCCCGGCCGCCGGGCTGCTCAGTGCAGCAGCCGGGCCAGTCCGTACAGCACCGGCGCGGCGGCGGTCAGCGGCAGCGCCACCCCGGCCGTGAAGTGCACGAACCGGGACGGCCAGTCGTAGCCGGCCACCCGCAGCCCCAGCACCGCGCAGCAGCCGGCCGCCGCGCCCAGCAGCAGCCCGTGGTCCAGATCGTGGCCGGCGATCCGCGCGGCGAGCTGGGAGAACGCGGCGGCGGCCAGCACGGCCGCGACCGCGCCCAGCAGGCCGCCCCAGACCCGGGCCGCCCGGGTGCCCCGGGCCGGCACGGCCGCCCGGACCAGCACCGCCACCGCCACCCCGAGCATGGCGAACGTCACGGCGTCCGCGGAGACCTGCACGGCGGCGAGCAGGCTGCCGGCCACCACGGTCAGCAGCGTGGCGGCGGCGGTCGCGGTCAGCGCGTCCATCCGCTCCTCGCCGGGGCCCCGGTGCCGCAGCTGGTTGAGGATCACCAGCAGGAACCAGACGCCCAGCGTGCCCAGCAGCGCGGCGTCGGCGTGCTCCCGGCCGCCGGCCAGCACGGCCGCGTCCGCGGTCACCCCGGCGGCGAAGGCCAGGGCGATGCCCTGCCGGGCGGGCCACATGCCGTTCAGCCGGAACCAGCCCGCCGCCGTCACCGCCTGGAGCAGCACCACGGCGGGCAGCAGGGCGGCCTGGCCCCACTGGGCCGTCACCGCGGCGGCCACCGCCAGCGCGGCGGTCAGCACGGCCGGGCCGGCTCCCGGCGGGATGACCGGCGAGCCGCTGCGCTCCGCGCCGCCGGCGCTCC
>NZ_WTLH01000189.1 GCF_011421595.1 Streptomyces sp. YIM 98790 | reverse complement strand
GCCCCGGCACGCCCGCCGCACGGGGCGGCGGGCCGGTGCCGGGCGCGGCGGACGGCCGCGGGCCGTCCGGCTACTTCTTGTCGCCGTCCTTGCCGCCGCCGCCGAAGCTCATGGACTCGTAGATCTCCTTGCACTGGGGGCAGACCGGGTACTTCTTCGGGTCCCGGCTGGGCACCCAGACCTTGCCGCAGAGCGCCACGACGGGGGTGCCGTCCAGGGCGCTCGCCATGATCTTGTCCTTCTGGACATAGTGCGCGAAGCGCTCGTGGTCGCCATCGCCGTGCGTCGTCTGCGGAGTCGGCTCGACAAGCGTGCCGGTGCCCGCCCCGCGCTCGGGCTCAAGAGTGCTCATGGTGCCCAAGACTAATTCAGCGACGGGTCATCCGGGTACGTGGCCAGCAGTGCGAGGTTGCTGCGCTGCCGGCGGAGCACCGCGCGCCACAGCCGCTCCGGGTCCGGGGCCGAGACGTCGCCCGGCTCGGAATCGACCACATACCAGGCGCCCTCGTCGAGCTCGCGCTCCAGCTGGCCGGAGCCCCAGCCGGCATAGCCGGCGAACACCCGCAGCGACCCCACCTCGGCGGCCAGCACCTCGGGCGGCGCCTCCAGATCGACCAGCCCGATCGAGCCGTGCACCCGCCGCCAGCCGAGCGGGCTCTCGCCCGGCGCCACGGCCAGGGCCAGCGCGGCGTCCAGCGCCACCGGGCCCCCCTGGAAGACCACTCCCGGCTCCCCCGCGAGATCCGCCCAGGGCTCCAGCACCTCGGCCACGCCGACCGGGGTGGGACGGTTGAGGATCACCCCGAGGGCGCCGTCGCCGTCGTGGTCGAGCATCAGCACCACGGCACGCAGGAAGTTCGGATCGGCGAGCGCAGGGGTGGCCACCAGGAGCCGGCCGGCAAGTGATGACGCCTCGGTCATGGAGCCATGATTCCCCATTCCAGGCCGGGGTGGGAGGTGCTCCCGAAGGAAGGGCCCGCCCTGTGCATCCGGCCGCCCCGGTGCCCCGCGGTGCCCCGGACGGCCGCCGCCGGACGGGTCACGGCCGGTCACGGCCGGGGGCGGACACCGTGGTGACGGCGACACCGGGATGCGCGG
This sequence comes from Streptomyces sp. YIM 98790, assembly GCF_011421595.1. Lineage (GTDB taxonomy): Bacteria > Actinomycetota > Actinomycetes > Streptomycetales > Streptomycetaceae > Streptomyces. The sequence continues at coordinate 10,071 of NZ_WTLH01000189.1, read as the reverse complement.
ACCGGCAGGCGCCGGTTCCCGCAGGCCGGGGCAGGGCCTCGCCCGCGTTCACCGGGGAGCGGCCGGTGCCGCCGGAGGAACGGGCACCGGCCGGGCGGCCCGCAGGCGCGGGACCGCCCGGCGGGCCCGGCCACCTGCCCGGCCGACGCGGGCGGCTGGGCAGGAGGGAGCAGGTGAACGCGCGGGCTCACTTGCCCTTGGCGGCCTCCTTGAGGCGGTTGCCCGCAGTGACCTTCACGCTGTAACCCGCCGGGATCTGGATGGGCTCACCGGTCTGCGGGTTGCGCGCGGTGCGGGCGGCGCGGTGGGTGCGCTCGAAGGTCAGAAAGCCGGGAATGGTGACCTTCTCGTCACCCTTGGCGACGACCTCGCCGGTCACCTCGGCCAGCGCTGAGAGCACGGCGTCGGCGTCCTTGCGGGTCACCTCGGCGCGCTCCGACAGAGCGGCCACCAGCTCGCTGCGGTTCATGAAAACTCCTTGCGTGCTACCCCCCGCCGTGGCGGCGGGGGTGGGGGTACCCCCCTGGCGGAGCCCGGGGGAGGAACACGCCCCGGCCTGCGGACACGGGGCGCCGGAAAGGGTGCCGCGTACCCGCGAGGACCTGACGGCCCGGACGCCGGGCCGGACGCGTTCATCTTGCAGAGTGCAGATGGTGCGATCCTGCCAGGGACCACTGACAGTCCCGGGGGCGGGGTCCGCGTGTCGGCGACCGCGCGCCGACCTCGCGCCCGGGACGCATCCTGCCCCCCGGAGTGCGGCGAAGGCCAATCCGACACCTGCGGAAACCCTAAGGGCACCGGTTCGGGGGCCTGCAGCGACGCGCCGTGCCGCACAGCCCCGCAGCGGTGCGGCGGGGGCGGGGGCGCGGGCGGTGGTGCCGGGTCAGGGGGCGGTCGCGGCGGCGCGCACCGCGCCCGCCACCGCGCCCGCCACCCGCTCGTTGAACACACTCGGCACGATGTAGTTCGCGTTCAGCTCGTCCTCGGTCACCACATCGGCCAGCGCCCGGGCCGCCGCCAGCATCATCGAGGTGTCCACCGTCCGGGACTGGGCGTCCAGCAGGCCGCGGAAGACACCGGGGAAGACCAGCACGTTGTTGATCTGGTTCGGGAAGTCCGAGCGGCCGGTGGCCACCACCGCGGCGGTCCGCCGGGCCACCGCCGGGTCGACCTCCGGGTCCGGGTTGGCAAGCGCGAACACGATCGCGCCCTCCGCCATCGCCGCCACATCCTCCCCGGTCAGCACGTTGGGCGCGGAGACGCCGATGAAGACGTCCGCGCCGGCCACCGCCTGGCCCAGGGTGCCGGTCATGCCCTCCGGATTGGTGTTCTCCGCGATCCAGCGCAGCGGCGCGTCCCCGTCCGCGTGCGCCAGGTCCGCCCGGCCGGCGTGCACCACGCCCAGGATGTCGGCCACCACCGCGTGCTTGACCCCGGCGGCCAGCAGCAGCCTGAGGATGGCGGTGCCGGCCGCACCCGCCCCGGACATCACCACCCGCACCTCCTCCAGCCGCTTGCCGACCACCCGCAGCGCGTTGTGCAGGGCGGCCAGCACCACGATCGCGGTGCCGTGCTGGTCGTCGTGGAANCCCCGGCGGCCAGCAGCAGCCTGAGGATGGCGGTGCCGGCCGCACCCGCCCCGGACATCACCACCCGCACCTCCTCCAGCCGCTTGCCGACCACCCGCAGCGCGTTGTGCAGGGCGGCCAGCACCACGATCGCGGTGCCGTGCTGGTCGTCGTGGAAGACCGGGATGTCCAGGGCCTCGCGCAGCCGCGCCTCGATCTCGAAGCAGCGCGGCGCCGAGATGTCCTCCAGGTTGATGCCGGCGAAGCCGGGCGCGATGGCCTTGACCACCTCCACGATGGTGTCGGTGTCCTGGGTGTCCAGGCACAGCGGCCAGGCGTCGATGCCAGCGAAGCGCTTGAACAGGGCGGCCTTGCCCTCCATCACCGGCAGCGCGGCGGCCGGGCCGATGTTCCCCAGGCCCAGCACGGCCGAGCCGTCCGTCACCACGGCCACGCTGTTGCGCTTGACGGTCAGCCGGCGGGCGTCGTCCGGGTTGGCCGCGATCTGGGTGCAGACCCGGGCCACGCCGGGGGTGTAGACCATGGAGAGGTCGTCGCGATTGCGAATGGGGTGCTTGGACGTCATCTCGATCTTGCCGCCGAGGTGCATCAGGAAGGTCCGGTCGGAGACCTTCTGCACGTCCACCTCGTCTATGCCGCGGAGCTTCTGGACGATCTCCTCGGCGTGCGCGGTGGAGCTCGCCGCGATGGTGACGTCGATGCGCAGCCGCTCATGGCCGGAGGCGGTGACGTCCAGGCCGGTGACGTGTCCGCCGGAGGATTCCACCACGGTGGTGATCTGGCTGACCGCCGGTCCGCCGGCCGGCACCTCCAGCCGGATCGTCATGGAGTAGGAGACGCTGGGCGCCGTTGCCATAGCAGTCCTTCACTTTCGGTGTGCTCCGCCGGCCCGCAGACGGCCGGTACCCCGTGGTCAGTGCTGTCCCACCCTACGAGAGGGCCACCTCGGCGGTGCGCGCTACGGACGGGTTCCGGCGGCACAGCCGCAGGCCACGCCGGAGACGATGCCGCAGCCCAGGCACCACCAGGTGCGGCCGTCGGCGTCCACGTCGGTACCGCCGCAGCCCAGGCATTCGGGGCCGGCGATCTGCCCGGCCACCGGGCGGCCGTTGGCGATCAGCATCCGCTCGTAGGCGGTGCGCTCCTCGGCGAAGCAGTCCAGGCACAGCGGCTCGTAGCGGCCGGGCAGCTTGACGGTCCGCTGCTGGCACCGCGGGCAGGGACGGACCCCGACGATGCCGGGGTCGACCGGCCGCAGGCAGTCATGATCCGCACTCATCGCGCACCCTTCCGAGCCGGGCGGTCCGGCACCGCGCGGCCGGCCGCCGGCGCCTCGCCGTCACCCGCCCAGTCTGCCCGTCCGGACCTCCGGTACGCCATGCCCGTTCAACAACCTCGGCTTCCGCCTCCGGGCCGCTCGGCCGGGGTCCGCGGATCGGCGTCCGCGCGCGGGCCGCAGCGGCCCGCGGCGGTCTGCCCGGTATAGGGTGACCGGCCGACGGACGGCACCGGACGGATGGGCCGGCAGGGCGACGCCCGCGGGAGGTGGCGGCCATGGGCAGGGACGCGGACCGCTATGCGCGGGCGGGGGCGGCGGCCGCCGCGCGCGAATACCTGGCCGGCGGCGGACCCGGGCGGCGCGGCACGGAGCGCGGCGGGCATCCGTGCGTGCCGTGCGCGGGGACCGGGACGGTGCGCTCGATCGAGCCGCTGAGCGGCGCGGTGCGGCACGGGGTGTGCTCCTGCTGCGCGGGCGACCGCGATCACGCGGACACGCCCTGCCCGGCGGCCCGCCCGCCGCGGCGGCAGGCGCCGGACGGCCGTGGACGGCCGTGAGGCGGGGGCCGCGCACCCGGCGCAGAACCGGCGCGATGCCGGCGCAGAACCCGGCGAAGAGGTGCGGCGGGCACGGGACGGGCGGCCCGCACCCCCGTTTCCGGAAGGTGCGGGCCGCCCGCGTGAACGTATGAGCACCGGCCCGCCAGCTCGCCTCGCGGCAAGTGGTCGCTCGAAGCGACGAAGGTTGGGCCCGGGGGCATGGAACGAGCCGGTGCCACCGAAAGGCTAACAAACCGAGCAGGCATCCGGCGATGCCGTCACACGCCGCCGTGTCCCCCTCGGTCTGCGGCCCTTCGAGGGGTACAACAGCCGCACATCCCGCCATATTCCAGACATCTTCCGCACCCGCCGCTGCGCCGGTGCGGTCAGCGCAGCAGGACGGGGATGCCGTCGGGGTCCGGGCCGTCGCCCGCGGCGGAGAGCACGGTGAGGCGCTGGGTGGCACGGGTCAGCGCCACGTACAGGGTGCGCAGCCCGGCCGGGGACTCCTCGGCGATCTCGGCCGGGGAGACCACCACCGTGGCGTCGTACTCCAGGCCCTTGGCCTCCAGGCTGCCGAGGGCCACCACCCGGTCGCCGAGTCCGGCCAGCCACGTGCGGGCCTCCTCGCGGCGGCTCATGGCGACCACCACGCCGACCGTGCCCTCCACCTCCTCCAGCAGGCGGCGGACGGCGGCACGGGCCTGTTCCGCCAGGTCCTCCGGGGCGGCCGAGAACACCGGCTCGACACCGGTGGCCCGGACCGCGCGCGGCGGGCGCGCGCCGGGCATGGCCCGCGCCAGCACCCGGGAGGCGACCTCGGCGATCTCCGCCGGGTTGCGGTAGTTCACGGTCAGCTCGAAGGAGCGGCGCGGACGGCTGCCCAGCGCCGCGGCCCGCTCGGCCGCGGACTCCTCCGGATCGGTCCAGGAGGACTGCGCCGGGTCGCCCACCACGGTCCAGGTCGCCTGCCGGCCGCGCCGGCCCAGCATCCGCCACTGCATCGGGGTGAGGTCCTGCGCCTCGTCCACGATGATGTGCGCGTATCCGGTGCGTTCCCGGTCCGCGGCGCGGCCGGCCTCCCCGTTGCGTTCCTGGCGGGCGGCCGCCATCCGCTCGGCGTAGGTGGTGACCTCCTCCAGGCCGGTGAGCTGGTCCAGCGGGTCGGTGTCGCGGGGCCGGGCGGGCTGGGCGGGGGTGCCGAGCAGGGTGCGCAGCTCGTCCAGCAGTGCCACGTCGTGTGCGGACAGGCCGCCGCCGTCCGGCCGGACGCGGCGCAGCGAGCGGGCGAGCTGCCGGACCTCGCCGGGCCGCAGCACCCGCCGGGACCAGCGGGCCAGCCGGTCCGGGTCGGCCATGGCGGTGAGCACGCCGAGCGGGGTGAGCTCCGGCCACCAGGCGTCCAGGAAGTCCAGGAAGGCGGAGTCGGTGCCGACGTCCTCGCCGAACGCCTCGCGGGCCTCGGCGGCCAGCTCCGGGTCCGGGTAGCGGCGGGGCGCGCCGGACTTCTGCCACAGCGCGTCCAGCAGCAGGCGGCGGGCGCGCGGGCGGAGCAGGTTGACCGGCGCGGTACCGCCCAGCACGGCGGTGCGGATACCTTTCAGCTCGTCCGCGTCCAGCTCGATCCGGGCGCCGAAGGCCACCACGCGCAGCCGGTCGGGCCGTTCGCCGAGCTGCACGGCCCCGCGTGCGGCGCGGTGCAGCACCTTGGCCATGCGGGCGGAGCCCTTGATCCGGGCCACCGGCTGCGGGTCGTAGGAGTCCGCCTCCACGCCGTCGGCCAGCGAGCCCAGGGCCCGGATCACCACCTGGCCCTCCTCGCCGAGCGAGGGCAGCACGCCCTCGGTGTAGGAGACCAGCAGCGGGGTGGGGCTGACCACCAGGATGCCGCCCGCGTAGCGGCGGCGGTCCTGGTAGAGGAGGTAGGCGGCGCGGTGCAGGGCGACCGCGGTCTTGCCGGTGCCGGGCCCGCCGGTGACCTCGGTGACGGAGACGGCGGGGGCGCGGATGACCCGGTCCTGCTCGGCCTGGATGGAGGCCACGATGTCGTGCATGGCGTGGCCGCGGGCGCGGCCGAGCGAGGCCATCAGGGCGCCGTCACCGACCACCGCGAGTTCGTCGCCGTCGAGCAGCGCGCGCAGTTCGGGCCGGAGCAGGTCGTCCTCGACGCTGACCACACGGCGGCCCTTGGAGCGGATGACACGGCGGCGCACCACCCGGCCGGGGTCGACGGGGGTGGCGCGGTAGAAGGGCGCGGCGGCGGGCGCGCGCCAGTCGATGACCAGCGGGACGTAGTCGGCGTCCAGCACGCCGAGGCGGCCGATGTGCAGGGTTTCGGCGATGCGGGCGGTGTGCTCGCCGTTCTCCTCGCGGATGGCGTCGTCGGCGGGCTCGACCGAGGTGGAGGCGCCATCGGGGCCGCGCACTCCGTCCTTGCCGGGCAGCAGGTCGATCCGGCCGAAGAGGAAGTCCTCGAACTCGCGGTTGAGCCGGTGCAGGTGGCGGCCGGCCTGGTAGACCTGGGCGTCCCGTTCGGCGAGCGCGCCGGGTGTCCCGACCTGGAAGCGCTTGGCGGCGTCGTCCACGAGGAACTCGGCCTCGTGGATCTTCTCCTCCAGCCGCCGGTACACGGTGTCCAAGTGCCGCTGCTCCCCGCGGATCTCGCGCTCCCGGACGTCCAAGGCTCGGCCCCCTTCTGCTGCTCGACAGGGCAGCCGTCAACCGTACACCCACAGCAACGAGGACGCCCCCCACCTGCAGCGCAGCGGCCTCCGATCCATGACGACGGTCACCGCCGGTAGCCGGGGGCGGACATACCGCTGTGCGGAAGCGCTCCCAGGGCCGCCGTTCCCCCGCCGCCGCGGTGCGCGGCGCGGGAGCGGCCCGGCGGGCCGGGCCGCTCAGCCGGCGTACTTCTGGCCGTCCACGGCCGGGTCCAGGGCGAGCCGGTACCCGCGCTTGACCACGGTCTGGATCAGCTTGGGATGGCCCAGGGCGGAGCGCAGCCGGGCCATGGCGGTCTCCACCGCGTGCTCGTCCCGCCCGGCGCCCGGCAGGGTGCGCAGCAGTTCGCCGCGCGAGACCACCCAGCCCGGGCGGCGGGCCAGGGCGCGCAGCAGCGCCATGCCGGCCGGCGGCACCGGCCTGAGTTCGTCGTCCACCACCACGCCGTGGCCGCGGATCTCCAGGGTGCGGCCGGCCACCGGCAGCGGGCGGGTGCGGGCCGGCAGCTCGTTGCAGAGGAGCTGCACCAGCGGGCCGAGCCGGAAGCGCTCCGGATGCCGGGCCGGCACGTCCCGCGCCTGGAGCGGCAGGGCGGTCACCGGTCCCACGCACACCGGCAGCACCTCGCCGCGCAGTGCGGCCAGCAGGTCCTCCTCCTCGCCGCGCTGGGCGGCCCGCGCCAGCAGCGAGGCCGCGGCCGGCGCGCTGGTGAAGGTGAGCGCGTCCACGCCGCGGCAGAGCACCGCGTCGATCAGCCGGTCCAGCGGGGACAGGTCCTCCGGCGGCATCCAGCGGTAGACCGGGATCTCCACCACCTGGGCGCCGGCGGCGCGCAGCGTGTCGATGAAACCGGGGAGTGCCTCGCCGTGGAGCTGGAGCGCGATCCGGCGTCCGGCCACCCCGTCGTCCAGCAGGTGCTGGAGCACCTCGGCCATGGACTCGGACTGCGGCGACCACTCCTCGGTGAGCCCTGCGGCCCGGATGGCGCCGCGCACCTTGGGCCCGCGGGCCAGCACCTGCGCCTTGGCGAGGGTGTCGAGCAGCGGTTCGCCGATGCCCCAGCCGTCGGCCGCGGCGACCCAGCCGCGGAAGCCGATGGCGGTGGTCGCCACGACCACGTCGGGGGCCCGCTCGATCAGCTGGCGGGTGGCGGCCAGGAGCTGGTCGTCGTCCGGCAGCGGCACGATCCGCAGGGCCGGCGCGTGCAGGACGGCGGCGCCCCGCCGTTTCAGCAGGGCACCCAGTTCGTCGGCGCGTCTGGCCGCGGTCACGCCNCCGCTCGATCAGCTGGCGGGTGGCGGCCAGGAGCTGGTCGTCGTCCGGCAGCGGCACGATCCGCAGGGCCGGCGCGTGCAGGACGGCGGCGCCCCGCCGTTTCAGCAGGGCACCCAGTTCGTCGGCGCGTCTGGCCGCGGTCACGCCGACGGTGAAGCCGTCGAGCGGCCGGATGCCGCGCGCTCCGGAGGAGGAGCCGGAGGGCGGGGAGGAGCCGGATGAGCCGGGCAAGGCCGGCGGTCCCGTGGCCGGAGCCCGCTCCCGAGGGGGTTCGCTGTGGGGGTGAGGCTGCTGCATGGTCGTATCCGCTCTGCCCAGTTCGGTACGAAGAACCGAGCCTGTCAACTCGGGGTGACGGGCTCGGTTCCTCGCGATTTCCCGCGTGTTACAGCAGGCTGTGGGGTGTCACACACCCGCGAACACGGGCTGCCGCTCCCGGGCCGCGGCCGTGTCCCCGCCCGCCGCCGCGGCCGCCGCCGGCCGCCTGCGGGTGTATACGGCCCAGGTCACCAGCAGGCAGGCCACGTAGAAGCCGCAGAACGCGATGAACGCCGCCGTGCCGTTGCCGGAGCTGATGAAGGACTGGCGCAGCGCCAGGTTGATGCCGAGACCGCCGAACGCGCCGACCGAACCGATGATCACCATGGAGGCGCCGCCGAGCCGCCGGGCGTAGAGCTGCGCGGCCTGCCCGGTCATGCCCTGGGCACGGGCCTTGGCCATGAAGATGCCCGGGATCATCTTGTAGGTGGAGCCGTTGCCGACGCCGGTCAGCAGGAAGAGCACGATGAAGCTGGACACGAACAGCGGCAGCGACTCCATGACCGAGGCCGCGGCCACACCGCCGGAGAAGACGATCATCAGCGCGAAGTTGATCAGCGTGACCCGGCCGCCGCCGTACTTGTCGGCCAGGGTGCCGCCGACCGGGCGGATCAGCGAGCTGAGCAGCGGGCCGATGAAGGTGATCGACGCGGCCTCCAGCGGGGTGCGGCCGAACTGGTTGGTCAGGACCAGGCCGAAGGCGAAGCTGTAGCCGATGAAGGAGCCGAAGGTGCCGACGTAGAGGAAGGCCATGATCCAGGTGTGGCCCTGCCGCACCGCCTCCTTGGACGCGCCGGCGTCGTTGCGCACCGGCGCCAGGTTGTCCATGGAGCGGATGGCGAAGAAGGACGCGGTCAGGATCAGCGGCAGGTAGATGGCGATGAGCACCCGCGGGGACCCGGTGCCGACCAGGAAGATCACCAGCAGGGCCACCCACTGGACGACGGGCACGCCGATGTTGCCGCCGCCGGCGTTCATGCCCAGGGCCCAGCCCTTGAGGCGGTTGGGGAAGTAGCTGTTGATGTTGGCCATCGAGGAGGCGAAGTTCGCCCCGCCCACACCGGTGCAGATCGCGACGATCATGAAGGTGGTGTACGAGGTCCCCGGCTCCATGACCACCAGCAGCGCGGTGGCCGGGATCAGCAGCACGGCGGTGCTGAAGATCGTCCAGTTGCGGCCGCCGAAGCGGGCCACCGCGAAGCCGTAGGGGACGCGCAGCGCGGCGCCGACCGCGGAGGCCACCGCCACCAGGAAGAACTTCCCGGCCGGGTCGATGCCGTATTCCGGCCCCATGAAGAGACCGAGGACCGAGAACATGGTCCAGACCGAGAATCCGATGTGCTCGGCGTAGATGGAGAAGCCCAGGTTCCGCTTGGCGATCTTCTTGCCTGTGCGCTCCCAGAACTCCTCGTTCTCCGGGTCCCACTCCTCGATCCAGCGCCCGCTCCGGCGGGCGGGTGTGGTCGTCGGGGCTGACATGCGGGCCTCCACGTGGGTAGAGCAGCTCACTGCGGCTTGTTGCTGCCCGAAGGTAGGGACCGAGCATTTCGCCGCTGTGGCACGAGGTGACACGGGCGAAACCTTGCTCTCACCCGGTGGCCGCTTCTGCGGTGAGCTGTCTTGAGCTGGGCGGATGCCCGTGGTGAGACCCGTGGGAGGGGGCGGGGGCGGCGGCCGGGGACAGCCTGCGGCGCCCGCCGCGGTATACCTGGCCGCGGCGGGGCCCGGGGCGGGCCCGGCACGGTCAGGCCGGGACAGGCACGGTCAATGCCGGGTCAGGCCGGGTCAGGCGAGGTAGGCCAGCAGGTCCGGGATCGGCTTGGGCCCGACGCTGGTGCTCTTGTACGGCATGCCGGAGCCGGTGGCCGCCCCCGCCCACACCTGGTTCCAGGTGGGCGCGGGCAGGATCAGCCCGACCTCGCCGGGCGCCGGGCCGGCCGGTCCGGTGGTGTAGCGGGGCGCGGGCACGATGCCCTGGTCCTCGCAGAGCAGCGGGATCAGCACATGGTCGCTGACCGCCGCCTCCAGCTCCGCCCACTCCGGCGGGAAGGTGCGCAGCCGGCTGGCCAGCACCGTGAAGGAGATGCCGGAGATCTCCCACACCTGGCCGTCGCCGGTGAGCAGCACGGTGCCGCGGGCCGGGGCGGGCAGCGCCGTGCCCGGGGCGGCGGTCTCCGCCGTGGGGCGCTGCCGTACCTGGGCGAAGCGGCTGGCGGTGCGCACCGCCCGGGGCAGGTCCAGGCCGGGCAGCACCCGGTGGGTGGCGGACAGGGTCAGCGGGTGCCGGGCGTGGTCCACCACCAGCGCGGGCAGCCGCCGCCAGGCGGACGGCCCGTCGTCCGGGCCG